>NZ_JAKJSR010000029.1:0-82307 GCF_050337155.1 Vibrio cionasavignyae
GTTCTATGGTTCTATGGTTCTATGGTTCTATGGTTCTATGGTTCTATGGTTCTATGGTTCTATGGTTCTATGGTTCTATGGTTCTATGGTTCTATGGTTCTATGGTTAACAAAAAGGCATACACCACTACAAGTCAAACACTTAACAACTAAAAATCACAACTTATCGCGCATTCCCATAGGGCCATAGGGCCGCTCTATCTCTTCTACCATAGGACCGCTTTTAAACCCCCCTTACGATACAACATGCAAGAGGAGCTTATATTTACAATAACGACTAAGGCGTTGTTGTTGTTGTTGCTGTGCTGTCATCCGAAGATGCCGCGGCAACAACGGTAACTGCTGCAGCAGCACCGACAGCGATAGCACCTGTTGTTGCTGCACCTGCAGCACCACCGGCAGCACCACCAGCACCAGCCGCGCCAGCTTCTGCTTCCGCAAACGCTGGGCTAGCCATACCCGCTGCAATCGCCATTACTAATGCGATTTTTTTCATGATTATATTCCTTTACTAAATTATCGATAATTCAGTGCACTCAGTTGAGCACCCTGAGTTGTCATGTTAGTAGAAAGTATAAAGTGTTGTAAATGAGTATTTTTTTACAATTTGCTGACAAACGGCGAGAAAGAGCGGGGAAGAGCGGTCCTGGGTCCTAGGAAAAGCGGGACAATGGTTCTAGGGTTAAGAGCGGCCTTGGTTCCTAGGGGGGAAATGACGTTTGTGCCGAAAATAGAACCAAAGTCACTACATGACAAAGCAATACAATAAAAAAACATAAAGATAAGATCTAAAACACTTCCACAGGCCAAAAAACCAACTCCCCTCCATAGCACCACTCCTAACCCGCTCTACCCCAGGACCATAGGACCGCTCTTCCCCGCTCTTCCCCGCTCTTAACCCGCTCTTCTCTCCCCTTATTCCCCCTTCCCCTCAAATCTTATATACTTAAACTAATTATCCTATTCAATTGGAAGAGTTTTATGATCATCGTAACTGGCGGTGCTGGCATGATTGGCAGCAACATTATCAAAGCGCTAAACGCAGCGGGCTTAAACGACATCCTAGTAGTAGACAACCTTAAAAATGGGCGTAAGTTCAAAAACTTAGTTGACTTGGACATTACCGATTACATGGACCGTGATGACTTCCTGACTCAAGTCATGGCAGGTGATGACTTTGGTCCGATTGAAGCGGTCTTCCATGAAGGGGCTTGCTCTGCAACCACCGAGTGGGATGGCAAATATGTCATGCTCAACAACTACGAATACTCGAAAGAGCTGCTTCACTTCTGTTTAGAGCGTGAAATCCCATTCTTGTACGCCTCTTCTGCCGCCACTTACGGCGAAACAACCGTGTTTAAAGAAGAGCGTGAATACGAAGGTGCATTAAACGTTTACGGCTATTCAAAACAGCAGTTTGATAACTACGTTCGCCGCTTAACTGCAGATGCAGAAGCGCACGGTGAAAAACTGTCGCAAATTACCGGTTTCCGTTATTTCAATGTTTACGGCCCACGCGAACAGCACAAAGGCAGCATGGCGTCGGTTGCGTTCCACCTTAATAACCAAATGAATGCCGGTGAGAACCCTAAATTGTTTGCTGGTAGCGCTCAATTTAAACGTGACTTTATTTACGTAGGCGATGTGGCGAAAGTAAACCTATGGTTCTTAGAAAACGGCGTGTCTGGTATTTTTAACTGTGGTACCGGTAATGCGGAAACGTTTGAAGCTATCGCTGAAGCAGCTATTAAGCACCATGGTAAAGGTGAAATCGAGAATATTCCGTTCCCTGACCATTTGAAAGGTGCTTACCAAGAATACACCCAAGCGGATTTAACCAAACTGCGCGCCGCGGGTTGCGATGTTGAGTTTAAGACGGTTGCGGAAGGTGTGGCGGAGTATTTGTCGATTGTGAACGGTAAGTAGCTACTAACATTTATATCTAGCATTGTTGTCACTCCCTTGAAAAAGGGAGTCTCATACCGCGTGCTGTGGAATGACGTTGGCTTTACGTTTTTCCCTCCTTTATTAAGTGAAGCACCCACTCCTGTCATCCTCGTTTTCAAGAGGATGACAGGAGTGGGTGTGGATGACTGTGTTAGGTAGAGAAGGCATAATAGAACTGAATCACGAAGGCGAATAAGAGTAAATAACCATGCCTTACAGTAGCAGCCACCCTATTCTGCTTATTTAACTGTGAAGGTCCACAAAACGATTTAAAGGTTGGTGACAAATGAAATTAGCTATTCAATTTTTTGGGCATTTACGAAGTTTTCGTGAGACACATGAATTTGTTAAGAATAACATTTTAAGTGTTTATGACTGCGATGTGTTCATGCATACATGGTCAGAAGAAGAGCATTCTGACCCTACCTGGCATCACATGCAGCAACAAGAATCAAAGTTGACAGATAAAGCAGAAATTAGCCAATACTACTCATTAAAAGGGTTGGAAGTTGAGGACAATAGCATCATTCAAGAAGATGGTTTTTTCAATTTAAACAACAACATATCTCTACGTGGCTTAAAGGCAATGTTGTATTCTCAAAATAAAGTAAATAAAATCAGAACCAACTATCAAAACGAAACTGGTGTGGAGTACGATTATGTTATCACTTTAAGACCAGATATTATGCCCTTAACTAAGTTGGATCTATCTGTATACCAGGCTGAGTTTGAATTTACGTCAAAATGCTCGATTCATTTTTCCAATGGTGCACACTCACACTTTCAAGAAACCAAATCCATCTATACTCCACTAGCAAGTGATTTATTTTTCATAGCAAAACCAAAAACCATGGATATGCTATGCGATGCCATCAATGATTTTAAACGTTACTTCGTTGACTTTTCTACTGTCAACCCTGGAGGCATAGCCTCGCCAGAAGGCTCTTTTATTGAACGGCTGCATCATAAAGGGGTTCTTCCTCGCTTCTATGCACTGCCTTATATCGTAAAAAGAACCTCTGGCAATAATCATTTGATCGCGGGAATGCGACAAATGAAGTTTTATCCTCATAAAGTCACTATTCCGGACTTTGTCCAAGACAAAATGGCATATCAGGATACTTGGCTGCTTCGTTGTTTCGCAAAACTGTCCACAAAGCACATTCGCAAAGTCCAGAAAGAACTAATTCGTACTGCGAGAAAAATACAATACTTTGCAGACAGATTAGATCATAAGAAGCAGTAGCTATTCATACTACCTGTCCTTTCTTGCAAATAGGATGGTTGTTATACTTATCTCCACCAAAAAACGTTTTCTTATAAAGGCTCCCAGTGTATGAATATTTTAATGGCTCTGTCACAACTTGAAGTTACTGGAGCCGAGGTTTACGCCACTACCGTTGGTAATGAGCTAACCTCTCGCGGCCACATAATATTCTATGCTTCTGATACACTGACCAAGCCACATAACGGTACTTTCTTTAAGTTAGGTTTTAATAAGCGCAGTATCCCTCGTCGTTTCTGGCACGTTGGTTATCTGATCTATCTTATCAAGAAGCACAATATCCAATTGGTGCATGCCCATTCTCGCGCGTCGAGCTGGAGCTGTCATGTGGCGTGCAAGCTCACTGGTACGCCAATGGTGACCACGGTTCATGGCCGTCAACCTGTGCATGCGTCGCGTAAAAAATTTCATGCGATGGGTAATAAAGCGCTGCCGGTTTGTGAAGCGATTCGTGACCAATTAGCCAATGACCTCAATGTGCCTTTAGAGCAGATGGAAGTCAGCCGAAATGGCATTGAGACTGAGCGTTTTCAATGGTGCCCAGCCCCTGCGAATACTAAATCTACGCAAGCTAAACCAGTGATTACTATTGTCGGGCGCTTAACGGGACCAAAAGGTGAGCTTTGTTATCGCCTATTGGATGAATGCTTGGACTTGAAACGCTATCAGGTGCAAGTGGTATCTGGCTCAACATTTGAGCCTCGCTTTGAAAAATTTAAAGACCGCGTCACCTTCACTGGCTATACGCATGATGTACCGAAAATGCTCAGCGAAGCGGATTTAGTTATTGGCGCGGGCCGTGTGGCGATGGAATCTCTGCTGTGTGGTCGCCCTACTTTGGCGATTGGTGAAGCACAATGTGTTGGCATCGTTAATCCAAACAACGTTGCCAACGCGATGGCGAATAATTTTGGGGATATTGGTCCACAAGATCTGGATATCGATTTTGCGGCGATTCCAAGCATGATCGAGCAAGGGTTGTCGACGCCACATTGCGATGAAGCCACCAGCCAAATTATTCGCGATAATTACACGCTCACTAAGGTCGTCGACCAAGTTGAGCGGATATATCAAGATATCTATGTCGATACGCTGCGCCGTGAGATGCCAGTGATCATGTATCACCGCTTTATTAGCGATGACAGTGGCAAAGGTGTGCATGGCACTTACCTACACATTGATATGTTTGAAAAGCACCTTAAGCTGCTCAAACGCATGGGCTTTGACAGCCTGACTTTTGAAGACTTGCAAGATGGTCGCCTTATCCGTCGTTTAGACGCGGGAAAGCGCTACATCATGATTACGGTGGATGATGGCTACGCCGATAACCTTGAGCTAATGCTGCCAATGCTGGAAAAATACGGCTTTAAAGCGGTGGTTTATGTGGTCACAGGGGAAACCTTTAACCGATGGGATGTTGAAAACCCAAGCAACCCAGAAAAGTCTGTGCCACTGATGAATGCTCAACAAGTAAAGCAGCTTGCAGCCTCGCCACATATTGAAATTGGTGGTCATACCCTAACGCATCCTAAGTTAGATACGCTCAGCGATGACGCGCAGCGCGTCGAAATTCTAGAGAACAAACAAACGCTCGAAGCCTTGCTAGGCAAGCCGCTTACCTCATTTGCCTACCCGTTTGGTGAGCACAATCAAGCTTCGAAAGATATTGCGAAAGAAGTCGGCTATCAATACGCGGTCGCGACCAATTCTGGGTCATTGCGTTTTCATGAAGACCCGTATCAAATTCGCCGTATTGCGATCTTCCCAAGAACCAATGTGCTAGGGTTGTGGCGTAAGGTGCGTGGCAATTATTTATTTAGAAAGGTGAAATAGTAATGAGGGCTCTCATTTCTCGGTTGCAGTTACTGCGCGATCAAGTAAGACGAAAATTAGGCATTATCTTATTCGATAGATATAAGCCTTCACTACCTCTCGATACAGAGAAATTGCAGCATATAGTCTTTTTGCGTACTGACGCCAAACTTGGCGATGCTTTTGTCTCCTCTTTTGTTTTTCACGGCATAAAAGCTCACTACCCCAATGTAAAATTGACGGTTGTCACTGCACCAAATATGCGTGATTTATTCTTGAATCACCTTGGTGCAGATTCAGTCATAGATCTAAAAAAAAGACCGAGCTACAAAGACATCACCAAGGCATGTATTGAGATTGGAGAGTGTGATTTATTAGTTTCACTTAACCTTAACCTTAAAATGAAAGACCTGTTTTTTCTTAACCAATGTAAAGCAAAGCACATCGCAGGATTGGACGACTCTCTCAATGCCATCGACATCAAACTTGGGGCAGCAACACAAGGGCTTCACTTTGCTGAACGCTTTGGATCTTTGCTGGAAAAGATTGGAGTACCAGCTCACCCAGCGCACTATGTCATTCCACAAACCGAAGAATCTAAATTCTGCGCTCGGACTTTTATTGATACCCATTCCTTACAGAAGTTTTGTATTATCAATGCTTACGGTAGCGGCAGTCCAAGGAAGCTTAATACACAATCCGTGGAAAAACTGATCGCGCTCGTCAAACAGAACAGTCCTGAACTATCCGTTATATTGATTTCAGCACCTGACACATTTGAACAAACTGAACAAATGATTCAAGAGCACCAATTAGACGCAATTCACTATAATATCAGTAAAACGATATTTGATGTGGCAAGCCTCATTGCGGCAGCTGAGTTTGTGGTCACAGTTGATACTGCTATTGTGCATATGGCATCTGGGTTACGCATTCCACAACTCGCACTTTATAACCCAGATCCTGCAAATTTTAACCAGTGGCACCCTAACTCAGATTTGGCTGTTACCAGCATGGCGTCGCATTGTGCTGTGCCCGATATTAATGCCCTAGACTGGCTAGACGTAGAGCAAAAGTTGGTGCAGCTCATTCTTAAGAATAAAGATATCTAACTATGAAAATTCTCGTAATAGGTCCCTCTTGGGTCGGTGACATGGTTATGTCGCAAAGCCTTTATACCGAGCTAAAGCGCCGTAATCCAGCGGCAACAATCGATGTCTTAGCACCAGCATGGTGCAAGCCCATTTTGCAGCGTATGCCGGAAGTGACTAACGCCATTGAAATGCCGATTGGCCACGGCGCCTTTAACCTAATGGGTCGCTGGAAGATTGGCCGTAGCCTTAAAAAAGAGGGCTATACTCACGCCTACATTCTACCAAACTCGGCTAAATCTGCGCTTATTCCTCTGTTTGCAGGTATTCCCAAGCGTATTGGTTGGAAAGGTGAGATGCGTTATGGCCTATTAAATGACTTGCGCCCGAACAAACGTATTTTCCAATATTACGTAGAGCGTTTTGTCGCGCTTGCATCACAACGCGATAACATGCTTGATGAAGTCTCTCTCGCAACATGCCCTCGCCCACAGCTTTCTATTGATAAGACGATTCAGCAACAAGCTCTGGACAAATTTCAGCTCACCGTCCAGCCAACAGGTCAGCTTACAGCGGGGCGAACGGCCATCGGCATGTGCCCTGGTGCCGAGTTTGGTCCGGCAAAGCGCTGGCCAGATCAGTACTACGCCGAAGTAGCGCAGCATATTATCAATAATGGTCAGCAGGTCTGGCTATTTGGCTCAGCCAAAGATAGGGAGGTTACGGAAAAAATAAAAAATAGCCTAACCGTAGAAGCTCAGCAGCATTGCTTTAATCTTGCAGGTGATACCTCGTTAACCGAAGCGGTCGACTTACTGGCGGCGTGTGATACCGTCATTAGCAATGATTCTGGTTTAATGCATGTTTCGGCGGCTGTTGGTTGTAAGATTATCGCCATTTATGGCTCAAGCTCGCCTGACTATACGCCACCACTTAGTGACAATGTTCAAATTATTAACACGGATATTGAATGTCGCCCGTGCTTTAAGCGAGAGTGTCCGTTAGGGCACATGAACTGCTTAAAACTATTATCGCCAAATACTGTTATCGCGAGATTAAAGAACCAACCATGATTTCTGACGCCACTTATAACCGGATTACCGCTTTCACAGTGATCTTTACATTCTTAACGTTATTCATATCAAAAGCTGGTATGAATATTGCTTTTATCTTGATTCTTTTAACCACTATTATTGGTGCTCTCAACAAGCGACCTTTGCTTTCTGATGTCAAAAACCATCGAAAACTATCCTTCCTATGCTTTGGTATGTATATACTTGGCGTCATCGTCACTCTACTCTACCCACTTGGTATGCAAGATTTGGCATGGTTTGCAAGAAAAGGAGCCTTTTTACTTTTGCTTCCTTTTTTGATCCCTATGGCAGAACAGCATCATAATAAAGCCGTCAAAGCTTTACTTGCTGGTGCACTGATTGCTTTGACCTATAGCGCCTATCTTTATCTAACAGATCAAGCTCGCGCCGATGGCCGAGTACAAAGTTTTTGGGATATTGGTCGCTGGAGTGAAATGCTCGCGTACTTAATCGCAACGATCACTCCACTCATATATATCAAAGAAAGCACAAACTCTCTTCAACGAGTGGGACTCGGCGCCCTTTCTTTGATGGCATTCATCGCTCTACTGGCTACAGGGTCTAGAGGACCACTACTCTTTTTGATGGTTAGCTTATTACTGTTTTTAGCATTTAAGAACCGTCTCTTATTTTTGGGTAGCATCATCACTCTCATCGCAGCATTATTCTTGATGAAAGATTCCTCAACGTTTGCCCCTCTGTATGAACGTATCGCTAGTATTACTGCTAGCGATAATATTTCGAATAATTCTCGCCTTCTTCTTTGGCATCATGGTATTAGCTTTAGCTTATTCAACCTACAAGAACACCGAGAAATATTCCTCTTGGGCACCGGTGACGCTCAGCTAAGACCTCTCTTCACTGAGTACTTAAATTCCGTTGCTTCCATTGAAGAGATGCAAAAAAGTGTTGGCAATCAGATGTCTCTAAGTGACTTTCACAATCTCTATCTTGATAACTTAGTACGAATGGGGTTCATCTACTCTATTAGCTACTTAGCCATGATTATGTTTATCATTTCATCCCTTGTCACAGCGATTAAACAAGGCCACAAATACGCTTGGGCTGGCCTTACTCTCATTAGCACATACTTAGGTATTGGCTTGGTTTATAGTAATAATTTAGAGTTTCAAACGGCTATATTTCTGTTTATGCTCACTCTAATTTTGACGTGGCCTACTCACTCTGTAACAAGCCCTGATCTTGAGGCGATAAAATGACAGCAAAAAGCATTGAAGTAATTATGGCTGCGTACAATAACGTGACTGATATGCAGTTGGTCTTTGAGGGTTACTTAAATCAAACGGAGCACAATTTTTCAATTTGCATTTGCGACGACGGTTCTGGACCAGAAGTGAAGAGTCTTATTGATGACTACTGTGAAAAAGGCCTTAAAGTCAGACACCTGTGGCAAGAGGACCATGGCTTTAGAAAAGCCAAGGTTGTTAACCAAGGCATTGCTTCGTCATCAGCGAAATTCATCATACTCACTGATAATGATTGTATTCCTTCACGACATTTTATTAATGATTACAGCAAGATTTTAAGAAATGACACGATGTTTTTTGGTCGTAGAGTTGATCTATATGAACCATCTAGCAATATTATTAGAAAAAATACAGAAAGCTTACATTTGCTCGACAACCCTGTTTGGTTACTCATGCAAGCTGCTCGTAAAGGCCTAAAAAGACCAGAGATGGGCATACGCTTTCCTCTGTTTGTTCGTAAACTATGGAATCAAAAGAAGCGAGGAGCTATTGGAGCCAACCTTGCTATACCTAGACAGGCCTTACTTGATGTCAATGGCTTTGACGAAGATTATGAGGGTTATGGTATGGAAGAGTCCGATCTAGTTTGGCGCCTTAGCAAGAATGGCATCAAAACCCAAACGGTGTTAGGTCAATGCGCCCTATTTCACCTTTATCACCGTGAAAAACAGCAAGGCCCAGAAGCAGGAATTATGTTTGAGCAGAAAAAACTACTGAAACAAATTAAATGCCTAAATGGCATAAAAAAAATAAGGCCGAATAAATGAATAGTCAACCAACGATTTCCATTATTTGCCCATGCTACAACGAAGAACAGGTCGTCGGGCTATTTATGGAGCGGATCAGTAAGGTCCTTGCTGATTCCCAATATAGTTACGAAGTTATCTTTATCAACGACGGTAGCAAAGACAATACACTAACGACCATCAAAAAGCTGCAGCAACAATACTCGGCAATTCGCATCATCAATTTGTCCCGCAACTTTGGTAAAGAAGCGGCCCTTACTGCTGGTATTGATAGCGCGCGTGGTGAAGTACTGATCCCTATTGATGCAGACTTACAAGATCCACCGGAGCTCATTCATGACTTTCTTCGTAAGTGGGAAGAAGGCTATGATGTAGTGGTCGCAAAGCGAGTCGATCGCAGTACCGATTCATGGGCGAAAAAATTCTCTGCCGAGCTATTCTATAAGTTCCATAATGCGGTTGCTCAAGTCGAAATCCCTGAAAACGTTGGCGACTTTCGTTTAATCAACCGTCGTGTGGTTAATGCTATTCAGCTGCTACCTGAGAATCAACGCTTTATGAAAGGCATTTTCTCATGGGTGGGATTTAAAACGGCTGTGGTTGAATATAAACGAGAAGCGAGAGAAGCAGGTGAGACCAGCTTTAACGGTTGGAAATTGTGGAATTTCGCCCTCGACGGCATTACCAGCTTTAGCACCGCACCTCTGCGTATTTGGCTATATGTGGGTGGGTTTATCTCAGCACTGTCTTTTATTTACGGTAGCGCGACCATAATCAAAACCCTGATCTATGGTATCGATTCTCCTGGTTATGCCTCTTTGATTACGGTTATGCTGTTTCTAGGGGGCGTACAACTGATTGGTATTGGCGTGATGGGCGAATACGTTGGCCGTCTTTATATGGAATCAAAACGCCGACCGACTTACATTATTGAAGAAGACAGCTTGAAAGAGCACCTAAAACAAGGCTCTAAGTAATGCGTTCACTGTTAGATAGGCTGCTGCAATATCGTATTGTACGCTTTGCTCTAACGGGAGGGATGGCAACCGCTATACATCTTGTGGTTGCATTTAGCTTTCTGCACCTCATTCAAGATAATGTGCTGTTTGCCAATATCGCTGGCTTTTCTTTGGCCTTTATTTTCTCTTATTTCGCCCAGACTTTAATTGTTTTCAAGAACAAGGTGAATTGGGGCAATGCCCTGCGATTTTTCATGGTGCAATTTGGTGCTTTGTTGGTTTCTCAGGGGATCAGTGAGCTGTTTTCTGATCTCAATAGCTATGTTCGTGTGGTGATGGTTGTGGTGATCCTCCCAATAGTGACTTATGTTGTTCACAAGGTTTGGACATTTTCAGACAAAACCGTCGCCTAGCTGAGTTCGTCGTCCGGTATTATTTTATCAAGAGAATATCACTATGCTGCGCTTAATCTACAGTCTACTCCTTACTCTCGTCGCTCCAGTGTTCCTATATGGCTTATTTAAAAGTAAACCAGGAAAACCTGCGGTGGGAGCGCGCTGGAAAGAGCATTTTGGTTATACACCAGCTATTAACACTGAAGCAACTAGCAACAACAATAAGCCCATCGTATGGTTTCACGCCGTTTCTGTCGGTGAAGTTATTGCGGTCACACCATTGATTAAGCGCTACCTAGCTCAGCATCCAGATAAGCAAGTATTACTGACCACCACAACACCAACTGGTGCAGAGCAAGCTGAAAAGCTTGCTCCTGAGGTTATACACCGCTATATGCCCCTTGATTTCTCCTTTGCTGTTCGGGGGTTTCTTGCAGCCATTAAGCCTGCTCAATTAATTATTGTTGAAACTGAACTTTGGCCAAACATTCTGCACGAAGTGGCAAAGGCAGGTATTCCCGTCTCAGTGATTAATGCACGCCTTTCCGAACGCTCGTGCCTGCGTTATCAAAAAATATTACCGATATTTCGCTGGCTATCATCTAAGCTTGACCATGTGCTATGTCAACATGCCGATGATGCCTCTCGCTTTTTAAGATTGGGGATAAATTCAGAAAAGGTGCAAGTTACAGGGTCGATCAAATTCGACATTTCAATTGATGCCGATGTTCAATCCAAAGGGAAGGCCTTACGAGAAAACCTAGGTACTAATAGAGCAGTGTGGATAGCAGCTAGCACGCACCAAGGTGAAGATGAGCAAGTGCTTGCAGCTCATAAACTTTTGCTGGAATCCCATCCCAATGCTTTGTTAATTTTGGTCCCGAGGCACCCTGAACGCTTTAATCAAGTAGCAGAATTATGCCAAACACAGGGGTTTGCTTTAGTGCGCCGTACTGAAGCAAAGACGGGAATTAATTCAGAATGCTCTGTGTATCTAGCGGATACTATGGGCGAGATGATGATGCTACTTGCTGCCAGCGATATCTGCTTTATGGGCGGCAGCTTGGTAGGGAAAAAAGTCGGTGGGCATAATTTATTAGAACCTGCAGCTGTCGGGCTCCCATCCATAACAGGCCCGAGCTATTACAATTTCACTGACATCACTACACAACTTGTTGCTAATAACGGTTGCGCTATTGCTTCTAACATAGAAGAGATCGCAGCCACGCTTGCAGATTGGCTTAGCCAACCTGTATTGCTTAAAAGGATGGGAATCAATGCGCAGCAGGTTGTTAACGATAATAAAGGCGCGCTGGATCGCACTCTTAGTACCATTTAACGACTCGTTTTAACGCCACGGAACTTAGGTGCAAACATTAGGTGCTAAATCTTATTAGAAGAGACACTCTCTTGAGCATAAATAAAAACTAGAAATCGCTTCAACCTACTTACCATAGCAACCATAGCTAAGCATCACCACATATGGCATCATTAATGGTCACTAAAGTAAGTTTGCGGATAAAAGATATGAAAGTCGTTGTTATTAGCCTAAAGAAAGCCGTTGAACGTAGGGAACGAGTTACATCAATCATGGCCAAGAAAGGCATCAGATTTGATTTTTTTGATGCTATCGATGGGCGAATCGGGCTCCCTGAAGATTTACAACACTGCCCTGACGATATGCATCGAATTATATTTCGAAGCCGCCCTTTATCTTTAGGAGAAAAAGGGTGTTTTGCTAGCCACTATCGATTGTGGCAACAATGCGTCGAGCTCAATCAACCCATCCTTATTCTTGAAGATGACTTTTATCCTACAGATAGCTTTGATTCTGCGCTTTCCCAAATAGACGAAACATTCAAAGAGTTAGAGTATTTAAAAATAGAAACTTTCATTACTCCCTTCTGTAAGCTCCAAAAGCCCACAAATACCCTTCAGTTAAGTCTACTTCTCGACAACTCGAAAGGTGCTACCGGTTATGCTTTATCGCCGTCAGGAGCTAAAAAGCTACTGGCTCATGCTGAGCGTTGGACTTGTGCTGTCGACAATTATATTTCTTATTCATATATACATGGTGTCACCAACTTCGGCCTAACTGAACCCGCAATCTTCGCGCCACATGACCTGGGCACTTATATACAACTTGGTGAGAATACAAAAAAAACACCACTATACTTTAAATTAACTCGAGAGCTTCATCGCTTTTATCGCTTTGTCCGATTATCCGCCTACAATCGAAAATTAAAACGAATGCTTCCGATAGAGTAACCAACTTTATTTTTGATACTCTGATTGAATCTCCTCAAAGTCTCCATTAGAAAAATAAATACTTCTCACCCTGCGCTCTTTTTCAAAAGAGCGCTTCAAACGCTCAAGGTTGCCTTTTTTCCATTCCCGTCCACGCTGTTTAAAACACTTATCAAAATCAATAATCCAAACCTTATCTTGATCATCAATCAAAATATTATGGATATTCAAATCAGTATGATTCACTTGCGCATCATGCATCTTACGAATTTCCGCACCAATTTTTTGGTACATCTCTTTCGGTAACGGTTTGTCTTGTAAGATGGCGACAAGATCACGGGCATTGGCAATTTTTTCACTCAATAAGTCAGCCCGATAGTAAGGCCCGATCTTGACCGCTCTCGCCGCCATTGGTCTTGGCACGTTGACGCCTGCTTCTATTAAGGTATTGAGCAACTGAAACTCTTGGAAACTGCGGGTCTTCTCCCAGCCCGTAAACCAATACTGATCTTTCACCAACTTTCCAAACAGTCCGCCACGGCGATAGTGCCTAAGCGCCGCTTCACCAGTTTGGGTTTGCACAAACCATGTGGTTCCGCGCCCCTGCGCGCTGCCGATCACCTTACCTTGTGATTGCCAAAAACTCGCGTCAAAGACTTGCTCTACTGACTCCTTCAATAAAGCCTCATCAACCCAATAGGTGATGTTGTTACTGTTCACTGTTTTCACGCTTAAGTCCTACCCCTAGGAACTAGGACCAAGGACCCAGCACCATCTTTTCCATTTTTCCACTGTTTCTGATTTTACATTCAAACCGCCCCCCTGCATAATCTTTACATCTGTTTCTGGCGTTGTGTATTTATGGCACTTTTCGATTCTGCTCCACAATCTGTGTGTATTTTAAGGCTTTCTGCTATTGGTGATGTCTGTAACACCATCGCTGCCGTACAAGCGATTCAACACCATTGGCCTGAGACTAAAATCACTTGGGTAACGGGTAAACTTGAAGCGCAATTGCTAAAAAGTATCGAAGGCATCGAGGTCGTGGTTTTCGATAAGAAAGCAGGCTGGCAAGGCTACCGAGCGCTTTGGAAACAACTCAAACATCATCACTTTGACGCACTGTTACACATGCAGTACGCCTTTCGTGCGAGTATTGCTACTCTGGGAATCAAAGCTAAATATAAACTGGGCTTTGATGGCGAACGGGCACAAGATTTTCAGGGGCTGTTTACCAATGTTAAAGTGCCTTCGCCAGCCAAAATGCATGTCCTTGATGGCTTGATGGCGTTTACCCAAACGTTAGGTGTGCCAACGGCTCAAGCCAAGTGGGCACTACACTACGCGAGCCACGATAGTGCTTGGGCGAAGCAGCAGCTTGCCAGTGAGCGAAATTTGCTTATCGTCCCTGCGGCGAGTAAGGGCTATAAAAATTGGACCGTTGATGGTTATGTCGCAGTGATTGAACACGCGGCCAAACTTGGTTGGACCGTGACGCTTGCTGGTAGTCCCGCGAGCATTGAGGTAGAGCTTGGCAAAGCGATTGAATCTACGTTATCCACACCAGTAAAGAATTTAATTGGCCAAAGCAGCTTAATGCAGATGCTGGCACTCATTGATAATGCCGACTTACTGATCGCCCCGGATACTGGCCCTACCCATATGGCGAATGCCATGGGCACACCGGTGATTGGTCTTTATGCGCACCATAACCCAGCGCGAACGGGGCCCTATAATTATCAAGACTATGTGGTTTCCGCTTATGAAGAGGCGATTCAAGCTGAAACTGGCAAAGCAAGCCACGAACTTAATTGGCGTGCTCGAGTCAAAGACAAACAAGCCATGCAGCGCATTGACGCCCAAGCGGTGATTGCTATGTTTGATAAGGCCATCAAATTAGAGAATCTCGGCGCATAAAGATACTAGGAGCACTCTCCTAGATTAACGTAGCGCCCAACAAGGTATATATTGTGACAAAACCAACACTGGCTGTTACCCTTATTGTAAAAAATGAATCCAAGCATTTACGTGCCTGCCTTGAAACCGTGCAAGGCTGGGTGGATGAAATCGTTATTTTAGACTCAGGCAGCACAGATAATACCGAAGCCATCGCCTATGATTTTGGCGCTAAGTTTCATGTTAACCATGAGTGGCCAGGGTTTGGTCCACAAAGACGACTAGCACAAAGCCATGTCGAGTCTGACTTTGTTTTCTGGTTGGATGCCGATGAGCGAGTCACACCAGAACTTAAGCAAAGTATTTTGCACGCGGTTGAGAAAAATCAGCCCTCGACGATTTATCAATTTGCTCGCCTAAGCTGGGTATTTGGTCGCTTCATTAAGCATTGTGGTTGGTATCCCGATAAGGTTCTTAGGCTCTATCCTACGACTCTCACCCAATACGATGATTCACTGGTGCATGAAAAAGTGCAAACTAATAAATCGATGAAAGTAGAGACGCTAGCGGGCGATCTGATTCATTATACCTATGATGATGTGCATCATTACTTGGTGAAATCCGCAGGGTACGCGAAAGCTTGGGCAGAACAACGTGAAAAGCGCGGCAAGCGTTCAAGTCTTTCTCAAGGCATCATTCATGCTATAGCTTGCTTCGTAAAAATGTACATCGTTAAAGCGGGCTTCTTAGATGGTAAACAGGGCTTTTTGTTGTCGCTGCTATCTGCTCACTCGACGTTTGTTAAATATGCTGATCTTTGGGTTCGCACCAGCACTCAACCTGCACAGGTGTCTCAAAAAGACCATTCGCCTGAATAACGTTCTCTGGAATAAAACTCTCTGAATAAAAAGTAGTCGTTAATTTTTATGATGTACCAAAAACACTTTAGACAGCTCACCAAACTGGTTTGGTTTCAGGTGCTGTTTGTCACCCTAATTATGTGCGTAGGTCGAGCAGTGATGTTCGCTTACTTTGTCGAACCCGATCAACTGACTGGTAAATCTGCTGATATTTGGCGGATGGTGGTTACTGGACTTCGCTACGATCTTCGCGTTAGCGCGATTGGCTTCGCTCCCTTATATCTGATTGGTTTGTTGCTAGCTGCCCACAGCACCATTTGGCGTGCGTTCCGACCTATCGCGATAACCTATTGCGCGGTTATTGTATTTATTATCACCGCCATCACTGTCGGCAACTATTACTACTACCAAACGTACCATAACCACTACGACTTATTTGCCTTTGGCTTGTTCGAAGATGACACCGAAGCCGTTGTGATGAATATGTGGCAAGACTACCCGATCGTGCAAAGCACCCTGCTAACCCTTGCAGTTGCCATACTCGGTGCTTGGCTGACTCACCGACTCACTGCCACATCAAAACACGTAACGCGCTGGTTTACCCCTATCGCGATGGCTTACGGACTCATTTCAATCACCGTATTTTTTGTGGCCGCTCGCGGCTCTATCGGCACTTTTCCACTACGCCAAGCCAATGCGCAAGTATCTGAGCTTGTGGTATTGAATAAGCTGACTCCGAATGGCTTTATGGCGATAGATTGGGCGATAAAAGCGCGTAAAGCGGATACCAAATTTGTTGATGTGTCATTGCAAGAAGGCGAAGCCTTGCTTAGTCAGGTGGTGGGAAGCGATGCACTCTTTACCCACACAGCGAACAACGACTACCTCGAGCACAATCAACCGAATGTCGTGCTGGCCGTGATGGAAAGCCTTGGCTCGAATATGTTGGCTTTTGACGACCCAAAAACCAACGATATGTTAGGCAGTCTGCGCCAACACTTCAAAGACGATTTCCTATTTACGCGCTTCTTATCTGCCGATAACGGAACCGCGCCATCAATGGCGCAAATCATGTTTAGTAGCCCAGTACAATCTATCAGTCAATCATCAGCGCAAAACTTAACGCTAGCAGGTAGCGCCTTCCAGCCTTACAAACAAGCGGGTTACAAAACCATTTTTGTTTCGCCTGGCAATATGGCATGGCGTGATTACATGAGCTACCTGCCAAAACAAGGCGTGGATAGAGTGATCGACCAAAATACGCTACTGGCACAATACCCAGAAGCAGAAGAATACATGACCGATTGGGGGCTACCGGATGACGTAGCCTTTAACTATGTAGAAAAGCTGCTCAATGAAGAGACGCAGCCGCTGTTTATTATTTTGCTGTCTGTAACGAATCACCCGCCGTACGTTACGCCAGACTATTACTCGCCTTATCCTACTCATGTTTCAGATGACTACCGTACTCGCGCCGGGCAAGGACAGATCGCGCCGGAAGGTATTCAAACGACATTCCAATATTCCGCCGATAGTTTGGGGCAGTTCATTAGCCACGTAAAACAGTCTCCAAAAAGACCAACGGTCATCGCTGCGACCGGCGATCACCAGATGCGACGTATCGCTGCGACCATGCCACAAGAGATTTTGCTCGACAAAGGGGTGCCGTTCTATTTGTATATCCCAGATGCCATACAAGCGCATTTAGACATTACTTTTGATGCAAACCGTATTGGCTCGCACAAAGACATCATGCCGTCGCTCTATAATGCTAGCTTGTCCAATGCGCGTTATTTAAATGTGGGTGGACGTAATATTGTTGCCAAGCAAGATGACCCAACGCTGGCGTTTGGTGCCAATACCAAGGTGTGGTTATCAGACAAAGGTGTCGTGTCACTAGAGAAGCCGCGTAGCTTTTATCCGTGGCCAGAATCTGGGCTCTACCTTGATCCAAATGCAAAGCAACCTGTGCCAGAGGACGTAAACAAAAAGGTCGATGATTACGTGAAGATGTTGCAATGGCAACTTAACTATCGCGTAATGCAAGCAAAGCAGACACAATAGCGTCACTCGTCATACAAAATCAGCCCTCAAGTGAGGGCTGATTTTTTTAATGTGCTTTCATTGAGTGTGCTTTACCTTGACCGCTAGTTTACGTAGTGAGCAATCCATTGATTAAGTGTCGGTAGTAGTGATTTCACTTCGATACGAGACATATCCTCCTGCGAAGACTTATCCTGAGCTTGCGGTGGACAAAACGCTAAGTGACGCCCTTCAGAGTTAATCGGCTTCCAACGCAGTGGCGTCGCCGAACGTTTAGAAGGAAAGAAGCCCACGGTCGGAACATCTAGAGCCGCAGCAATATGGAGTGGTCCTGTTGAACCAGCGATAAAGGCACTAGCGCAGGCAATGGAACATGAAAAATCAATCAGCCCATCATTTTTATCGTACACTACGCTGGCAACGTTTCGTTGCTCTAAAGCGCGTTTAAGCTGCTTGGCTTTTTCTTCTTCGCCTGGTCCTGCCGTTAATACCACCTCAAACTCGCCCTCTATACCTGTGACTAGCTCAGCGTATTGTTCGATTGACAAATTATTCGCTGAGCCACCACTACCAGCATGAACAAACACCCAAGGGCGCGCCTTATTTAGTTGATACGTGAGCGCCAGTTTTTCTTTTTGTTTCGCGAGTGCATCCAGTGAAAACGAAAAATAAGGGGCTTTAGGTTCAATAACTGGCTGCCCAATATCCGTAAGGAATGCGCGAACAAGATCGAGGTTATATTCAAACTCAGGTTTGGCGCTTTGCGAACGTTTTTGCTTAATCCGTTTGTTATAGAAAATTTGAGCAAGTTTCGTCGCTGGCGCTAAGCGGTAAGGGATCTTCGCCTTCCACACCAATAAGGCATTATAGGTGGTGGAGAACAAGTTAATTGAGGCATCAAACTTGGCGTTTTTTAAGGTCGAGACTAAAGATTGCTGCGTTAACTTATCGGCTTTGGGCCCGGTGTCCACAATCACTTCATCTATCCAAGGGCAAGCCTTAGCAAGCGCCACGGTATAACTCGGCACTAGAGCGGTGATTCGGCACTCAGGCAAGGACGCTTTTAGCATGGCAAAGCTTGGCCAAGCCAACATAAAATCACCGATTTTGTCATTTCGAACCACGAGTATATTTTTCATCAAGCATCTCTTTTTATTTTCTAGGCGACATTACACCAAACGGCACTACGCCAACTGACTATCGAATAATAGCAACTCGTGACGCGCATGATAACTCTTATCCTTATCGTATTTATTATGTGTTCAATACTCAGTAATGAAAAACTTCTTCATCAGTGAAGAAAACCGCGTGCCAATAAAAAGGAATGAGCGATAAAGTGTTACACTAAATAAAACCCCTATACAGAGCTGATATCGTGACACAAAAACGCCTTTCTCGAGTGGTCTACCCTGGTACCTTTGATCCTATTACTAACGGTCACCTTGACCTTATCGAACGTGCATCGACGATGTTTGATGAAGTGATTATCGCCATCGCCGCCAGCCCAAGCAAAAACACCATGTTTACGCTAGACGAACGCGTACACTTTACTCAAGCGACAACGGCGCATCTGGATAATGTTTCTACAAAAGGTTTTTCTGGATTGTTGGTGGATTTTGCTAAAACCGAGCAAGCCAATGTCCTAATTCGCGGCCTGAGAACCACAGTCGATTTTGAATACGAATTTGGTCTCACCAATATGTATCGCCGATTAATGCCAGGTTTAGAGAGTGTTTTCTTAACTCCAGCAGAAGAGCATGCCTTTATTTCCTCAACCTTGGTACGAGAAGTCGCGATCCATGGCGGTGATGTCAGTCAATTTGTGCCAAAATTGGTAGAAACTGCACTAAACGCGAAAAAAGTGGTCTGACTAAATTCATCTGTCCATATGCTATTTTCCAACTGACACATTTTGAGCCAAACTTAACCTCTGTTTGCCAGACAAGTTGTTGACGATAGTAAACATAGTGTGTGAGACTTCACCACTTTGCGACCGCGGTAATAATAACCGACCGTTTTTTGATGTTGTAGGAGTAAAAAATCATGGCTAAAGGGCGCACCCTTTGGATTTTGCTGATTGGCGCGTTAGTCATTCGCTTGTTGACGCTAGGTCTCTATCCTTTGATGGATACCACCGAGTCTCGATATGGCGAAATGGCTCGTTTAATGGTGGAAACGGGTAATTGGCTCACGCCCCTTTACGACTACGGCGTCCCTTTTTGGGGCAAGCCGCCACTCTTTACTTGGATGAGCGCAGTCAGCGTTGAACTGTTTGGTTTATCCGAATTTACCCTACGCTTCCCTCATTGGATTGCTGGCGTCTTGGTGGTGATTGGTACCGCTTGGTTTGCCAAGAAAAATGGCTACAACCCTCTCGTTGCGGCTGTCGTACTCTCTACCACATTGGTGTTCTCTATTTCTGCTGGCGCCGTCATGACAGATATGGCGCTGACCTTAGGCCTTGCGATGGCGATGATTGGTTTTTACCAATGTTGGCGTGGCGAAACCTTTATGGGCTATATCGGGTTTATTGGTCTTGCTGTCGGCTTACTCGCGAAAGGACCGGTTGCCATTGTGCTCTTTGGTCTCGCCGTCTTCCCGTGGATGGTGATTCAACACGGTATTATTGGCGCATTTGTTGAACTTTGGCGTCGCTTCCCACTAATTAAAGGCACGCTGTTAATGCTGGCCATTGCTCTACCTTGGTACCTAATGGCAGAGCAAGCAACGCCTGGCTTTATTGATTACTTTATTGTTGGTGAGCACTTTAAACGCTTTGTTGAACCGGGTTGGACTGGCGATCTCTATGGGTCAGGCCACCAAGAGCCTAAAGGTAAAATCTGGTTCTTTTGGGTGTTAGCCGTTCTGCCGTGGTCACTTATTCTACCAGTATTAATGTTGGTTAGAGCCAAGTTTGGCCTAGAACAAGCAAAACAGAATCATGGCTTTAGTAGTTTTGCGCTGTGGTGGGCACTGTCGCCATTAGTTTTGTTTACGGTTTCTAGTAATATTCTACCGACCTATGTACTACCAGGTACCTCTGGTGTGGCATTGCTTATCGCGATTTTCTGGAAAAAGAAAGATATGCTTTGGTTGTCTATCGCCGCTCTCATTGTGCCTGTTGCACTGATTGCCGCAACTTACCTTCTCGCAACAGGTAAAGTAGCCGATAACAGCGACAAAGGCCTGATTGCTGAACTCAACCCAGAAGTGAAAACCTTCTACTTCCGACCGCGCTCATACTCTGGTCAGTTCTATAGCCTTGGACAAGCCAAACAGTTAAAATCGGATGATCAGCTTGTTGGGCACAACGAGTTCTACTTAATCACTTATAAAGGCCGTGCACAACATGATTTTGCGCCGTACCAAGAGCGCTACCAATGTAGTGATACAGTTGCAGAGAACTTTGACCGTGTGGCTATTCTCTGTAAAACACCAGAGTAATTCGCACGCCTAAGTGACATTTAAACGACGCATATAAAAAAGGTCTGATTATTCAGACCTTTTTGTTTGGTTCACTTCAGCTGTAGTTACGAGTATACCGTAACGCGAGATTAAATACCGTACTCAGCACGATACGCTTTCACCGCTTCAAGATGCTCAGCGTTGTCGCCTTTGTCTTCTAGGTAAGTAATTAAATCCGTTAAGCTCACAATCGAAATCACAGCACAACCAAAGTCACGCTCTACTTCTTGAATAGCAGATAACTCACCTTTGCCTTTTTCTTGGCGGTCAATCGCAACCAATACACCCGCCAAATCAGCGCCGTTGGCTTTGATGATTTCCATCGATTCACGAATTGCTGTGCCTGCGGTGATTACGTCATCCACCAGCATAATACGACCTTCTAGTGGACTACCCACTAAGCTTCCACCTTCACCGTGCGTTTTCGCTTCTTTACGGTTAAAGCAGTAAGGTGTATCCACATCGTAGTGATCGGCAAGTGCTACTGCTGTTGTCGTCGCAATAGGGATACCTTTGTATGCAGGGCCAAATAGCACGTCATATTGAATTTCAGAGTCAGCCAATGCTGCCGCATAGAAACGACCTAAACGGGCAAGGTCACGACCAGTATTGAAAAGACCAGCGTTAAAGAAATAAGGACTTTTACGACCTGACTTAAGGGTAAACTCACCAAACTTTAGCACTTCTTTTTCTAAGGCAAATTCAATAAAATCACGCTGGTATGCTTTCATGTTTTCTCTCTCTGGTTTTAAAGGGCGGAAGGCTAAAGTATCCTGTTCCTAGAAACTAAGAACTTAAACCTACCCACCTATTTTTACTCAAAAAAATAGCCCCCTTACGGGAGCCATTCAAATATTAATCTTCTAACGCCGCCTTCTGAGCGGTGACAATCTCGGCAATGCCGTTTTTCGCCGACTCCAGCAACGCCATTAGCTCTTCATGACAGAATGGTTCGCCTTCTGCGGTACCTTGAATTTCAATCATGCGACCATCTTCAGTCATCACCACGTTCATATCCGTATCGGCTGCTGAGTCTTCTACGTACTCAAGGTCACAGAAAATGTTTTCGCCAAGGATACCAACAGAAACTGCCGCTACGTGGCTCTTCATTGGGTTCGCTTTCAGGGAGCCTTTCTTCACCAAGTGAGCAAACGCATCCGCCATTGCCACACTTGCGCCAGAAATGGCAGCAGTACGAGTGCCGCCGTCCGCTTGAATAACATCACAATCAACGGTGACCATGATTTCGCCCATTGATTCAAGATCAACCACTGCACGTAAGCTACGAGCAATCAGGCGTTGAATTTCCATGGTACGGCCGCCTTGCTTACCGCTTGCTGCTTCACGACGCATCCTTGAATGTGTTGAACGTGGCAACATACCGTATTCAGCGGTTACCCAGCCCTTACCTTTGCCTTTTAACCAGCGCGGGACATTTTCTTCCACGGTGGCATTACACAACACTTTGGTATTGCCAAACTCAACAAGAACAGAGCCTTCAGCATAAGCAGTATAGTTGCGAGTAATTTTAATTGGGCGCACTTGCTCTGCTGCGCGGTCATTTGGACGCATGGACATTACCTTCAGTAAGGGAGGGGTTTGGTTGGGCGAAGATTATAGCGGAGAAGGGAGTATGGGTCTAGGTGCTTGGTCCTTGGTCCTTGGTCCTTGGTCCTTGGTCCTTGGTCCTTGGTAGAAGATAGTTCGCTTGACTCCAAGGGCCTAGGACCGTCTTTTACCTAGAGCCATCTTTTTAAACTGTGCTACCATGAGTGCAGTTTGAACACATTTATTGAATCCAAGGGAATCATTTCATGATCTACAGCATGACCGCTTACGCTCGTAAAGAAGTTAAAGGTGACTGGGGCAGCGCCGTTTGGGAAATCCGCTCAGTAAACCAACGTTACCTCGAAACCTACTTCCGCCTTCCAGAGCAGTTTAGAGGCCTTGAACCTGTACTTCGTGAGCGCTTCCGTAAACGCCTAGCGCGCGGAAAAGTTGAATGTAACCTACGCTTTGAAGCCAACCCTGCCGCAAAGACAGAGCTTAATATTAACGAAGCGCTTGCTACTCAGGTTATCAACGCTGCTAAACAAGTCATGAGCCTAACCGGTGAAGAAAGCCGCCTTAACCCATTCCAAGTGATGAATTGGCCTGGTGTGATGGAAACTCCTGAGCAAGACATGGATACCATCAACAAAGAGTTGCTCACAGGCTTTGAAGCCGCATTAAGCGACTTTATTGATGCGCGTGCAAGCGAAGGCAGCAATATGAAGGCCCTCATTGACCAACGCCTAGAAGCCATCACAAGCGAAGTTGTCAAAGTGCGCGCTCGTATGCCTGAAATCATTGAATGGCAACGTGAGCGTTTACTGGGTAAGTTTGAAGATGCCAAAGTAGAATTAGACGCAGGCCGCGTTGAGCAAGAGCTGATTTTGCTAGCGCAAAAATCTGATGTGGCAGAAGAGCTTGACCGCTTAGACTCTCACGTTAAAGAAACGCACTCAATCATGAAAAAAGGCGGCGCATGTGGACGTCGTTTAGACTTCATGATGCAAGAATTCAACCGTGAGTCGAATACCCTAGCTTCTAAATCGATTAGCACAGACATCACTGCCTCAGGCGTTGAACTGAAGGTGTTGATTGAGCAAATGCGTGAGCAGATCCAGAATATTGAATAACTCCGTATCTCGACAAATCTAGAATAAAAAAAGCTTGGCGCTGTTACTGTTAATTACAATGTAATACAGCCTATGGCGCCTCTTTTAACTCCGCCTACCTCACCTTGTATTTACCACGACACCTGTCTGACGCAATTTACTAATGTTCAAATTGCATTATACTCCGTTCTTTTTTCGATAACCTCGGTGAGATCTTATGACTCGTGAACTATCAAACCACTTGTCCCACCCTCTGAAGTGGCTTATGGGTGGCACTCTGTTTAGCATTGTTGTGCGTTCACTTATAGTCGGTATGCTATTACTTATTGCGGAAGCAATGGTAAGGTCACACTACGATATCGTCCCTATTGGCGAACCCTATAATATTCCTATTATCTCCCTGATATTTGGTTTGCTAATCAGCTACTCACGTTCATGGATTGCCGCTGCGCTCTTGGGTGCTTTTTTATGGATATCCTACGCGATACAGCTATTTAGTATTTCTAACTATGGCTACTTTATTACCCCTATAAAACTGTGGCTGTTGTTTGAAAAATTCATAGAGGTCCTGATATCAGGGAAAGATACCGCCAAAACGATGGGCACTACCTTCTTTGCTATACTGCTTGTCTCACTGGCCTTGGTTAGCCTATTCGTTGCTAGAAAGAACATAGAGAATAAAAAGCGCTGGGTGAGCGTATTCACTATTGCTGTTGTCCTTTTCTACCCCGTAAGGCAGACAATTATCCAATCAAACACCCTAGGCAGATTACCCGTCATGTACCACTCGACTATCAAGAGCTCGTTCTATACTTGGGGCTTTTTTGTTGCACGAGTTGTTCCAGAAGAAGCGCTAGGGCTATCAAAGGTAAAACCATTTATCAGCGATGCCCCGGAACAAGCTTCTCACGGAAATGCTCAGAATATTGTCGTCATTATGGGTGAGAGCTTGTCTTCTATGTACATGAGCGCTTTCGGGTACTCTGTTCCGACCACACCTTGGCTCGAGGAGCAGTCGCAGCAAGAAAACCGCTTTCTCGCCGAAGGCTACTCTGGTGGTCTATTTACTGATGTGAGTTTGCCGTTTTTCTTTAATGCCATTGCCAAGCCAAATGGTGTCAAACAAATTGGTGGCGGCGACACGAATATCTTCCGTCTTGCCAAAGAAAATGGATATAAGACTCACTTTTACTCCACGCAAGCGAACTACGGTCTAAGTCTCATGTCCATGTTAGGCAGAGGCTGGATAGACAGCTATGATGACTCCTACAGCCTAACAAATAACAGTTATAAGGGTGTGCTAGACGAGGAACTGTTGACTTGGCTTGATACCGTTGACCTGAACAAAAAAAATCTCATTGTTCTTCATCAAACCGGGTCGCACATGCCTTACGCAGAGAGAACGCCTGACAGCTACAAACCATTTGGCTCTGGCAGTGACTACGCAGAATACATGAACAGCGTGCACTACACCGATGACTTGATTAAACAAATACAATCACGCTTGGAGCAGAAAGCTAGAGAGAACTGGGTGCTGATTATGACTTCGGATCATGGACAGTATGTCACCAAGCATACAGCCGGTCACGGTAACTTTAATCACGAATCAAACTATAAAGTGCCAGTTTATATCTCTTCGGACAATAGCAGCAACATTGATTTGGCGCAAACAGCACTAGGCCAATGCGAAAAGGTATTTCAGATACAACTGTCTCACTACCTGACTGAGCTACTAGGCTTCAACTACCCAACTTCTCCAAACTGCGCGAAGGGTTACGTCGCAGGCTCTAGACTGACGGGTGATAATGGCTTCCTCAAAGTAGACAATCGTGAGGAAAAAGAATCCGTCATTGTGTACGAATAGATACAGCGGAAGTGATTATGACTCAACACAAAAAAGCAGGCTGATGCCTGCTTTTTTATCTCTAAATTTTGCTTATAGCAGCACTAGGTAGGTCATAAACAACGCCGACAACACATAAATCACCGGATGAACCTCGTTTCTCTTACCTGCCACAACCATACTAAACGCATAGCTAATAAAGCCCATCGCCATACCGTTTGCTGGTGAGAAGCTCAACACAGTGAACATGATGGTAAAGAAGGCCGCAATGCGGGATTCTTTCTTTTCCCAATCAATCTGCCCTAGGCGGCCAATCATATAAATACCCACAACCACCATGGCAGGGGCAACCATCGCTGCCGAGAATACCGAGAACAGTGGGTATAAGAACAAGGATAGGAAGAAAAGTCCTGCTACAACCACTGCTGCTAAACCGGTTCTTGCGCCTTGAGAGGAAGCAATACCCGACTCCGAAAATGCGGTAATAGACGTGGTGCCTAAAATAGAACCAATCACCGTACCACCAGCATCAGCCACGAGTGCAGAGCGTGCATTCGGCACTTTGCCGTCTTTATCGATAATGCCCGCGTCTTTACCGACACCGACAATGGTGCTCAAGCCGTCAAAGAAATCAACAATTAGGAAGATAATCACAATAAACAGCAAATCGAACATCTTTTCTGCCGTTAAACCAGAAATATCAAAAATGGCGCCAAAGCTGCCCGCCATACTCGGCGGCATCGACACCAATTGATCCGGCAATGGGGCGTTTGATGTGCCCATGAAGGTATCGGCTAATACCGTTAGAACAATCGCAGAGATAAACGAAATGAACGTTGCTAATTTAATATCACGCACCATGCAGCCAAGCGCCACAAAGATACTGATGTAAGCGATGATCACTTTCGGGTCTGAAATATCGCCCATACTGACCAAAATAAATGGGTTAGCGACAATAATTCCGGCATTTTTCAAACCAAGGAAAGCGATAAACAAACCAAGAGAAACGGTAATGGCGAGTTTTAGATCTTCTGGTATCGATTCAATCATCGCTTTGCGTATCTTTGTCAGCGATAGAATGAGATAAATCACGCCGGAAAAGAAAATCCCCAATAACGCTTCATGCCAGACCAATGCAACAGAGCCACTTAATAGCATGCCTTTAAAGAAGCCGTTCATGCTCATGCCCGGTGCTAGCATCACTGGATAGTTACCAAACACGCCCATAATTAGAGTCGCAATACCTGCCGCCAATGCTGTCGCGGTAAAGACAGAACCTCTATCCATACCCGGTATATCACCTAGAATCGCCGGGTTAACGGCGAGGATGTAGCTCATCGCGAGAAAGGTAATAAATCCGGCATACACTTCGGTACCAATAGTGGATTTACGCTCAGAAATTTTAAACGTTGTTTCAATTAACGAAGTTTTCGCTGGGCTTTTGCCTGCTACATCAACACTCACGATAAAACCTGCTTACTTTGATTGAGAAAAGTCGTTCAGTTCATCAACTAAACTTGAAAAGTTGGCGCGGATTTTAATCAGCTGCGTGAATAATTCAATCAATTTCGCTCTTTTTTGTAATCTTTTTTATCTCTTAAAAAACAACACCTTGATAAATAAGCAATCGTTTGCCGCAAACCTTACCCTTTTTTACCTTTCGTCTTTATCCTCTCTTTTGTTTTTCCATGTCGTCGCTCGTTGAGCAGTCAAGCTCTGTCACTTGTCGAAAACCCCCAACTTATGCTACTCTTCGCCTCCATTTTTCTGACTGATTTTTCAACAACTTCAGTCGGTACTATATTTATATTGTGAAGCGTGGCTAACGGTACGCTTCTATTATTAATCCTGAACTATGGACTCACACCTATGGGCAAAGGCACTTTATATATCGTTTCCGCACCGAGCGGAGCAGGTAAATCAAGCTTGATTTCAGCGATGCTGGAGACGAATCCGACGTATGCTATGAAGGTATCGGTCTCGCACACGACTCGCGACATGCGCCCAGGTGAAGAGCACGGCATTCACTATCACTTTGTTGAAAAATGCGATTTTGAATCTCTGATTGAGCAAGGGGCCTTTCTCGAACACGCAGAGGTGTTTGGTAACTACTACGGCACCTCGCGAATTTGGATTGAAGAAACCTTAAATAAAGGGATTGATGTTTTCTTAGATATTGATTGGCAAGGCGCACGTCAAATTCGTGAGCAAATGCCAGCAGCGAAGAGTGTCTTTATTCTGCCACCATCAAACGGTGAGCTAGAGCGCCGTCTAAACGTTCGTGGTCAAGACAGTGATGAAGTCATTGCCAAACGCATGAGTGAAGCTAAGTCAGAAATATCACACTACGCTGAGTACGATTATGTCATTATCAATGACGACTTTGATGTCGCACTTATCGACTTCAAAGCCATTTTACGTGCGGAACGTTTGAAGCAAGATAAACAGACCATTAAATACAAAGGTATGCTCGACGCGCTGCTGTCTTAATAGCAAGTTTAGCTTACCTTGATCATTCATAACGCAATGATCAGGTTATAAAATCCTCATTTACCTATATACTTGTCAGCGACGTACTCGATACTCGTCAACAAAATACGGGTAAATGAACAGTCATCGGGCTATTTTGGGATCATTTGTGATCTAGTATCCACACCCATTAGCCTGTATACTTTCTCGTCATCTAAAATTTAGTTAATTATTGGAGTTCTTATGGCACGCGTAACTGTTCAAGACGCTGTTGAAAAAGTTGGTAACCGCTTCGACCTAGTTCTTATTTCGTCTCGCCGCGCACGTCAAATGCAAATCGGTGGTAAAGACGCATTAGTGCCAGAAGAAAATGATAAGCCTACGGTTATCGCACTGCGCGAAATCGAAGAAGGTTTGATCACTAAAGAAGTCCTTGATGCTCGTGAGCGTCAAGAACAGCAAGAGCAAGAAGCAGCTGAGCTAGCCGCTGTTAGCAGCATCGCTCACAACCGTTAATTCGAACCGAATGGTTTAAAGCGTAAAGGGTTAGATCGTCACTCGTTGTTATCTGCCCTTTAAGCCATGACACTGTTCGAGTTCCATCGACTTTCGGGCCTACAATTTGTACCTATTCGATAGCCTTAAAGACGTTGCCCAAGAATACCTAACAGAGCCTCACCTTGAGGCTCTGCGTCAATCTTATGTGGTAGCAAGAGATGCCCATGAAGGGCAGACCCGCTCAAGCGGAGAACCATACATCATTCACCCCGTCGCGGTTGCTCGTATTCTCGCAGAAATGCGCTTGGATATTGAAACACTGCAAGCGGCGCTGCTGCATGATGTTATTGAAGACACTGAAGTCACCAAAGAAGAGCTAGAAGAACAATTCGGTACGACCGTTGCCGAGCTCGTCGATGGCGTTTCCAAACTCGACAAGCTTAAATTCCGAGATCGCAAAGAAGCCCAAGCCGAGAACTTTCGTAAGATGGTCCTTGCTATGGTGCAAGACATTCGCGTGATCTTGATAAAGCTTAGCGACCGCACGCATAACATGCGCACGCTTGGTGCCCTGCGCCCGGATAAAAAGCGTCGTATTGCCCGCGAAACCCTCGAAATTTATGCCCCACTCGCCCACCGTCTTGGTATCCATAACATTAAAACTGAGCTAGAAGAGCTCGGCTTTGAAGCCTTGTATCCCAACCGATACCGCGTTCTAAAAGAAGTGGTTAAGTCGGCGCGTGGTAACCGTAAGGAAATGATCCAGCGCATTCACAGTGAAATTGAAGGTCGCCTTGAAGAAGTCGGCTTGACGGTTCGCGTACTGGGTCGTGAAAAGAATCTGTTCTCCATCTACAACAAGATGAAAACCAAAGAACAGCGCTTTCACACCATTATGGACATCTACGCCTTCCGCGTGATTGTGGACACGGCGGATACTTGTTATCGCGTTCTCGGCCAGGTACACAGCTTGTATAAGCCGCGTCCAGCCCGCATGAAAGATTACATTGCGGTACCGAAAGCCAATGGCTATCAATCCCTGCATACCTCTATGGTTGGCCCTCATGGTGTTCCTGTTGAAGTACAAATTCGTACTGAAGACATGAACCAGATGGCAGACAAAGGTGTCGCGGCGCATTGGGCTTACAAAGGCAATGGGGATCGCTCAGGCACGACAGCGCAAGTGAAAGCACAGCGCTGGATGCAAAGCCTACTTGAGCTGCAACAAAGTGCGGGTAACTCCTTTGAATTTATTGAAAACGTAAAATCCGATCTGTTCCCAGATGAGATTTACGTCTTCACACCAAAAGGTCGCATTGTTGAGCTTCCGCTTGGGGCCACTGCGGTTGATTTTGCTTACGCGGTACATACTGATGTGGGTAACACCTGTGTTGGTGCTCGTGTTGATCGTCAGCCTTATCCATTGAGTAAAGCGCTGAAAAATGGCCAAACGGTGGAAATCATTAGTGCGCCGGGCGCGCGTCCGAATGCCGCTTGGTTGAACTATGTGGTGACGTCCCGAGCTCGTACTAAGATCCGTCAGGTTCTTAAAACTATGCGTCGCGAAGAATCCGTCGTTCTCGGTCGCCGTTTGCTCAATCATGCGTTAGGTCGCCACTCTGTCGATACCATCTATCCAGAGAATATCGACGAAGTGCTGAAAGATCTGCGCCTTGATAATATTGATGACTTACTCGCGGCCATTGGCTTGGGTGAACTCATGAGTATCGTCATTGCACGACGCCTATTAGGTGATACCGATGAATTAACACAGACCAGTTCTGTTCCGTCATCAGGTAAGCGACTGCCAATCCGTGGCGCCGAAGGCATTTTGCTGACATTTGCAAACTGCTGCCACCCGATTCCAGACGACAGCATTATTGCCCATGTCTCTCCGGGTCGTGGGTTAGTGGTGCACCGTGAAACCTGTCCTAACGTAAGGGGTCATCAAAAAGAGCCCGATAAGTATATGGCGGTTGAATGGAGTGACAGCTACGAGCAAGAATTTACTGCTGAGCTCAAAGTGGATTTACATAACCACCAAGGCGCACTGGCTGATTTGACTAACGTCATTGCAAAAACAGGTTCCAACATTCACGGCATCTCGACTGAGGAGCGTGATGGTCGCCTGTATACCGTCACAGTACTGCTCACGACGAAAGATCGTGTGCACTTGGCTGGTATCATGAAGCGTATTCGTGTCATGCCGCATGCGTTGCGAGTCAGACGACGTAAAAACTAGTTGTTAATGAGTAAACTTCAACGGGTTCGATAGTCATATCGAACCCGTTTTATTTGGACAGAATCATGAACCTTGAACGATACAACCGAATTCAAGACGTACTTCGCGCGCGCCAAACCGACCTAACCCTGTTACTTGAAGAAGTACACAAGCCTAACAATGTCTCCGCCGTCATTCGTACCGCGGATGCAGCAGGCGTTCACAAAGTGCATGCCGTTTGGCCAAACAAAAAAATGCGCACGCTAAGCCACACTTCAGCGGGCGCTCGTAACTGGGTTGAAGTCGAAACCCACCACTCGGTATCAGATGCGATTGGCGAACTCAAACAGCAAGGTATGCAAGTGTTGGCGACCAACCTTTCTGAAAACGCGGTTGATTTTCGCGAAATCGACTACACCAAACCGACGGCGATTATTTTAGGCGGTGAGAAAGAAGGCATATCCGGTCACGCGCTTAACGGCGCCGATCAAGACATCATCATCCCGATGGTTGGCATGGTGCAATCGCTCAATGTCTCGGTCGCCAGCGCCCTCATTTTATTTGAAGCGCAACGACAACGTCAGCTTGCAGGCATGTACCACCGAGATACGAGTGCACTTCCCCCTGAAACGATCCACCGTATTTTATTTGAGCGTGGTCACCCAGTTCTAGCCAAAGTCGCCAAGAAGAAACGTCTTCCCTATCCACCACTGGATGACCAAGGGCAGATAGTTGCTGATAAAGCATGGTGGGCGGAGATGCAGCAGAAATAGGACATGGTTCTATGGTTCTATGGTTCTATGGTTCTATGGTTCTATGGTTCTAGCCAACACTATCCAATGGCCTATAGCAACCTTCTACAACCACCTTCTCAGATGTAGCGACCTTAAACATCCAAGGAGGTGCACCCACGATGAAAACATTTCCATCCATAGGGCCCTTTCATCCACAGGCCCTTTTTACCCGCAGAACTATTTTATCCACAGGACCCTTTTGCCCGCAGAACCATAGAACCGCTCTTATTCCCTCCTGTACAAAAAGACAGTAAAATGCTTGAATATCGATATCTCATTTAGTAATGGTTCGTCATATGGCTCAGCTGTTGTCCGCAATTTCTCTCACTTCCCTCAACGGTGTCGGCGCAAAGGTCGCTGAAAAACTGGCGAAGGTCGGTCTGCATAATGTTCAGGACTTACTGTTCCATCTACCCCATCGCTATGAAGACCGCACGCGCATTTACCCAATTGTAAAATTGCACGCGGGATTGTGGGGGTCGGTTCAAGGTAAAATCATGAGCAGCGATGTCAGCTTTGGGCGAAAAAAAATGCTGACGGTCAAGGTCAGTGATGGCAATGGCACCATTACGTTACGTTTCTTTAATTTTACCGCTGCCATGAAGAACAACTTTGCGGATGGCAAAGTGATCGTTGCCTATGGTGAAGTAAAACGAGGGCATTTAGGGCTGGAAATCATCCACCCTGACTACAAGTTTCAAACTTCAGAGCGAAGTCCTGCTCTTGAGCAAACGCTAACACCGGTCTACCCGACAACAGATGGATTGCGCCAACTGACATTGCGCAGTCTAACCGACCAGGCACTCGAACTCATGGATAAAAGTGCCGTTGACGAACTGCTGCCCAGCGGATTGTACAACCAGCAAATCACCCTAACGCAAGCCCTGCACACCATCCATCGACCACCACCATCGATTAATATCGACGATTTTGATGAAGGCAAGCACCCCGCTCAGCAGCGACTGATCATTGAAGAGCTCATGGCACAAAACCTGTCTATGCTTGCGGTGCGCAGTCAAGGTCAACAAGACAAAGCGGTTGCCCTGCCAGAAATGGGGCGCTTTAAACAGCAACTTCTCGAGCAGTTGCCGTTTTCGCCAACCAATGCTCAACATCGTGTGGTTAATGAAATCGAGCAGGATCTGCTCAAAACCGCGCCAATGATGCGCTTAGTGCAAGGTGATGTTGGCTCAGGAAAAACCCTCGTTGCGGCGCTTGCGGCGTTACGTGCTATTGAGCATGGCTACCAGGTGGCGATGATGGCCCCTACTGAACTGCTCGCTGAGCAGCATGCTATTAACTTTGCTAACTGGTTTGAGTCGATGGGAATTGACGTTGGCTGGCTCTCTGGCAAGCAAAAAGGCAAAGCAAAAGAGGCCGAGTTAGCACGCATTGCCAGTGGTGAGGCGCAAATGGTGGTGGGGACTCACGCGCTATTTCAAGAATCGGTCGCGTTTAATAATCTCGCGTTGGTCATTATTGATGAGCAGCATCGTTTTGGGGTTCATCAGCGTTTGGAGCTACGAGAGAAAGGCGCGAAGCAAGGCTATTACCCTCATCAACTTATTATGACCGCGACCCCGATACCGCGAACGCTGGCGATGACGGCCTACGCTGACTTAGAAACCTCGGTCATTGATGAACTGCCGCCCGGACGTACACCAATACAAACCGTGGCGCTGCCGGACACCAAACGAGACGCGATTATCGAACGTGTGAAACACGCCTGCCTAACGGAAGGCAAGCAAGCCTACTGGGTCTGTACGCTTATTGACGAATCGGAAGTGCTGGAAGCACAAGCAGCCGCCGATACCGCTGAAGACCTGCAACGTCAACTGCCCGATGTTAAAGTCGGCTTGGTGCATGGCCGAATGAAGCCAGCAGAAAAACAGGCGGTCATGCAGCAGTTTAAAGCCAATGAGCTCCATCTTCTCGTCGCCACGACTGTGATTGAAGTTGGCGTTGATGTACCTAACTCCAGTTTAATGATCATTGAAAACCCAGAACGCCTAGGCTTAGCTCAGCTTCACCAGCTAAGAGGCCGTGTCGGGCGTGGAACGGTTGCGAGTCACTGTGTCCTGCTCTATCACTCGCCGTTGTCTAAAACGGCTCAGAAACGCTTAGGCGTGCTACGAGAAAGTAATGATGGGTTTGTGATTGCACAGCGCGATTTAGAGATCCGTGGCCCAGGAGAACTACTTGGCACCAAACAAACCGGGCTGGCAGATTTTAAAATAGCCGATTTAGTCCGAGATCAACGCTTGGTGCCTGAAGTGCAACGACTCGCACGGCATGTGCATGAGCAATACCCAGAACATGCGAAGAAGATTATTGACCGCTGGCTGGGCGATAAAGAGTTTTACGCTAAAGCGTAGGGTGACCATACTACGTAACCGATCATCATTGATAAGCCATACGCGTTGGGAGATCCTCACTTTCGTGAGGATGACACCTACTTTTTCTAAACACCATTCCGTGAGAGAAAATCGTCATCCCCTTGAATAAGGGGATCTTCTTCAGCCCTTCACGTACTTAAAGGGCGCACTCCAAACAACCGCAAGACACTCTACCTCAACCCATTCTTAGCGACAGGGAAACTGACTTGAGCCATGAGGCCACCCTGACTGCGGTTTGAAATACTCACCGTGCCGTAATGCTGACCGATAATACGCTTAACAATCGCTAAACCAAGTCCAGTTCCTTCACTTCCTCTTGCCGTATCACCACGAGTAAACGGTTCAAAAAGGCGACCAATTTGGTCAGGTTCAATACCAGGGCCATTATCTTCAATGCACACCCACGCCAATTTTTTATCCGCCGTCATGCCAGTACTCACCTTAACCCAACCATTCCCATAACGAATTGAGTTCACCACTAAATTGGTGATGGCGCGCTTAATGGCTATCGGGCTGCCATTAATGTCTTTAATCGCTTCCATTGGCTCAAAGTCGATCTGAATTTCGTAGCCGCCTTCTGAAGAGACAATATCCGATGAAATGTCATTTAAGCTAAGAGCTTCAAAGCTCTGCGTGTTCACCGGTTTGAGGTAATCCATAAACTGACCAATGATTTCATTACACTCTTCGGTATCGCTAATAATGCCTTCGGCTAAATAACTGTCTTCAGGCGACATCATTTCTGTGGCAAGACGAATACGCGTCAGTGGGGTACGGATGTCATGGCTAATACCCGCCATCAATAAGGTTCGATCTTCTTCCAGCTCCTGAATGCCTTTAGCCATTTGGTTAAAGGCTCTGGTCACCGAGCGAATTTCAGAGGCACCTTTTTCTGGCAGTGGTGGCGGGATCTCGCCTTTACCCACTAACTTTGCCGCATGCTCTAACGCCATTAATGGTCGATTTTGCAAACGAATAAATAACCAGCCTCCCATCACCACTAAGATAGCCATGATCAGACTATTTCTAAACAACGGTGCAAAGTCTTCTTCTTGTAATTCAGACAAGGGAATACGAATCAGGGAATTGGGCAGTGCATCGATTTGCATCCAAAGAATATAGCTTTCCGACCCGAGGATAAGCCGAACTTCTGTTGGTGAGTTTAATTCATCGCTCATTTCCTCACTCATCAAGTCGATAGACATCGCATGATGAAACTCATTTGCCATCGCGCTATCTTTCGCGTGAATGGTCACGCCCAGTTGCTCCAATACGCGACGCCTTAATGGCGCGTCCATTTCTAGTTTTTCATCCACCGCCTCTTGGTCTTCCAAAATGAAATTCAATTCATGGGCGAGGATTTTATTAAACTGCTGCAAACTTGGCACCAAGGCATAGTTGTATACGGCGTAATAGGAAAAAACTTGGCTCGCCACCAGCAGAGTAAAAAACAATAGAATGGATTGCGTGAATGAGCTGCGAAATCGCATAGAACTTCCTTTGGGGCATGAAAGTGAAAGGTTGAGGCGTATAATAAACAAAAGGCTCTGAATTCATCCAGAGCCTTCGCGTTATTTCTCGTTATGCTTCTTTACCATCGGGTACGAAGACATAACCCAATCCCCATACGGTTTGGATATAACGAGGTTTGCTTGGGTCCACTTCTAACATGCGACGCAAGCGGGAAATCTGTACATCAATGGATCGTTCCATCGCCGAGTATTCACGACCACGAGCCATGTTCATCAGTTTGTCACGCGACATTGGCTCACGAGCGTTAGTCACTAGCGCTTTAAGTACCGCAAATTCTCCAGAGGTTAAAGGCATGGCCTCATCACCACGGAACATTTCTCGCGTCCCTAAATTCAAACGAAACTCACCAAATTCTACCTGAGACTCTTCTTGGCTTGGTGCGCCGGGGGCTTCTATGGTTTGACGACGCAAGACCGCTTTGATTCGCGCTAACAATTCACGCGGATTAAACGGTTTTGGTAAATAGTCATCGGCTCCAACTTCTAGCCCAACGATACGATCAACTTCATCGCCCTTCGCTGTCAGCATCAAAATAGGCAACATATTGTTGGCGTTACGTAAACGACGACAAATCGACAAGCCATCTTCACCTGGTAGCATTAAATCCAATACCATTAGATGAAAGTTTTCACGGGTTAACAGGCGGTCCATCTGCTCACTGTTAGCAACACTGCGTACTTGGAATCCTTGCTCTGATAAGTAACGCTCTAACAACGCACGCAAACGCGCATCGTCATCAACAACTAAAATCTTGTGATTTTCTTGCATATTTGATTCCACCACTAAATAAAGCTATCACCATATCCATGCCTGCGAAATGCGGCATCAATATCAAAGGTAAATGTAACATTTCGTGGGCAAAATTTGCGCACAGAATTGTTAACGTTTATTAATTATGGCTCATGATTGCTATCCCAGTCACAAAGCCATGCATATTTGACTTGTTTTTTTTGTGTTACCGCATAAACGAACTCAGAAACCTGATTAACATCGTCGCTAATTCCGTTTCCTCACCTAACCCTTTGTAACATTTCGAAATGCGCATTTGTGAAGAGATAAATTTCTCCGCCACATTCTCGAAGTACACTAGAGGTAGGTCAGACTATCAATAAGGGAAAAGGATTTGAACCAGGATAACGATCATCGATTCAGCAAAATAAATTTTGCTCAAACACTAAAATATTGGCGCAATTTTCACGGTATGTCACAACTCGAACTCGTCGAAGCTTTGAGTTTGTCACATAGAGCGTTCCAAGGCATTAACCAGCCTATGCTAAGCAAGTGGGAACATGGTAATGGACAACCCTCCCTCATGCGCCGTATCGGAGTCGCGACTTATTTCTCTCAACCCTACCAATTTCAACCCGACGAGCAACGTATTATTCAAGGTGTCGACAAATACGATGACTTTTTTATTGGTCATGATCCTATTTATTCATACCACATAGATGCGTTCAAACACTACCGATGGGAAGAATTACCCAGCGATTATCGCGAGCAAATTACTCGCGCCCATGATACGTACCGACACCTAAGCCTATCCACCTTGATTGACTGCCTCGCCGTCAATGACATTCGTGTTGTCATGGTCATGCATAATCAAAGCATTATCGGTCACGCTATCTTTGGTACTACAGCTTTGGGTCAAGAGTGTTTATTAAACTACCTCGCCATTGATAAGCCTCGCTACCATGAAGTACACAACTACATCTGCCAACTCTACAAAGGGAAAACACTATTAGTTGCCACCTATTTGCCCCTGGCTAAGACTATGCTTTCCGATATTTATATCCCGGTAAAATATCACCATGGCGATATTACGGTATTTGAATGCAATGTGGATACTCTCAATAGTAACCCTTTCTTTGAGCAACTCTTTGCTGATGGCCGAACCGTTTCCTTACTGAGCCACCACCAAAAAGTACAGCGTGAAAAGCGCGTCGCTAGTGAGTTCAATACCGAGACAAGAACTTCCTGCCTAGCATAGATTGAGGTTTTTTCATTTCATGGCACACTAGCTACTCTGTTATTTTGACCATGACTTAAGATGAAAACCAAACTCATTACCCGCGAGGGTTACAATAAGCTAAAAGCGGAACACGACTACTTATGGCATGAGAGACGCCCTGAAGTAACCAAGATTGTGACGTGGGCAGCCAGCTTAGGTGATCGCTCTGAGAATGCAGATTACACGTTCAACAAGCGGCTGCTACGACAAATCGATCGTCGCGTTCGGTTTTTACGTAAATACTTACCCGACGTCACCATTGTCGACTATTCACCTCAACAAGAGGGCAAGGTGTTTTTTGGCGCTTGGATAGAAATAGAAAACGACGCAGGTGACACCAAGCTGTTTCGAATTGTTGGCCCTGAAGAAATCTACGGTGACGCAAAGGGGTATATTTCTATTGATTCACCGATGGCTCGAGCGCTACTCAAAAAAGAAGTGGATGATGAGTTTGCCGTAGAAACCCCAGAAGGGACAAAGGAATGGTTTATTAATGCCATCAGCTACACTCAACCTAATAGCAAGTAGCTAAATGATGATATAAGTCTGCGTTTAAATGCTAGATATTGAATACTAGCTTTCAGTACTGGCGAGCTTGAACGCTGTTGGTACTGAGCGGAGAGACCATATTAGCGAAGAAATAATAATAGTTAAGAGATAATATTAGAAAAAGAGGTCAATGCTGTAGAAGTGTTCCACAGCATTGTTCAGCACCGATTATTACAACGCTATGCCAATATTGCTCACGCCCTGCTCTTTGAGCTCAAGACGTAACTCTTTAATCAGCTCGACATCGCGTTCCGTACACTCACGCAGTGGGCGATAGATGGACCATTGTACGTCCCACTCTTCACACACCACTTCGTTGTCTTTTTGATTATCGTTGGTGATTTCAATCTCTTGCTGCATTTCTTCAAGCTGAGCAACGGTCATAACTGATTGCTGGCTGATTTTCAGCGATGATTCTAAGAGGTAATCTCTATCTAGTAAACCATGCAGTAATGTCGATAGGGCAACGCATGCGTCGATTGCCGGATACACGCCGTAAAAGTCAAAATCTTCCGAGCTAGGGATAATTTCTTCTAGCTTTTCTAGCTGTTTTTCAAAATTGATTTTGGCCGTCTTCACGGTCAGCAATTCCCATACGCTATCCAAGATATCTCGGTATATTCGCGCTTCGGCAAACTGTGTGTTTTCGCAAAACATCGCAAAGTTTGGATACATGCGCTCGCACAAACTGGTCATAAAAGTGATATGCTGCCAAGGCTCAAATTTTTCGATACGTACCTGAATAGGGTTCTTTAACATGGTCGCTCTGCTGTGGTAGATAAAGACAGCGAAAGTGTAACCCCACGGATGAGGAATAGCCAGTAATGACGATGCAAAAGCACACCTTAGCGCTTGTTACCGAAGACAATGACAAATACTTATCGTTGCTTAAACAGCGACAGTTGCCCGATTTGGAGATTTGCAGCGAAGGTCAATCTGCTTCCATTTTACTGGCCGCGCCACCCAAGCTGGCTGACAGTCTAGATTGCTACCCAGAAGTGCAGTGGATTCAATCCACTTACGCGGGGGTGGATGCCTTACTGGAAAAAGCGAACACACCGCGTTTTCAGCTCACTAATGTTAAGGGTATATTTGGTCAGCAAATCAGTGAATACGTGCTCGGTCATACTATTAATCACTATCGCCACTTTGCCTTGTATAAGCAGCAACAAACCAACAGAGACTGGCAACAGCATCACTATCAGTCCTTAAATGGTAAGCGTATGGCGATTTTTGGTACCGGGGCGATTGGCAGTCACCTTGCCAATGTGGTTAAGGCGTTAGGAATTATCCCAATTGGTATTAATCGCACGGGTATTCCGCCAAGGCAGTCTGCGTTTGCAGAAACGTATCACATCAATGAGGTAAATAGTCTGCTCGCCTCTGTGGACATCATCGTATCCACTTTGCCAAACACCCCTGAAACACATGGCTTATTCAATGGTGACCTTTTTGCTCATTGCCGTGGTGTTTTATTTTTCAATGTTGGTCGTGGCGCGACTGTCGATACCCCATCGCTGCTCAACGCGCTGGAAGCGGGCTATATTGACCACGCCTTTTTAGATGTCTTCATTAACGAGCCAATATCGCAAGAATGCCCATACTGGCACCACAGCCAAGTGACGGTTACGCCGCACATTGCCGCGCTGAGTTTTCCGGAACAAGTCGTCGATATCTTTGCAGAAAATTATTTACGCTGGCGAGATGGCTTCCAGCTGCAGAATTTAGTGGATTTTGATAAAGGGTATTAGTGGTTCTCGAAAAAACCAACATGATTACATGTCAAAAAAGATAACCCAAGGTTCAAAGAGCGGCTCTTAACCCGCTCTTCCCCAGGACCTAGGACCGCTCTTTCACCGCCCTTTAACCGCTCTTACCTCGGATACTCTTCAAACATCTTATACACTTGCTCTTGCACAAATGCATCTCTATCCTCAGGTTCCATGGTTTCGGTTAGCTGCCTTTGCGACACTGAACTCCATACCACTTCATTATTTTTAGCGTCAATCAGTTCCACATTCAACTTGCCAAATTTCTTCTCTTTAATTCGTTCTGGCGTTCGTACCCCTACCCCATAACCGCCGCCCCCATAGCTTCCTCCACCCACACCAAACCCGAAGGTGGGTCCGCTACTTTGCAGCTCGGTCCCTTCTAAAATACGGTAGCGCACTAGCACATCACTGTTACTTTCCACTTGTTGAAAGCCTTTGATTGCCAGTTCCTTATCCACCGCTTTTTTGATACGCGCAACATCAAGTCCCACGGCAACATCGGGATTTTCTTGATATTGATAGGTTTTGAACGAAGCAAAGTTGGCATTAGCATCGTAGTCGGTCGCTACGTCAGCCGCACAGCCAGACACCACCACTAGGACAATAGAGAAAAAGAGGGGAAGTTGTAGAGTCATACCGTCACCATAATTCGTAGTCACTTAAATAAGCGTAGCTAAGTTCACTTGAGGTTCCTGCCCTTTGACAATATTTCTCACTAATAAGATCCTTTAGTGATAAAAAAACGCCCAGAGAAAACTCTGAGCGTTTGCTAATGCGTCACCAACTAAACACTGGATCGATTGTCGGTTACTTATGGTAAGGCTTGGATAACTCGTGCACCGCATCTACAAAGACACCGGCATTTTCTGGCGGCACATCCAAGTGAATACCATGGCCAAGGTTGAAGACATGCCCTGTGCCATCGTTACCAAAGCCTTCAAGGATGGTCGCGACTTCTTCACGAATACGCTCTGGCTGTGCGTAAAGAATTGAAGGATCCATGTTTCCTTGCAGTGCGACTTTATCACCCACTCGTTTCTTAGCATCGGCGATATTGATCGTCCAGTCTAAGCCAAGTGCGTCACAACCTGTTGCGGCGATTTGCTCTAGCCACATTCCGCCATTTTTAGTGAACAATGTTACTGGAACACGACGACCTTCGTTTTCACGAATTAGACCATCAACAATCTTGTGCATGTACTGCAGTGAGAACAGGTTGTAATCTCGCGGTGTCAACACGCCACCCCAAGTATCAAATACCATGACAGATTGAGCGCCTGCTTTAATTTGTGCGTTCAAATACTCAATCACACTGTCAGCCAGCTTATCGAGTAGCAAGTGCAGCGTTTGCGGCTCTGCGTACATCATTTTTTTGATTTTAGTGAAGGCTTTTGAGCTGCCGCCTTCAACCATGTAAGTCGCTAGCGTCCATGGGCTACCAGAGAAGCCAATTAGAGGTACTTCGCCTTTTAAATCCTTACGGATCTGACGAACCGCATTCATGACGTATTGCAGTTCACCTTCAGGATCAGGTAGGCCGATTTTTTCAACATCAGCTTTACAAGTAATCGGACGTTCAAATTTAGGACCTTCACCAGTTTCGAAATAAAGACCAAGTCCCATCGCATCTGGAATCGTCAGAATGTCGGAAAATAGAATCGCCGCATCAAGAGGAAAACGACGAAGCGGTTGAAGAGTCACTTCAGAAGCCAACTCAGCATTTTTACACAGAGACATGAAATCACCGGCAACCGAGCGCGTCTCACGATACTCTGGGAGATAACGACCTGCTTGACGCATCATCCATACAGGAGTGTGGTCTACAGGCTCTTTTAATAGCGCTCTAAGATAGCGATCGTTCTTCAGTTCCGTCATTCATTTCTCTCCAATTCGAAAGGTCATAGTTTAACGCTATTCATTGACGGTTTGCAGCCATAGATAACATTTCTTTTACCAAAAATTTGAGTGTCGTCCGTTTGCGTGCGCCATCGCTCAAAAAGACAACACTTTGCAGGCGAGATCATATAATTAACAACTAAACACTCAGTGTGTTTGCAACCCGTTATCTGGGGTGTTAAAAATCAACCTGCTAGCGAAAATTACAATAATATACTGAGTGTTATACTCAGCATCTCATAACGACATCTTACTTACCCCCTCCGCTTGCGGAGGGTTTTTTTTTAGCTATTTTTTAGGCGCATTTTTCTCACAGCTCACCTGACTCACCGTTTCTTCAATGAGTGCCCTAGCAATGGTTCCTTTTGGGGCAACCAAGGGTAACTTGCTAGTATCAAACCACTGCGCATCTTTTAGCTCACGGTAATCCGGTTTCACTTCACCGCTTTTGTAGTCGGCTAAAAATGCCATCATCATGCTGCTCGGAAACGCCCAAGGCTGGCTCCCTACATAACGTATGTTATTCACGTTTATGCCCGTTTCTTCATAAACTTCACGAGCGACACAGGTTTCCAACGTTTCCCCGACTTCGAGAAAACCAGCGATAACGGTATACATACCGCCCGCATGCCGTTGGTGCTGCGCCAGTAAAATTTCGCTGCCTTTACGCACGGCAACGATGATACAAGGAAAAATACGTGGGTAATGTAACGTGCGACAATCTTGGCACTGCATTGCCAGCTGATTGTGATTTAAGTGCGCCCGTCCACCACACTGCGGACAAAAGCGCATTGTCTGAGTCATATGCCCATATTGAACCGCTTTCGATACCAGACAAAACAGTGCTTCTGGTAAATACAACAACTCACGTAAGGAAGTCAGTGTTCGTTGGTCATCAAGATCGGCATCATTCACCCACATCACTGGACTACCTTCGAATTCTCCGACTTTGATCGCCTCTGATGCAGCAAGAGAAAATGCTTCCGCTGGACCATAAGGAAGCACACCATCATGAAGCCAGAGCTCACTTCCGGATACAATACACCAATAGGCAGGATGAATAGCATCTTCACTTTTTTTTAACATCTTGAATCCTCAGCGCTTGCAGTTCATCCATTTTACTGGCAATCTAATTTCATACCAGCTGGAAAATTAGAAATTCTAAATCTGGTACCAAGGGAATCAATTTCTCACTAACCATGTGTTATTTCAACACTTAAGGTTATTGCAAAACGTGTGGCTGCAGATCGTAGCCCCGATCATGAGGACATGGTCATGCTGAATAAATTTAAAAATGCACAAGAACAATGGGGTGGCTCTAGTGAAGTCATCGATCATTGGTTAGAAACAAGACAAGCGCTTATTGTTGAATATTGTAAGCTTGCCGCGCTGCAACCCGCCTCTTCTCAATCGAATGTCATTGAGCTTCCTGCTCCATCAGATATTGGCTCATTTTGTAATCACTTAGTTGACTATATCTCTGAAGGTCATTTCAAGATCTACGATATGGTGATGGACAAGTGGAAAGCGACGGGCTTTAAAACCAATGAAGAAATTGATGGGACGTACGCTAAAATCGTTCTAACCACTGAGCCGTTACTTGAATTCAACGATAAGTATGTCGGCCTTTCACAAGACAATGATTTGCCAGGTTTTGAACCGGACATGTCGAAAGTGGGCGAGATTTTAGAACTGCGCTTTGAAGTTGAAGACCGACTGATACAGTTAATTGCCGACAGTTTAGCGATACCGCCTGGGGCATAGAGTTAAGCAAACGACATTAGAATGCCATCGCCTCTTTCCTAGGAAAGGGGTGAAACGCGTCCCCAGGAACCAGGAACCAGGAACCATTATCCTTTATTCCCTACCAGACAGATACAAAAAAGGCGCCTTTCGGCGCCTTTTTTCATGTCTCTAACAACGATTACTCGTCAGAAGAGAAGCCTGCATTTAGAAGTGCCGCTAGGTTATCCGTTGCTTGTTCAGCAGACGGGCCTTCTTGTACTTCGTTACGCTTAGCTTGACGGTCTTGGTGATACGCAAAACCTGTACCTGCTGGAATCAAACGACCAACAATTACGTTCTCTTTCAGACCACGAAGATCATCACGCTTACCAGAAACTGCCGCTTCTGTTAGTACACGTGTCGTCTCTTGGAACGATGCCGCTGAGATAAATGACTCAGTTGCAAGAGAGGCTTTGGTAATACCTAGTAGGTCACGTTCGAAACGTACTAGTTCTTTACCTTCCGCTTCTAGAGCGCGGTTAGCGATCTTAACGTTGTGGTATTCAACTTGCTCACCAGGTAAGAACTCAGAGTCACCAGCATGAGTGATTGTACACTTACGTAGCATTTGACGAACGATAGTCTCGATGTGCTTATCGTTAATCTTAACGCCTTGTAGACGGTATACTTCTTGAACTTCGTTCGCGATGTATTGTGTCACAGCGTGAATGCCACGTAGACGTAGAATGTCATGTGGAGTTTCTGGACCATCAGCAATTACGTCACCACGTTCAACACGTTCACCTTCGAACACGTTCAACTGACGATGCTTAGGAATCATCTCTTCGTAATTATCACCGCCATCGCGAGTGATGATTAGACGACGTTTACCTTTGGTCTCTTTACCAAATGAAACCATACCTGAGTGCTCAGCAAGAATTGCTGGCTCTTTAGGCTTACGAGCTTCAAATAGATCCGCTACGCGAGGTAGACCACCGGTGATGTCTCGGTTTCCGCCAGATTTCTGAGGAATACGAGATAACGTGTCACCAACGCCAACTTCTGCGCCATCTTCAATGTTAACGATCGCTTTACCAGGTAGGAAGTAAAGTGCTGGCATATCAGTGCCGGCGATCATTACGTCTTTACCTTGCTCATCTACAAGTTTGATAGCTGGACGCATATCTTTACCTGCAGCTGGACGAGCAGCTGGTTCAGTTACTTCACTTGAAGATAGACCAGTTAGGTCATCTGTTTGACGAGAAACAGTTACGCCGTCGATCATGTCAACAAACTGGATGCGACCTGCCACTTCAGTGATAATTGGCAGTGTGTGCGCTTCCCAGTTAGCCACAACGTCACCAGCTTGTACTGCGTCGTTGTCTGCTTTGCTTAGGATCGAACCGTAAGGAAGTTTGTGCTTCTCTTTAGTACGGCCAAACTCATCAATAATCGTCATCTCAGATGCACGAGAAGTGATAACCAGTTTCTTATCTTTATTGATAACAAACTTAGCGTTATGAAGTTTAACGGTACCCGTTGTCTTAGCTTGGATGCTGTTTTCTGCTGCCGCTGTAGATGCTGCACCACCGATGTGGAACGTACGCATCGTTAGCTGTGTACCAGGTTCACCGATAGACTGAGCAGCGATAACGCCAACTGCTTCACCTTGGTTCACTAGGTGACCACGTGCTAGGTCACGACCGTAACACTGTGCACAACAACCGAAGTCTGCATCACAGGTAACTACTGAGCGCACTTTCATGCTATCTACAGAGTTATCTTCCATGATTTGACACCACTTCTCATCAATCAGAGTATTACGTGGAATCAGAACATCTTCAGTACCCGGCTTAAGAACATCTTCAGCCACTACACGACCAAGAGCCAACTCAGAAAGTGCAACTTTAACGTCACCACCTTCGATGTGAGGCATCATGTCAACACCTTCATGGGTGCCACAGTCATGTTCGTGAACTACAACGTCTTGAGCAACGTCTACTAGACGACGAGTTAGGTAACCCGAGTTTGCTGTTTTCAGTGCTGTATCCGCAAGACCCTTACGAGCACCGTGCGTTGAGATAAAGTACTGAAGGACGTTTAGACCTTCTTTAAAGTTCGCGGTGATTGGTGTCTCGATGATTGAACCATCTGGACGTGCCATCAGACCACGCATACCAGCAAGCTGACGAATCTGAGCTGCAGAACCACGAGCGCCCGAGTCAGCCATCATGTAGATGCTGTTAAACGACTCTTGTTGCTCTTCTTCACCGTCACGGTTGATTACCGTTTCAGATGAAAGGTTGTCCATCATCGCTTTCGCTACGCGATCATTGGTCGAAGCCCAAATATCGATCACTTTGTTGTAGCGCTCACCCGCTGTTACAAGACCGGATTGGAACTGGTCTTGAATTTCGCGAACTTCTTCTTCTGCTGATTCGATTTCGTCGTACTTCGCTTGAGGTACAACCATGTCATCGATACCAACTGAAACGCCTGATAGTGCCGCGTAAGCGAAACCAGCGTACATAATTTGGTCAGCAAAAATTACTGTGTCTTTAAGACCAAGCTTACGGTAACACTCATTCAGTAGGTTAGAGATTTGCTTCTTACCTAGCTTTTGGTTTACCAAGCTGTATGGAAGACCTTTTGGTACGATTTGCCACAACATTGCACGACCCACAGTAGTATCTACCATGTCTGTGCTTGTTGTGCTGTTACCATCTTCGTCAACCACTGTCTCAGTGATACGTACTTTTACGCGAGCGTGAAGCTCTGCGCTCTTAGTACGGTATGCCTTCTCAGCCTCTTCAGGGCCGGCAAGGTACATACCTTCACCTTTAACGTTGATCTTGTCACGCGTCATGTAGTAAAGACCCAATACAACGTCCTGAGAAGGTACGATGATCGGATCACCTGATGCTGGAGACAGAATGTTATTCGTCGACATCATCAGTGTACGTGCTTCAAGCTGTGCTTCTAGAGTTAGAGGCACGTGAACCGCCATTTGGTCACCATCGAAGTCGGCGTTATATGCCGCACACACTAGTGGGTGAAGCTGAATCGCTTTACCTTCGATTAGTACTGGTTCAAACGCTTGGATACCTAGACGGTGAAGTGTAGGTGCACGGTTAAGCAGTACTGGGTGTTCGCGGATAACTTCGTCTAGGATATCCCAAACGATCGCTTCTTCACGCTCTACCATTTTCTTAGCAGCTTTGATTGTCGTCGCCATGCCACGAGTTTCTAGCTTGCTGTAGATGAATGGTTTAAATAGCTCTAGTGCCATCTTCTTAGGAAGACCACACTGGTGCAGACGAAGGTATGGACCTACTGTGATTACAGAACGGCCAGAGTAGTCTACACGTTTACCTAGAAGGTTCTGACGGAAACGACCTTGTTTACCCTTGATCATATCAGCAAGAGATTTCAGAGGACGCTTGTTCGAACCTGTGATCGCACGACCGCGACGACCGTTATCTAGAAGGGCATCAACAGACTCTTGCAGCATACGCTTTTCGTTACGTACGATGATGTCTGGAGCCGCTAGCTCTAGAAGACGCTTCAAACGGTTGTTACGGTTAATCACACGACGGTAAAGGTCGTTCAGATCAGATGTCGCAAAGCGACCGCCGTCTAGTGGAACTAGAGGACGTAGATCTGGCGGTAGAACCGGAAGAACAGTTAAGATCATCCACTCTGGGTTGTTACCCGATTGAATGAAGGCTTCAACTAGCTTCAGGCGCTTAGTGATTTTTTTACGCTTAGTTTCAGAGTTAGTCGTTTCCAACTCTTCGCGCATTTGTTCCGCTTCTGCGTGCATGTCCATAGTAGACAGCAGATCTTTGATCGCTTCTGCACCCATCTTAGCTGTGAACTCATCACCCCACTCTTCTAGGCGATCAAGATACTCATCTTCAGTAAGCATCTGTGATTTTTCTAGATCAGTCATGCCTGGTTCTGTCACGACGTACATTTCAAAGTACAGTACGCGTTCGATATCACGTAGAGGGATATCCATCAACAAACCGATACGAGACGGCAGTGATTTTAGGAACCAGATGTGAGCAACAGGTGAAGCAAGCTCGATGTGGCCCATACGGTCACGACGAACTTTAGTTTGCGTTACTTCAACGCCACACTTTTCACAGATAACACCGCGGTGTTTCAAACGCTTGTATTTGCCACAAAGACATTCGTAGTCTTTAACTGGACCAAAAATACGCGCACAGAATAGACCATCACGTTCAGGCTTGAACGTACGATAGTTGATCGTTTCTGGTTTCTTAACTTCACCAAAAGACCATGAACGAATCATGTCAGGTGAAGATAGACCGATTTTGATTGCATCAAATTCTTCGGTCTTATGCTGTGCTTTTAGAAAGTTTAATAAGTCTTTCACAATCAGCTCCTGTGAGGAGTTAAAAGGGGCCCGCTCTTAAACTATAGAGCGAGCACCTTCCTACCAGATAATCCTAATAAAGGATTATTCGTCTTCTAGCTCGATGTTGATACCTAGCGAGCGGATCTCTTTCAACAATACGTTGAACGATTCTGGCATGCCAGGTTCCATGCTGTGGTTGCCGTCGACGATGTTCTTATACATCTTCGTACGACCGTTAACGTCATCAGACTTAACCGTTAGCATTTCTTGTAGAGTGTAAGCAGCACCGTATGCTTCTAGTGCCCATACTTCCATCTCACCGAAACGCTGACCACCGAACTGAGCTTTACCACCAAGTGGTTGCTGAGTTACTAGGCTGTACGAACCAGTAGAACGAGCGTGCATCTTGTCGTCAACCAAGTGGTTCAGTTTCAGCATGTACATGTAACCAACGGTTACAGGACGCTCAAACTGGTCACCAGTACGACCATCAAACAAGGTTAACTGACCTGATTCAGGTAGGTCACCAAGTTTCAATAGTTCTTTAATAGAGCCTTCAGTAGCACCATCAAATACTGGTGTCGCGATCGGTAGACCACCACGTAGGTTTTTCACCAATGTACGAACTTCGTCGTCGGACAATTCAGCAATGTCAACGTTCTGGCGAGTTTCACCAAGATCGTAAACTTTTTGCAAGAATTCACGGAATTTCGCGAGTTCTTGTTGCTCTTTAACCATCTGGTTAATCTTGTCACCGATACCTTTCGCCGCCAGACCTAAGTGAACTTCTAGGATCTGACCGATGTTCATACGCGAAGGTACACCCAGTGGGTTAAGTACGATGTCAACAGGCTGACCTTTGCCATCGTATGGCATGTCTTCAACAGGGTTGATCTTAGAGATTACACCCTTGTTACCGTGACGACCGGCCATCTTATCACCAGGCTGGATACGACGTTTAACCGCTAGGTAAACTTTAACAATCTTAAGAACGCCAGGCGCTAGATCATCACCTTGAGTGATCTTACGACGCTTAGTTTCAAACTTCTTATCGAAGTCTGCTTTTAGCTCGTCGTTTTGCTCTGCAAGTTGCTCAAGTTGAGTTTGCAGTGCATCATCTTCTAGCGTTAGCTCTAGCCATCTCTTACGACCGATAGTATCAAGCTTCTCTTCAGAGTAACCACCTTGAAGAAGTACAGCTCTTACACGCGCTAGTAGACCACCTTCAAGAATTTGGAACTCTTCAGTAAGGTCTTTCTTCGCTTCTTTAAGCTGCATCTGCTCTATTTCTAGAGCACGTTTGTCTTTTTCTACGCCATCGCGAGTAAAGACTTGAACGTCAATGATGGTACCAGAAACAGAGTTTGGTACACGTAGTGATGTATCTTTAACATCTGATGCTTTTTCACCGAAGATCGCACGTAGTAGCTTCTCTTCAGGCGTTAGTTGCGTTTCACCTTTAGGCGTTACTTTACCAACTAGGATGTCGCCACCCTTAACTTCAGCACCAATGTAAACGATACCTGACTCGTCTAGTTTAGACAGAGCAGATTCACCTACGTTTGGAATATCCGCTGTGATCTCTTCAGAACCCAGCTTAGTATCACGAGCCACACAAGATAGTTCTTGAATGTGAATAGTCGTGAAACGGTCTTCTTGAACTACGCGCTCAGATACTAAGATCGAGTCTTCGAAGTTATAACCGTTCCAAGGCATGAACGCGATACGCATGTTTTGACCAAGTGCCAATTCACCGAGATCCGTTGAAGGACCATCAGCCAATACATCACCGCGAGCAACAGGCTCACCAGGAAGTACCGTCGGACGTTGGTTAATACAAGTGTTCTGGTTCGAACGCGTGTACTTAGTCAGGTTGTAAATGTCGATGCCTGCTTCACCAGGAATCAGCTCATCTTCATTAACCTTAACTACGATACGAGATGCGTCAACAGACTGCACCATACCACCACGTTTCGCTACCGCTGTAACGCCCGAGTCAACGGCTACGTTACGCTCAATACCAGTACCAACAAGTGGCTTATCAGCCTTCAGTGTTGGAACGGCTTGACGTTGCATGTTCGCACCCATCAATGCACGGTTCGCATCATCGTGTTCTAGGAACGGGATAAGCGAGGCAGCGATAGATACTACTTGGTTTGTTGCAACGTCCATGTAGTTAACATGGTCACGTGGGTGAAGACCAGATTCACCTTTTTGACGAGCTGTGATCAGTTCATCGTCGAATGTCCCTTCTGCTGTTAACGCGGCATTTGCCTGTGCGATAACGAATTGACCTTCTTCGATAGCTGATAAGTAATCAACTTCGTCAGTAACTACACCATCAACAACACGACGGTACGGCGTTTCTAGGAAACCGTACTCGTTACAACGTGCAAACGCTGACAATGAGTTAATCAAACCGATGTTTGGACCTTCTGGCGTTTCGATCGGACATAGACGACCGTAGTGCGTAACGTGTACGTCACGTACTTCAAAGCCAGCACGCTCACGAGTAAGACCGCCAGGACCCAATGCAGAAATACGACGTTTGTGCGTCACTTCTGATAACGGGTTGTTTTGGTCCATAAACTGAGACAGCTGTGAAGAGCCAAAGAATTCTTTAACGGCTGCAGAAATTGGCTTAGCATTGATAAGATCTTGAGGCATGATAGCGTCAAGGTCACCAAGGCTTAGGCGTTCTTTTACTGCGCGTTCTACACGAACTAGACCAACACGGAATTGGTTTTCAGCCATTTCACCAACGCTACGGATACGACGGTTGCCAAGGTGGTCGATATCGTCCACTTCGCCAATGCCGTTACGGATAGCAATCAGTTTCTTCATCACTTCAACGATATCTGTTTCGTCAAGTGTGCCTTGCTCTAGTGCGTCTTCACGACCGATAGAGCTGTTAAACTTCATACGACCAACAGTCGATAGGTCATAACGCTCTTCAGCGAAGAATAGGCTTTCGAATAGCGATTCTGCAGCTTCTTTTGTTGGCGGCTCACCCGGACGCATCATGCGGTAGATTTCTACCAATGCAGAGATGCGGTCTACCGTGCTGTCGACACGTAGTGTGTCAGACATGAACGGACCGTGGTCTAGATCGTTCGTAAATAGAACTTCTAGTTGCTTGTGGCCAGCCTGCGAAAGGTTCGCAAGTGCTTCTAGGCTGATCTCGTGGTTTGCACCAACAATGATCTCGCCAGTCGCTTCATTGATGTAGTCTTTAGACGCTACTTTCCCTACGATGTACTCGACAGGTACTTCAATGAAATCAACGCCATCTTTCTCAAGTTGACGGATATGACGCGCAGTTACGCGACGGCCAGTCTCAACATAAGTCTTGCCGTTTGCTTCGATATCAAAAGAAGCGGTCTCGCCACGTAGGCGTTCCGGTACCAACTCCATTAATAGAGTTTGGTCTTTTACTTCGAAGTTAATCTTATCGAAGAAGATATCGAGGATCTCTTCCGACGTTTTACCTAGTGCACGAAGAATGATCGATGCTGGTAGTTTACGACGGCGGTCGATTCGAACGTACAAGTTATCCTTAGGATCAAACTCGAAGTCGAGCCATGAACCACGGTAAGGAATAACACGTGCGTTATAAAGAACTTTACCTGAAGAGTGGGTCTTACCCTTATCGCTGTCGAAGAACACGCCTGGGCTTCGGTGCAGCTGGGATACGATAACCCTCTCGGTACCATTGATTACGAAGGTACCATTGTCTGTCATAAGCGGAATTTCGCCCATGTAGACTTCTTGTTCTTTAATATCTTTTACAGTACCCGCTGGTGCGTCTTTATCAAAAACAACCAGGCGCAATTTTACGCGAAGTGGTTTTGAATAAGTTACGCCACGAATTTGACATTCTTTAACATCAAATACTGGCTCGCCAAGACGGTAGCTAACGTATTGCAGCTCAGAATTGCCGTTATAGCTCTGAATTGGAAACACAGAACGAAAAGCAGCTTCAAGTCCATATTGTCCTTCAGGATCCTGTTCGATAAACTTGTCGAAAGAATCAAGCTGGATCGATAGCAGGTATGGAATGTCCAAAACTTGTGGACGAGTACCAAAGTCCTTACGGATGCGCTTTTTCTCGGTATAAGAGTAAACCATGGGGTTCCTCAGCTCGCTGATAAGTGACCCAAACTGTCCGCCCAAGCCTAGTTACTTAAGGTGGGTAATGGGACAGTGACTAACAACTGTTTACTGTAGTGACGTTGACTCAAGCGTCGAGCAACGTTTTTTGCATGGTACATAGGTGCTTAAACAGCGGGAAAATTCACCTATGCCCTACAGCGCAAAAAGGCCGGTGGTTAATAAACCACCAGCCATTAGCCTGTCGGCTATGAAACTAAGTAATAATTACTTAATTTCAACAGTAGCACCAGCTTCTTCTAGCTGAGCTTTAAGAGCTTCAGCTTCAGCTTTCTCTACGCCTTCTTTAAGAGGTGCAGGAGCGCCGTCTACAAGAGCTTTAGCTTCTTTAAGACCTAGGCCAGTTGCGCCACGTACTGCTTTGATAACAGATACTTTGTTACCGCCAACAGCAGTAAGAACTACGTCGAATTCAGTTTGCTCAGCAGCAGCGTCGCCGCCAGCTGCGCCACCAGCTACAACTGCAGCAGCAGCAGTAACACCGAATTTCTCTTCCATAGCTTCGATAAGCTCAACAACTTGCATTACAGACATTTCTGCAACTGCGTCTAGGATTTGCTCGTTAGTAATAGACATAACAATTCTCTTTTAAGTCAACAATAAGTTTATTTAGCAACCAGTAAAAAGCAAGGCTTAAGCCGCAGCTTCTTCTTTTTGGTCGCGAACAGCAGCGATAGTACGAACCAGCTTGCCAGCAGAAGCTTCTTTCATGCACATCATTAGGCGTGCAATTGCTTCGTCGTAAGTTGGTAGTGTCGCTAGTACATCAGCATCAGTAACTGCGCCTTCAAATGCAGCAGCTTTGATCTCGAATGTTTTGTTCTCTTTAGCGAAGTCTTTGAAAAGACGCGCTGCAGCACCAGGGTGCTCATTAGAGAACGCAAGTAGGCTAGGACCAGTAAATGTGTCTTGTAGACACTCATACTCAGTACCTTCTACTGCACGGCGTGCTAGTGTGTTACGAACAACTCTCATGTAAACACCCGCTTCACGCGCTTGTTTACGTAGAGAAGTCATCGCGCCAACAGTAACGCCACGAGAGTCAGCTACAACTGCAGAAAGTGCACCACTGGCTGCTTCGTTGACTTCAGCAACAATTGCTTTTTTGTCTTGAAGGTTTAAAGCCATTTGGGATTTACTCCTGGTTGTTATTACACCACCCAGCATCATAATGATGCCGAGAGCTAATACGGTGCATTCCCATAAGCCAATTGATTTCGAAAAATCAACCCGCTTTAAGTCGGGCACCGTCTACGTAGGTTTAATTAAGTTCAAATCGAAAAATGAACGCCTACGGTCTTGGACGGAGACTGACATTCCACAAGTGGATTATCAGCCTCAACCACAAATTTTGATAGGCGCAAAATTATACATAATTTTTACGCCTATGCAAGCTTTTAAGCGATTAGGCTATTAAGCTTGAGTGTTCAGGGTACCCTGATCCACAGTAACGCCAGCACCCATAGTAGTAGAGATGCTCACTTTCTTCAGGAAAACACCTTTCGCTGAAGACGGCTTAGCTTTCTTAAGAGCAACTAGAAGAGTCTCTAGGTTCTCTTGAAGCTGGTTAGCTTCGAAAGATACTTTACCGATTGTAGTGTGGATGATGCCGTTTTTGTCGTTACGGTAACGAACCTGACCAGCTTTAGCGTTCTTAACCGCTTCAGCAACGTTAGGAGTTACAGTACCAACTTTAGGGTTTGGCATAAGGCCGCGTGGACCTAGGATAGTACCTAGTTGACCAACAACGCGCATTGCATCTGGAGAAGCAACAACTACGTCGAAGTTCATTTCGCCCTTCTTCACTTGCTCAGCAAGATCTTCCATACCAACGATGTCTGCGCCAGCTGCTTTAGCTGCTTCAGCGTTTGCACCTTGAGTGAACACTGCTACGCGGATTTCGCGGCCAGTACCGTGAGGTAGTACAGTTGCACCACGTACGTTCTGGTCAGATTTACGAGCATCGATGCCTAGGTTAACAGCAACGTCTACAGACTCTACGAATTTAGCTGTTGCTAGTTCTTTAAGAAGAGCTACAGCTTCGTTGATGTCGTATTCTTTAGTTACTTCAACTTTGTCGCGGATTACGCGCATACGCTTAGTAAGTTTTGCCATGATCTTAACCCTCTACCACTAGGCCCATTGAACGAGCAGTACCCGCAATAGAACGCTTCATCGCTTCAATATCAGCACCAGTCATATCAGCAGCTTTAGTTTCTGCGATTTCTTGGATTTGAGCATCAGTAACTGTACCAACTTTTTCAGTGTTAGGACGGCCAGAGCCAGACTTAACGCCAGCAGCTTTCTTAAGAAGAACAGCAGCAGGTGGAGTTTTAGTTACGAATGTGAAAGAGCGGTCACTGTAAACAGTGATTACTACTGGAGTCGGTAGACCTTTCTCAACAGATTCTGTTTTTGCGTTAAACGCTTTACAGAATTCCATGATGTTCACACCGTGTTGACCTAGAGCAGGACCAACCGGTGGACTAGGGTTCGCCATACCTGCTGCAACTTGCAACTTGATATAAGCTTCAACTTTCTTAGCCATGATATTTCCTAATTTTTGGGTTCAGACGCTAACCATTCGATCAGCTCCCCAGTTTTCAATAAATACTTTTTGCAGCAAGACCTGCAAAAAGGCGCGAAATTATAATCATAATTCGCGCCTTAAACAACCCTATAAAGGTGTTTTTTTAATCAAGTTTTTCAACTTGACCAAACTCAAGCTCAACTGGTGTTGCACGACCAAAGATCGATACAGACACTTTAATGCGGCTCTTGTCGTAATCCACTTCTTCAACGGTACCGTTGAAGTCTGCGAATGGACCATCGTTCACACGTACCACTTCACCCGCTTCGAACATCGTTCTTGGACGAGGTGCTTCACTTGCTTTCTCTAAACGGTTAAGAATAGCATCCGCTTCTTTATCTGTGATAGGTGCAGGACGGTCAGAGGTTCCACCAATGAAGCCCATGACACGTGGCACACTGCGCACTAAGTGCCAAGATTCATCGTTCATCAACATCTGAACAAGAACATAGCCTGGGAAGAACTTACGCTCACTTTTACGACGTTGACCAGCGCGGATTTCCACAACTTCTTCAGTTGGTACTAGCACTTCGCCAAAGTAGTCTTCCATCGCGTGCATTTTAATATGTTCGCGAAGAGACTGAGCCACACGTCCTTCAAAACCTGAGAAGGCTTGAACAACGTACCAGCGTTTTTTCGGAGCTTCACTCATGAATTAAGACCCTCTATATCCCGGTTACTAAAGCCACTAGGCGAACCATAATGCCGTCAATACCCCATAGCGCCAGTGCCATCACAACACTTACAGCTAGGACGATTAACGTAGTTTGCGTCGTTTCTTGGCGCGTTGGCCATACCACTTTGCGCACTTCTACTCGCGCTTCACGAGCAAACAAAATCGCAGCTTTACCTTTTGTTGTTGTAGCGGCAACACCTAGTGCTACTGCAATCAATACAACGACACCTGCAGCACGGAGTACTACTGAAAGCTCTCCATACAGGTAATTACCCACAACAGCGGCGGCCAACAGAGCAAAAGCGACAATCCACTTCATTACATCTGCTGCATTTGAGCTTTCAGGAGCTTCAGCGTTTGCTTTCATAAAACCAACCTGTGACAAGTCTTTATTAGACGACAACAACCCCGCTGCTGCAGGGCTTATTCCTTTGTGCTGGTGAAATATGAGTCAAACCAACACCCTACAAAAAGCTCAGCAAGTGTTTAAACACTTCCTCAGCCTTCAAAATCCTTTAATTATTCACCAAATTGGCGAATATTGCGCCTCTATAAATAGTAGCGCATAAAAAGGGCATCAAATGATGCCCTTTTTACTAGTGCTTCGTCAAGATTTTGCTAAAAATTAAGCAAAGATCTTAGCAACAACACCAGCGCCTACTGTACGGCCACCTTCACGGATAGCGAAACGTAGACCTTCGTCCATTGCGATTGGAGCGATTAGCTCAACAACCATTTGGATGTTGTCGCCAGGCATTACCATTTCTACGCCTTCTGGTAGAGAGATATCACCAGTTACGTCAGTTGTACGGAAGTAGAACTGTGGACGGTAGCCTTTGAAGAACGGAGTATGACGGCCGCCTTCGTCTTTAGAAAGTACGTATACTTCAGACTCGAACTTAGTGTGTGGGTTGATAGAACCTTTAGCAGCAAGTACTTGGCCACGTTCAACGTCATCACGCTTAGTACCACGTAGAAGTGCACCAACGTTCTCACCAGCACGACCTTCGTCAAGCAGTTTACGGAACATTTCAACACCAGTACAAGTAGTAGTYGTWGTWTCTTTGATACCAACGATTTCTACTTCGTCACCTACGCGTAGGATACCRCGCTCGATACGACCAGTAACAACAGTACCACGACCTTGGATTGAGAATACATCTTCAATAGGTAGTAGGAACGGTTGGTCAACAGCACGCTCTGGTTCTGGGATGTAAGAATCTAGTGCTTCTGCAAGCTCAACGATCTTGTCTTCCCACTGCTTCTCGCCGTTTAGAGCGCCAAGTGCAGAACCTTGGATAACTGGTAGGTCATCACCTGGGAATTCGTACTCAGAAAGAAGTTCACGAACTTCCATTTCTACTAGTTCTAGTAGCTCTTCGTCATCAACCATGTCACATTTGTTCATGAATACGATGATGTAAGGGATACCAACCTGACGGCCTAGTAGGATGTGCTCACGAGTTTGAGGCATAGGGCCATCTGTTGCAGCAACAACAAGGATACCACCATCCATTTGTGCAGCACCAGTGATCATGTTTTTAACATAATCCGCGTGTCCTGGGCAGTCAACGTGTGCGTAGTGACGCGCTGGAGTGTCGTACTCTACGTGAGAAGTAGCGATTGTGATACCGCGCTCACGCTCTTCTGGAGCGTTATCGATAGATGCGAAGTCTTTAGCTACACCGCCGTAAACTTTAGCAAGAGTAGTACAGATAGCTGCAGTTAGAGTTGTTTTACCGTGGTCAACGTGGCCGATTGTACCAACGTTTACGTGCGGTTTCGTACGTTCAAATTTTTCTTTAGACACGATCGTGTTCCTTCCTAGTTATGATTCGCCTCGAGAACGAATTAAATTCGAGGCGCGCCAGAAATTGCTATTTTATGCGTCAATTTTCGTCAACGCAATAGATTCGTTATTAAACAATAGCTGATTAGCTACGCTGTGCAATAATAGCGTCTGCTACATTCTTCGGAACTTCAGCGTATTCGCTAAATTCCATCGAATATGATGCTCGGCCTTGTGTTGCAGAACGTAGATCAGTTGCGTAGCCAAACATCACAGAAAGTGGGACTTGAGCACGAACAATTTTAAGACCAGCGTGGCCATCATCCATACCTTCGATCATGCCGCGACGACGGTTAATATCGCCAACAACATCACCCATCCAGTCTTCTGGAGTCGTTACTTCAACTTTCATCATAGGCTCAAGAAGGACTGGCTGCGCTTCAAGCGCACCCTTCCTGAAGGCCATCGAGCCGGCGATCTTAAACGCCATCTCGCTTGAGTCGACATCGTGGTACGAACCATCGAACAGTGTTGCTTTAACATCCAGCATAGGATATCCAGCTAGCACACCGTTGTTCATTTGTTCTTCGATACCTTTCGATACCGAACTGATGAATTCCTTCGGAACTACACCACCAACGATTTCGTCTACGAATACAAACCCTTCTCCAAGTTCTGACGGCTCGAGCTTAAGCCATACGTGACCATATTGACCACGACCACCAGATTGGCGAATGAATTTGCCTTCAACTTCTGTGTTGCCACGAATAGTTTCGCGGTAAGCAACTTGAGGTTTACCCACGTTACAATCAACACTGAATTCACGTTTCATACGGTCAACGATGATGTCTAGGTGAAGCTCACCCATACCTGAAATAAGCGTTTGGCCTGTTTCGTCATCGGTTTCCACACGGAACGATGGATCTTCCGCTGCGAGCTTACCCAGCGCAATACCCATTTTTTCTTGGTCAGCTTGAGAGCGAGGCTCTACAGCAATCTGAATAACCGGATCTGGGAACTCCATGCGTTCAAGAACCACTTTATGGTTTTGATCACAAAGGGTGTCACCAGTCGTTACGTCTTTAAGACCAATTGCAGCTGCAATGTCACCCGCACGAATTTCTTTCACTTCTTCGCGTTTATTCGAGTGCATTTGAACGATTCGTCCGAAGCGTTCACGTTTCTGTTTCACTGCGTTATAAACCGCATCACCGGAGTTCACAACACCCGAGTAGACACGCATAAACGTCAGAGTACCCACGAATGGGTCAGTCGCAATTTTAAAGGCCAATGCTGCGAATGGTTCGTTGTCGTCTGCATGACGCTCAACTTCATTCTCTTCTTCATCAAGACCTTTAATTGCTGGTACATCAATCGGAGAAGGAAGGTACTCAACAACTGCATCTAGTACCGCTTGCACACCTTTGTTTTTAAATGCACTACCGCAAGTTGCGAGTACAATTTCATTATTTAGTGTACGAGTACGTAGACCAAGCTTGATTTCGGCTTCTGTAAGTTCGCCTTCCTCAAGATATTTGTCCATGAGTTCTTCATTTGCTTCGGCAGCAGCTTCAACTAAGTTGTTACGCCACTCTTCCGCTTCTTCTAGCATATCAGCCGGAATGTCCTCGTATGAGAACGTCATGCCTTGATCGGCTTCATTCCAGTTAATTGCTTTCATCTTGATAAGGTCGATAACACCTTTAAAATCTTCTTCCGCACCAATGTTAAGTTGGATAGGAACCGGATTTGCACCAAGACGATTTTTAATTTGGTCCACAACGCGTAGGAAGTCTGCCCCGGCACGGTCCATCTTATTGACGAATACCATACGAGGAACACCGTATTTATCGGCTTGACGCCATACAGTTTCAGATTGCGGTTCAACACCTGACGATCCACAGAATACAACTACGGCACCATCAAGCACACGCAAAGAACGCTCTACTTCGATAGTAAAGTCAACGTGTCCTGGGGTATCAATGATATTAACGCGATGATCTTGGAATTGTGCTTCCATACCACGCCAGAAGGTAGTCGTAGCAGCAGATGTGATAGTAATACCACGCTCTTGCTCCTGCTCCATCCAGTCCATGGTAGCAGCACCATCGTGCACTTCGCCGATTTTGTGAGATAGGCCAGTGTAGAACAGAATACGCTCACTTGTGGTTGTTTTACCTGCATCTACGTGAGCCACGATACCGATATTACGATAGCGCTCAATAGGAGTTTTACGAGCCACGATTGTATCCTCTTACTAAGGTTAACCTTAGAGTAAAGAAAAGCGCTGCGAGGGAGACTCGCAGCACTGTAAAGGTATTACCAGCGGTAATGAGCGAATGCTTTGTTAGCATCAGCCATGCGGTGAACGTCTTCACGTTTCTTAACCGCAGTACCTTTGTTCTCAGACGCATCTAGCATTTCTGCAGCAAGACGTTGAGCCATAGATTTTTCACCACGCTTACGCGCAGCTTCAACTACCCAACGCATAGCAAGAGCGTTACGGCGAACCGGACGAACTTCTACAGGTACTTGGTAAGTTGAACCACCCACACGGCGAGATTTAACTTCTACCGATGGACGAACATTTTCAAGAGCTTCTTCAAATACAGCTAAGTGATCTTTACCAGATTTCTCAGCCATAGTTTCTAGTGCAGTGTAAACAATTTTCTCTGCAGTAGATTTTTTTCCGTCAACCATAAGGATGTTAACGAACTTTGCCAGCAATTCAGATTTGAACTTAGGATCTGGAAGGATCTTACGCTGACCAATTACGCGACGACGTGGCATGGATATTCTCCGTTGTCTTCTTCAGGTTATCCAAAACTTTTCAGTTTCTTCAAAAATTAAAAATAATTTAGTGTTTGGCCTTACTTAACGGAATCCATTAAGACTTAGGACGCTTCACACCGTACTTAGAACGACCTTTCTTACGGTCGTTTACGCCAGCACAGTCAAGTGCGCCGCGAACAGTGTGGTAACGAACACCCGGAAGGTCTTTTACACGACCGCCACGGATTAGTACAACACTGTGCTCTTGAAGGTTGTGGCCTTCACCGCCGATGTACGAAGTCACTTCGAAGCCGTTCGTTAGACGAACACGACATACTTTACGAAGTGCTGAGTTAGGTTTTTTAGGTGTAGTAGTGTAAACACGAGTACAAACACCACGTTTTTGTGGGCACGCTTCTAGTGCAGGCACGTTGCTTTTAACAACTTGCTTTGCACGAGGCTTGCGTACCAACTGGTTAATAGTTGCCATTAACTAGCTCCTGATTTACTTGAAAGTAAGCTTTGTGAAAAATCTAGCCCTAACCGCCAATGGCAATTAGGGACGCAAAATTCTATGCAGCAGTGGGATGTGTGTCAAGAAATATACAGATCTTTTTTATGTGGCGGGTGTGAAAATTTTCATCAAAACAAGCAAAAAAAGCACATTAGTCCCAAGTAACACTTGTCTCATGCTGTTCAGTTAGAGAAACAAATACTTTAAAATCAATAACTTGCACTGCTTTTGTCGAGCTTCCATCCAGCCCTCTTGCTTGTAAATCTTCACGTAAAACAAAGATGGCATGATTGGGAGCCTGAGTAAGTAAACTGGCTAAATAAGTCGCATCTTGGAGCAATATCATCGCATCTTGAGATGATGCGTATTCTTGCGCTCGCCTAAAGCCCACTTCATTCTTAATAATATGCAGCATAAATGGCCTCAGTAAGTCAGTATTTTGTTACACGATGCCAATTCGGCTGAGATAACGTCGGGCACGACGACATGGCAATCGGTGATCAGATCCTCACGGCTTATTCCGAAACGGTTCACACTTTGTTGGCACACGTAAACTTGCTCGATATCATAGAGCTCTAACAGCTTAAACGCGCTGATATAGTCCCTTGATAGCACTTGTTTTGGTTCTTGCTTACTACGCAGTTGATTGACACCGTCAGCAACGAAAAACACCTTGATGTCATCGCAATAGGCAGAAGCTGCGAGCAGCGCATCTAAACCTTCCCTACCCCGAGCGCTAGTGTGGGGCATAGAGGCGAATACAAAACCTAATATAGTCAAAATTGTACCACTCTATCTTGCGTCAGCATGGCTTCCGCTAGACTCCCTAATCCTGCCAACTCAAAGCCATCAGCAAGATTATCTCCATCAAGCTGATGCTGTGTCGCCTCTTGGCTACCAACCACACCCCGCCTCAATGAAGCGGCAACGCAAGTCTCTAGACGCACCTGGTGCTTTTGAGCTAGAGCTTGCCACGCAGAGACTAAATCAAATTCATCATTCGCTGGCACGGTTAAGCGAGACGCGTTGTGCACCCCTTCTTGATAAAAGAAGACACTGGTAAGTCGATGGCCCTTCTCGAGCAATGCTGACGCAAATAAGTACGCACTACGCGCGGACTGCTCTCCATAAACCGAGCCATTCACTACCAAGGTGTAGGTTAAGCGGGTCACGATTCTTCATCCTCAGTTTTACGCTGACGGATGTACAGGTAAACCGTGTGTTTCGAGATATTGAGACGGTCGGCGACACGGTTGATAGCGTCTTTAATATCAAATATGCCTTTGTCATAGAGTTCCATAACAATTTGACGATTTTTGGTATTATTCGATACTGACTTATCGGCGTTAATATCTTCGATGGTGCGCTCTACCGTCTGGTCGACCAACTCTTCTACATCACTGGCAAAGTTAACCGATGAAGCCGCGTCTTTTGCTTCTTGCGTTGGCATGAATGACTGTAGAACCTGAGAAAATGGCGCATCTAGGTTAACGTTAATACACAGTAAACCAATAACACGGTTATCACCATTACGAATAGCAATGGTGATAGATTTCATGAAAACACCGCCCTTTGCTCGAGTAAAGTACGACCGTGAGAAGTTTCGTTCTGAACCCTCGATGTCTTTTAGCATTTTCAGCGCAAGATCAGTGATTGGTGAGCCTACTTGGCGCCCTGTGTTTTCCCCATTAGCAATTTTAATCGCAGAGGTATTCAAGTCTTCCAACGAGTGCAAAACAATTTCACAAAAAGGGCCAATGAGACTTGCCAGCCCATCAACCACCGCTTCGTAAGATTTAAGAATAATTTTGTCATGCTCAGTGAATGGCGCCACATCGACGGATTCCATTTCAAGCAGCATATCGGCGTTAACCATGTCAGTCACAGTGCTTTGACCTTCGATACTAAAAAAATTGATGTAAGTTTATCAGATAATTTGAAGTACTCACCTAAGTAAGTCTTCAACAAGTGATTTAGGGCAAAAAAAGTGCAGTCTTTTTGCCCTTAGGGAAATTAAAAAGAAAAAAAAGGCTCACCAATGTGAGCCTTAATATACTTTTCATGGCCAATTATTGAGCGGCTTCAGCGCTCTCGCCATCAATTTTCAATAATTCCACTTCGAACACAAGTGTCGAGTTTGCTGGAATAGTCGGTGTGTCTTGTTCGCCATACGCAAGCTCAGGTGGAATAACAAACTTGTATTTTGAACCGACTTGCATCAGTTGCACACCTTCCGTCCAACCTGGAATAACGCGATTTAGAGGGAACGTTGCAGGCTGGCCACGCTCATAAGAGCTGTCAAATTGAGTACCGTCAATCAACGTACCTTTGTAGTGTACCTCAACGGTATCCGTCTCTTTCGGCTGATCGCCTGTTGCCGCTGTTTCTACCTGATAAAGAAGACCCGACTCAGTTTTTGTTACGCCTTCTTGCTTCTCAAATTCAGCACGGAAGTCATCACCTGCTTTTTGTGCAGCCGCTGCTTTTTCTACAGCCTGTTGCTGCATCGTTTCTGCAACGCGCTTATCTAGACCTTCCAATGCTGCTCGGATTTCATCTTCTGACAATGTCTCTTTACCAGCAAATGATTCTTCGATGCCTTTAAGGACCAACTCTTTCTTAAGCTCAATACCAAATTCTGCTGGCTTTTCAATGCTTGTACTTAGGTAGGTTGCGAAAGATACACCGATTGCATACGCGGCTTTGTCATCTTCCGTTTTAAAGTGAACCGCTTTGCCTGTTTCCGCTTGCACTTGCTCTTGTGCTGCTGGCTCTGCTTTCGGCTCTTCTTTTTGACAGCCTACTGCCAACATAACCGTCGCTGCAAGTAGCGACACTTTAAATATTGATTTCATTCTTTTCTCCAATTTATGGACACGCTATAGATTTAGCAGCTAGTCGAAGCAATTCGCCTTGTTTTTCGAGACGCTATGCGTAACTATTTAAATCTAGTCACTATTTAAATCTTACAAGAACTATAAATATACTCGCTTAGGCTCAAGACTCAATGTGGAATATCGGTAATGATGCGAATAATATCTCATTCTGTAGTGTACTTAATTGTCATCAGTCTGTTAAATGGCTGCTTTTTCTCCAATAAAGCTGAGAAACGTTGGGATCTTGCGTTAGAAGGTTCAACTAGCCTTGCACTTAGCCAAGATGCGCGATTTGCCCTCTTGTACTCTAAACAACAACATTTGCAGCTTTGGGATCTTCAAGAGAATCAGCTACTTGCTAAACTTGGTATCCAAGATCCAGACGAAAACATCATTTCACTCATTCGCTTTTCTGACAATGGACGTTTTGCCGTCACCGCGACTCAAACCAACTTTGCTATTTGGGACCTTGCTTGGTCTCAATCAACCGGGCTTTGGTCTATTGCTGATGGTTTAATCCAAGATATCGCCATTGGTAACAATGGCGAAGAAGTTTTACTTGGGTTAAGTAATGGTAAAGCAATTTTCATCGATTTAGTCACCGGAAGACGATTAGAGTTCCTTGCTCACGTAGAAAAAGTGAATTCTGTGGCCTTATCTCCAAATGCAAAATATGCCCTCACAGGCGGAAACGATCATAATGCTTATTTTTGGAGTACTGAATCAGGGCAGATTCTGCATCACTTCCCTCATGAGCAGCGTGTAGGGACGGTGGAATTGCAACGTGATGGTCTTTACGCACTGACCGCTGACACCGGAAACAACGCCATTATTTGGAACTTAAAGACGGGCACACAAAAAAGTCAACTCAGCAGTTGGTCACGACAACTGATTTTTTCAGCAGCACGATTTTCTGATGACGGGCAGCGACTAGCAACAGGTTCACCGTCATCACGCTTAATTGTTTGGGACACGGATTCTGGAGAAAAAATTAATAGCTATGATGTAGAGATGCTAAAAGATGTGCGCCCTCCAAGAGGGGTAGTGTATGATGCAGCCTTCAAAGATAACCAACAGGTACTCTCCGCCTCCTCTGCTGGTGTCGTGCAGGCGTGGTCCCTTAACGAGTGATCAAATGACTAAAGAGCGTTACGAAATACTAGAAGAAAGAATCAACGATATGGAGTGCAAAATTGCATTTCAAGAACAAACGATTGAAGAGCTCAATGATGCGCTGACTCAACAGCAGCTGTTGATCAGTAAGATGCAAGACCAAATGAAATATGTCGTTGGCAAAGTGAAGAATATGGATTCGCCGAACCTCGCTGATCCATCGGAAGAAACCCCTCCTCCGCATTACTAAAAAGGTCAGCATACGCTGACCTTTTATTTTTATAACGGTCGCTTACTTCGTAAGTGAACGCTGTCTCACCGCTTCGAACAGACAGATGCCAGATGCAACCGATACGTTCAAGCTCGATACAGAGCCAGCCATCGGGATCTTAATAAGATCGTCGCACGTTTCACGTGTGAGTCGTCTCATTCCATCCCCTTCCGCGCCCATAACGATGGCTAGAGGGCCTGTCAGTTTAGCTTGATAGACATCGTGCGTCGCCTCTCCAGCCGTACCCGCGATCCACACACCGTGTTCTTGCAGTGCGCGCATTGTTCTTGCAAGGTTGGTGACTCGTACCAACGGCACTGTCTCCGCCGCCCCACAAGCTACTTTGCTTACTGTTGCCGTTAATGGCGCAGATTTATCTTTTGGCACAATCACAGCCGCAACACCTGCTGCATCCGCATTACGTAAACAAGCACCCAAATTATGCGGGTCTGTTACGCCATCCAAAATTAAAAATAATGGCTGATCATGGCTGGCTAAGATGGTATCTAAGTCGTTTTCATTTAACTGCTTAGCGGGTTTCACCTTAGCAATAATACCTTGATGGTTTGCACCGCTTGCTTTGTCATCAAGTACTTTCCGCCCCATTTGCTGAATCGAGCAGCCAATTTGGCCTAGTTCATTTAGCAAAGGTAGCAAGCGATCGTCTTGACGGCCTTTTAGAACAAAAGCTTCGATAAAGCGTGCAGGGTCTTTCTCTAATACTGCTTTTACAGCATGAATGCCGTAAATAAATTCATTACTCATGGTTTTAACCTTGAAATATTATTTCTTTTTCGCGCCGCCGGTTTTCGCTCGAGGTTTTTTACTTCGAGCTTTCCCAGGTTTTGCTTTGGAACCCTTAGCGGGCGACTTCTGTTCTTTGCCGTCCGGGCGCTTCGTTGGCTCAACTAGTGGCGTTGCTTTGCCAGAACGTCTACTTTTCGCGACACCTTGCTTCTTCGCTTTGGCTTTGCTTTGTGCTTCCGCAACGCGCTTCTTCGCCGTTTTTCCTTTACCACGTACTTTACGATTTGTACCGACTAATTCAAAGTCGATTTGCTTATCGTTTAAATTTACCGCTAAAACTTTCACTTTAACCGCATCACCTAGTCGATAAATCGCACCGAAACTTTCACCAATTAATCGCTGCCCTACTGCATCAAATTGATAGTAATCGTTAGCGAGATTGGAAATATGGACCAATCCATCAATATGTAATTCTGTTAGGCGAACAAAGAAACCGAAGCCCGTTACATTGGCGATAACGCCATCTAACTCTTCTCCGACATGGTCCTGCATATATTCACATTTGAGCCAATCCGATACATCTCGCGTGGCGTCATCGGCACGACGCTCCGTCATCGAACACTGCTCACCGTAGTAATCCATATCATCAAACGAATAATGATAGCCGCCTGTCGGCGTCCAGCGATCTTGGTTACGCCCTGCTTCTTTGGCAATCAGATACTTAATCGCACGGTGAAGCAACAAATCAGGATAACGACGAATCGGTGAAGTAAAGTGCGCATAACGCTTTAGCGCCAAACCAAAGTGGCCACAATTATCAGCGTTATAGACCGCTTGCTTCATTGAGCGTAGTAGCATGGTCTGGATCAGCTCTTTATCCTGACGTTCACGGATTTGTTTGATTAAGTCTGCGTAATCGGTAGGTGAAGGCTCTAGCCCACCCGTCAAATTAAGACCTAGTTCGCCTAGGAAATCTCGGAAGCCGGTAAGTCGTTCTTCCCCTGGAGATTCATGAATTCGATATAACGCGGCCTCTTTCGCCTTCTCCACTAATGAAGCAGACGCAATATTAGCCAAGATCATGCACTCTTCAATGATTTTATGGGCATCATTGCGAATGACAGGCTCAATACGGTCAATTTTTCTTTCCGCATTGAAAATAAACTTAGTTTCAACCGTTTCAAATTCAATAGCACCACGTTGATCTCGGGCAGTTTTCAACACCTGATACATACGATGTAGCTCTTCAAGGTGAGGGACGACTGGGTCGTAACGCTCTCTGAGCTCCGTATCACCTTCTAGGATATCACTCACTTTATTGTAGGTCAGTCGAGCGTGGGAGTTCATCACCGCTTCGTAATGCTTATAGCCCGATAGCTTACCGGTATCCGAAATGGTCATCTCACACACCATACACAAGCGATCAACCTGCGGGTTCAGTGAACAAAGTCCATTAGAAAGTACTTCCGGTAGCATAGGAACAACTTGAGAAGGGAAATACACCGAGTTGCCGCGCTTTATTGCTTCCTTATCAAGCGCAGAATCTGTGCGAACGTAGTAACTAACGTCGGCGATGGCTACCCATAAACGCCAACCACCACTTTTTTTACGTTCACAATATACTGCATCATCGAAATCTCGAGCATCTTCCCCATCAATCGTGACTAATGGTAATTCACGCAGATCCACCCGGCCTTCTTTGGCCTCTTCCGGCACTGACTCACCAAACTGTGCGACATACTTATCGACTTCTTCAGGCCAAACATGCGGGATCTGGTGGGCGCGGATAGCAATTTGTGTTTCCATACCTGGCGCCATATTTTCACCAAGAACTTCAACCACTTGCCCAGCCATTTTCCGAGACTTAGCGCCACGATCGGTCACTTCAATAACCACAACGTTACCCATACGAGCGCCGTTACGATGTTCATTCGGAATAAGAATATCATGACTAATACGGGAGTCATCTGAAACCACGTAAGCGTAGCCGTATTCCAAGAAAAAGCGTCCTACGATATGGTCTTTACGCTCTTCAAGTACTCGAACTAATCGACCTTCTTTACGCCCTCGCTTATCCTTACCTGTAGGCTGAACAAGTACAAAGTCACCATGCAGTAAAGTGCGCATCTGATGAAGAGGTAATAACACATCCTGATCTTTGTTAAGGCTGCCTTCTGGCCTTACCCAACCGTGTCCATCCTTGTGCCCAATCACGATACCCTTGATCATTTCAAGCTTATCCGGCAAGGCATAACACTGACGACGCGTAAAGACTAGCTGTCCATCTCTTTCCATTGCACGCAGGCGACGACGTAACCCTTCATATTGTTCTTCACCAGACAAGCCTAACGATTCAAACAGATCGTTACGGTTCATGGGGACGTTGACACCTTTTAAGAAATCAACAATGAACTCTCTGCTCGGAACGGGGTTTTCGTAGTTTTGGGATTCTCTTTCGGCAAAGGGATCGTCGACACGATTTTCGCTAGGCTTATTCGACATAGTCAGACCTATTTTGAGGGGAGGTATAGGTCGATTATAACTGACTGGGGGGATAAGCTACAGAAATCGTTTATCATTCTCTAGCTAAAACGTACAGCAGGGTTTACCAAAAATCGCTACGACGCTTCGCTCGAGCAATAATATTCTGTGGCATGCGTGACTCTAAGCCCCGACGTAGCATCGAGATTCGCTTATGCTTCAAATTATCGGGGGTTACTGAGTTATAAAGCCAGCGGTAGGCATCTTCGTAATCTCTTGGGCTACCATAATCACGCAACAACAACTCGGCGAGTTGAATCCTTGCGTCTATGTTGCCCATGGATGCCGCTTCACGGAAATAAGGGATCGCTCGCTCTTTATCCTCTTGAACAAATGTCCCTCGAGAATAATAACGCCCTAACTGCTCTAACGCGACAGGCAATCCTTGATGAGCTGCATTTTCCATATAGTAAAGTCCAAGCTCAACATCCTGAGGAACACAAACGCCCCATGCTAACATATCGCCATATAAGAACTCATAAGAAGGCAGGTTAATGCGGGTGGCGCGCGCCATAATATCTTCAACAAGTTGACAGTTATCCGCTTTCACTCTCGCAAGGTGGCGGTTCTCACTAATCAGTTTAATCAGCTGATCTTCAGAATAGATTGGGACTGGTGCACCGACGCTTTCAGCTTGAGCCGATTTCAAAGTGCCAAGTAACGACAGACAAATCAACGCTGTTATTTTGTGTCGCCTCATCACTATATCATTTCCTCATATCCCAAAGACCACGCCGGCTTCAATAAGCCGCTGTTCCCATTTTATCGGCAAACATCGAGTTCACTTTAATGGAAACCACAAAAAAACGGCAAAATTTTGCCACTTGAGCACCCTATAAGCGTAACGATGTCAAAAAAATGGCAGAAGATCACAGTTAGAGCAAACTTAGAGACATAAAAAAACCAGCGCAAGCGCTGGTTTCTATTCATCAATTCAGTCTTCGAATTAAACTTCGAAAGGGTGAACCTTAACGATAGTTTCGTTACGATCAGGACCTGTTGAGATGATATCAACTGAAACACCAGTTAGCTCTTCAATGCGCTTGATGTAATCTAGAGCGGCTTTTGGAAGCTGCTCGATAGACGTTGCACCAAATGTTGTTTCAGACCAACCTGGCATCGTTTCATAAATCGGCGTTGCTTCTTCAAATGCTTCAGCAGCCATTGGAGAAACTTCTAGGATAGAACCATTTTTCATCTTGTAACCAGTACAGATTTTCAGTTCTTCTAGGCCATCTAATACGTCTAGCTTCGTTAGACAGAAACCAGAGATAGAGTTAATTTGTACCGCACGACGCATCGCAACTGCATCAAACCAACCTGTACGACGTAAACGACCAGTTGTTGCGCCAAACTCATGACCAACATCGCCTAGGTGCTTACCAACAGGGTCTTGCTTATCTAAGCCATCATACAATTCTGTCGGGAATGGACCTGAACCAACGCGAGTACAGTAAGCCTTGGTAATACCAAGAATGTAACCGATGTGACGAGGACCAAAACCAGAACCAGCAGCAACACCGCCAGCAGTCGTGTTTGAAGACGTTACGTACGGGTAAGTACCGTGGTCGATATCGAGAAGCGTACCTTGTGCACCTTCAAACATGATCTTGTCGCCACGCTTACGCGCTGCATCTAGTTCGTCAGTAACATCAATAACCATTGAGGTTAGTAGGTCTGCATAAGCCATGCATTGCTCAAGAACTTCATCGTAGCTTACAGCTTCAACTTTGTAGAAATGCTCTAGTTGGAAGTTATGGAATTCCATTACTTTCTTAAGCTTTTCTGCAAACATTTCTTTATCGAAAAGATCGCCAACGCGAAGACCGCGACGAGCCACTTTATCTTCGTAAGCAGGACCGATACCACGACCCGTAGTACCAATTGCTTTTTTACCTAGAGCGATTTCACGCGCTTGGTCAATAGCGATATGGTAAGGAAGAATTAGAGGACAAGCTTCAGAGATGAAAAGACGCTCACGTACTGGAATACCACGTTCTTCTAACGGCTTCATTTCTTTTAAAAGTGCATCTGGAGACAGAACAACACCATTACCAATAACGCATTTAACGTTATTGCGAAGGATACCTGATGGAATTAAATGAAGAACGGTTTTTTCACCGTCAATGACTAGAGTGTGACCTGCATTGTGACCGCCTTGATAGCGAACCACGTATTTTGCATCTTCAGTTAAAAGGTCTACGATTTTACCTTTACCTTCGTCACCCCATTGGGTGCCCAGAACGACTACGTTATTTCCCATCTTTCCAATCTGATTGCTAGTTAAAAAAGGATTCTAGCATCGAAATGTGACTTTGTGCAGTCATTTTTTGGACATTAATAGCTAACACAGTTCTAAATATCTGTCTTTTATAAATAAAATCTATCTGTAATTTGTTTGCCTGACTCAGCTTAAGACAGCATAAATACGATCACTGCGCCAGCAACAACTAGGCAACCGCCTACACGCCGCAGTTGGTTATCTGGCTGGGATACTAACTGGCCTATCATAGTTCTCCACCCCTTAGGTGCCAATAATGGCCCTAGTCCTTCAAAAATTAATACCAAACCAATCGCCAACCAAAATGATGTGGACATGTTTTTCTCCAAGTAAGAAAAAGGCCCGTCTGAGACAGGCCTTTTATCGTAGCAAATTTTACCGTTTCAGTTACTTAACTGGCGCACCATTAGCGTCATTCATGTAACGGAAGAACTCACTCTTAGGATCAAGAACAAGGATATCGCTCTTGTCCGCAAACGAGGTACGGTAGGCTTCTAAAGAACGAATGAAGCCATAGAACTCTGCATCTTTGCTATACGCTTCTGCATAGATTGTTGCCGCTTTTGCGTCGGCACTACCTCGCGTTACACGCGCTGTTTTATCCGCTTCGGCTAGCATAGTCGCCACTTCAAGCTCTGCTTGTGCTCGAATGATTTCTGCTTTTTCACGTCCTTGAGAACGGAACTTTCGAGCCACTGATTCACGCTCAGCTCTCATACGGCGGTAGATTGACTCACTGATCTCATCTGGTAAGTTAATTTTCTTAATACGAAAATCAACCACTCGAACCCCAAGATCCTTCATCGCACTTTCACGAGTATCACTTAGAACGTTTTCCATAATTTGGTCACGTTCACCATCAATCTCTAACGCTTGTTTTGCCGCTTCCGTCGTCACTTCTTCACTGTCGATGCTATCAGGCAGTACATTCGTTGCATCTCTCGGGCCGGATACCACTTGCTTGATATCTCGAGAACCGATTTCTGAACGAAGCACATCTGTCACTTTTCGCTCAAGTAGTGCTTCTGCCGTCAACGCGTTGCCGCCACCTGTTGCCAAGTAGTACTGACGAAAATCTTCGATTTTCCACTTAACGTAGGTGTTAATAATCACGTCTTTTTTCTCAGACGTTACAAAACGGTCACCACGACCATCCATTGTTTGAATACGTGCATCTAGCGTTTGTACACGGTCAAACAACGGCATTTTAAAGTGTAAGCCCGGCTCGTAGATACGAGATACATTGTTGTCATCGCTTAGAACACGTCCAAAACGAATCACAATGCCTCTTTCTCCTTCAGGGATAACAAACAGGGACATTAGCATTAACGCCAACGTGACCACTAATACTGGTATTGCTAATTTACGCATTATTAGTATCTCCCTTGACGTGCGTTCGAATCACGCGAGGTCGTCGTGTTATTCGGCTTTTCTGTTGTTGGTGCATCTAACTGTATCTCATCGTACGCTGACTGCGACTTCTTCGTCTTACTTGAAGACTCTTGTCCTGCCAACTTATCAATAGGTAAATACAATAAGTTACCGCTTGATTCAGAATCAATAATCACTTTCGACGTATTCGAGTAGACTTGCTCCATCGTATCTAAATAGAGACGATTACGAGTCACTTCAGGTGCCGCCAAATACTCAGGAAGGAGTTTCTCAAACTGAGCAACCTGACCTTGTGCAGAATTGATTATACGCTCTGAATAACCTAAAGCTTCTTTCTTCAAACGCTCAGAACGACCCGTTGCTTTAGGAATGATTTCATTCTTATAAGCCTCAGCTTCACGAATAAATCGTTCTTGGTCCTCACGGGCAGAAATTGCATCATCAAACGCATCTTGTACCTGTGTTGGTGGACGAGCAGACTGGAAGTTGACATCAACTACCGTTAGGCCCATATCGTAATTATCAATGATGTTGTTCAGCGTATCTTGTGTCGTTTGACGAATTAACTGACGACCACTCGTAAGAATACTGTCCATCAATGAATCACCAATCACGGCACGAAGCGCCGAATCCGTTGCTTGACTCAAACTGTCGTCAGCATCGGTTACCACATAGAGATATTTATATGGATCAGATACTCGGTATTGTACATCCATACCAACACTAACGACGTTCTCGTCACGTGTCAGCATCGTACCTGATGCTCTTAAAGAGCGAATAGCTTGAACGTTAACAGCTTGATAATCATCAATAAAACGTGGACGCCAGTTCAGGCCAGGCTCAACGATACGATCGTATTTACCAAGGCGAAGAACAACACCACGCTCAGCTTCACCAATGGTATAGAAACCAGAGGAGAACCAAATGACAACGGCAATCAATGCAATAACACCAAAGCCGATTGCGCTTCCGCCACCGCCTATTGATGGGCCACCGCCACCTTTCTTGCCAAACTTACCACCAATCTTTTGACTTAGCTTATTGAAAACTTCGTCTAAGTCAGGCGGACCTTGATTACGGTCGCCGGACTTACGGCCATCGCGATTATTATTGCCCCAAGGGTCATTATCGCGGCCGTTGTTTCCATTATTATTACCAGGCTCATTCCACGCCATTAGGAAGCTCCATCATTATTATGACGTTATACTGTAGCAGTCCTTTAAGTAACGATAAAGTCACTCAAAACTGCCCCTTCTCTCTTCTCAAGTCTAGACCAATCTATTTGTTGCATCCGAATATCAATCAACAAGTTACCATCTGTATCATATTCTTCCCGCTGAATACATTTCATATCAAAAAATGTACTACGAATGCGGCCTTGATACTGTGGCGGAATTCTCAATTGATACTGAACCATTTGGCTCACTAAACGCTCAGTCAGCGCTTCGAACAACAGTTCAATTCCTTGCCCTTCCATGGCAGAAACCCAAACGGTTCTCGGTAGTCCTTCGTCATCTCGCTCAATACGAGGACGTTGGCCTTCTAGATTGTCTATTTTATTCATCACGACTAGAGCCGGTACATCACCAGCATCAATCTCTTCTAGCACGTCATGAACAGCTTGCATGTTCTCACGAAAACGGTCGTCACTTGCATCAACAACATGTAACAAAATGTCTGCTTCTTGCGTTTCTTGCAGTGTGGCTTTAAATGCCGCGACCAAATCGTGCGGAAGATGACGAATAAATCCAACTGTGTCAGCAAGAATTGAAGTACCTACATCGGCCAATTCAATTTTTCTGAGTGTTGGATCCAACGTTGCGAATAACTGATCCGCCGCGTACACGCCCGCTTCAGTAATACAGTTGAACAGTGTCGACTTTCCTGCGTTGGTATAACCCACCAAAGAAATCGTCGGGATCTCTGCTCGGTTTCTGGCTCGTCTGCCTTGTTCACGCTGTTTCGCGACCTTCTCTAAACGACGCAAAATCGTTTTGATTCGGTCACGCAGTAGTCGTCGGTCAGTCTCAAGTTGAGTCTCACCTGGACCACGTAAGCCAATACCACCTTTTTGTCTTTCAAGGTGCGTCCAACCGCGAATTAATCGTGTGGATATGTGACGCAACTGCGCGAGCTCAACTTGCAACTTACCCTCATGGGTTCGCGCACGTTGAGCGAAAATATCCAGAATCAGACCCGTTCGGTCCAATACTCGACATTTACACAAACCTTCTAAATTACGCTCTTGGGCCGGCGAAAGTGCATGGTTAAAAATCACCACGTCAGCACCAGTTAACTGTACAACTTGTGCAATCTCCTGAGCCTTTCCTTCGCCAACATAGTATTTCGGGTGAGGAGACTGACGACTACCTGTCACAACCTGCAGGTTGTTAACGCCAGCTGAAGACACCAGCATCTCAAACTCGTTGAGATCTTCCCACTCACCTTCTTGCGTGAAGTTGATATGAACAAGAACAGCCTGCTCCCCCGATTCATAACGGTCAAACAAGCTACCAACTCCTATTTATGATGTTTACTGTACGAGATAGAGTATTAATCTTCAGATTTCTCTTGTTGGCGATCATTTGTTGGACGCTCGCCCGTATGGTGACTCACCGCACGTGCAGGTACAACAGTCGAAATCGCATGCTTATATACCATTTGGTTAACGGTATTTTTCAATAGGATCACAAATTGATCGAAAGACTCGATTTGACCTTGTAATTTGATTCCGTTTACAAGATAGATCGAAACAGGAATGCGTTCGCGACGAAGCGCATTCAGGAATGGGTCTTGAAGAGATTGCCCCTTAGCCATTTTTATTTTCCTTATATTAATATTTTTAGTTTTAATTATTTAGCTATTGGTACACTACGAGTTGTGTGGCCTTTGCATCTGAGCTAAACCAATGAAATACCCGTTAGTTTTATAATCATAGAACAACAATTCACTTTGAAAACAAAACTCAGTTCCTTTTTGGGTACAAATATACAAAAGCGACTACATTATACACAGTTAATGCCATCGGATGCTATGGCGTCTGTGAGAGTTTTCATTGAACTCTCAATGTGTTCGCTATCTAGCCAAACCAGATCTTCCCAACTCCTTAACCAGGTAATCTGACGTTTAGCCAATTGACGAGTAGCGCAGATTCCGCGGAATATCGCATCATCAAAACTACAGTCCCCATCTAAATATTCCCACATCTGTCGGTATCCGACACAACGAATAGATGGTAGATCGGGATGAAGATCTTTTCGAGCATATAATGCTTTTACTTCATCTTCAAAACCTGCTTGTATCATTTTATCGAAACGCAATTCAATTCGTTTATGTAACAAAGCGCGATCTTTGGGCGCGACAGCAAATTGTTTCACTCGAAATGGTAAAGGATCCCCTTTCACTTCTGTTAGCTCAGTCAGAGACTTACCTGATATTCGATACACCTCTAACGCACGAGAAAGACGCTGCGGATCATTAGGATGAATCCTATCAGCTGAGACAGGATCAATCGTCCTAAGTTCATCATGGAGAGCCTGCCAACCCTTATCTTGTGCTTCTTGCTCTAATTGCTTACGTATCTCAGGGTCGGCAGCTGGCAAGGGAGATAGCCCTTGCAGTAACGCCTTAAAATAAAGCATTGTGCCGCCGACAAGAAGGGGGATCTTTCCTTCCGCGTGTATTTTGGCGATCTCTGCCAAAGCATCGCGTCGAAAATCCGCTGCAGAATAAGCTTCACTTGGGTCGAGTATGTCAATAAGACGGTGAGGCGCTGCCGATAATTCATCAGCATCAGGCTTAGCAGTACCTATATCCATACCTTTGTAAATTAGGGCAGAATCCACGCTGATAATCTCAACGGGGTATTGCTGACGAAGACGTATCGCAAGATCGGTCTTACCAGATGCGGTAGGACCCATTAAAAATAAAACTAACGGTAATTTCTGACTCATGATGAAAACGCTGCAATTGTGGCCGTAAAATCGACAGGACGAACAAACTTAGTATCGCTCAAAGGTAGCTTACCGTCGTATAACTGCTCCAAATTACTGAGTAATTGGACGGATTCCGATAATGTGTAACTACTTTTCACTTGCAGCACTTTCTTTGCTAACCAAAGACTCAGTCCATTTGGGCTGAGGTCATGCTGCTCAAGGGTTGCCAAGTATGACAGCATTTCATCAATTAACAATTGCAAATTTTGCTGTCGAAGAGGAGAAGGAACGCCCATTACCATCACGGTTTGCTTGTTTCTAACTTTAATATCAATCGCAAAAGATGACAAAAATTCCACTTGAGACTCAACAAACTTCAACTGGCTATCATTCACTTTTAATGACAACGGAACAAGTAAAGGCTGCATCGTTAACGAAGCCCTTACCGGATCCAGCTGCGCAAACAGCTTATAAAATTCAGCTCGAGGCAATGAAACAAGTGCACAATCAGGCTCTGCCTTAACCAAGAGGTAACGCGACCCAATAACCGATACCGCTTTACCAATATGCTCAACGGGCGTCGGGGTACTCTTTGTTTCAATCACTGAGTCGTTAGATATCTCCGGAAAGTCAGGGGTTTGCAATAGTGCTTGATACACTTTTGCCTCTGCAATACTTGGTGGACTCTCAACGTTCCTTGAGCCAGAACGGCCAGAAGCACTACCCGATGACCTTTCTGATGCCCACGGGCTAGATGGCGAGCGCTCTGAAATTCCATGCTGGGGCCTAGTTTTAGATAAAGAATCGGTTTGGGGCTCAATACTAGGACGATAATCACTCCGCCCAGGGTAAGCGGGAGTACTGGTCACTGCATTGATCACCGTCTCAGCAACAGAATCTGCACTTAAGCGATTTTTCCGCACATCTTCATTTGTCTGCTCGAGCAATGCTTCATCTGAGCTAGCTTCACTCACATCTTGGGTAAACCCAGAAGTGGATACTTGAGGTAGATCTATTGATTTTGCTTGGACTAACGCATCACTTAGCGCTTGATAAATAAAGTCATGCACCAGTCTTGCTTGATGAAACCTAACTTCATGCTTAGCGGGATGTACGTTAACATCTACCTGATGGGGATCAATTTCAATAAACAATACGAAGGCGGCATATTGATCCGCAGACAAACTCGACTCATAACTTTGCCGGATAGCATGATTAATCAGCTTATCCCGCATCATCCGTCCATTGACATAACAATATTGAAGATCGTTTTGCGCCCGCCCGCCTTCTGGTGTGGTAATCCAACCATGAAGCTTTAGGTCGTGATGTTCTAGCTCAATTCTGAGCATATGACGAACAAACGCCGCGCCGCACACCGATGCAATTCTCTTTTCAGCCTGAGCGTCATTTTTTGCCGCTCGATATTGCCGGACTAACTTACCGTTATGCTTAACGTTAATAGACACATCAAAACGGCTTAGTGCGATGCGTTTTAATAACTCATCAATATGGGTAAATTCCGTTTTTTCGGTACGCAAAAACTTACGTCTTGCTGGCGTATTGAAAAAAAGATCCAGCACCTCTACCGTTGTGCCAATAGGGTGGGCTGTTGGCTTCAAACTCACCGCCATGTCTCGCCCTTCAGCGTAGGCACTCCACGCTTGCTCCTGAGCGGCAGGTCTTGAAGTCAATGTCAGTCGTGATACTGAACTGATACTGGCTAGGGCCTCACCACGGAAGCCTAAGCTAACAATTGCCTCTAGGTCATCTAAAGTATGGATCTTTGATGTCGCATGACGACTGAGCGCTAATTGTAGCTCATCCTTCACAATGCCTTTGCCATTGTCGCGAACTCGAATGAGCTTTGCGCCACCTTTTTCAATGTCGATATCAATGCGAGTCGCACCAGAATCAATACTATTCTCCACTAACTCTTTTATCACCGAAGCAGGTCTTTCAACGACCTCTCCGGCGGCAATCTGGTTTGCTAATCTAGCTGGGAGAATTTTTATTGTCACACCACTACTCCGAGTCATCAAAATATAAACATAGTCAACGCTGCACGTTACCTATTAGGAATAATCAAAACCTGCCCAACAGCGAGCTGATCTGAACGTAACTTATTCGCCTCACGTATGCTTTGTATCGTCACGTCATAGCGTGAAGCAATCTTACCTAAAAACTCACCCCGCTTAACGGTATGCTTTCTGACTGGCAAGTCTTTGAGGCTGACCGATACTTTCAGTTTTTGCCCGAGTCGTAACGTATCCGACTTTAGGTTATTCTCGCGCTTGATATCTGCAACTGACACTTTGTACTTGCTTGCAATTTTACCAAGGTACTCCCCTTTAGCCACCGTATGTGTAATCACTTTTGTCTCTACGGTATTCACTTTGCTGCTGACTTTTACTGGTGTGCTATTCCCTGGAATAGTCAAAACTTGTCCCACAGCCAATCCATTACTCTTCAGTTTATTCGCCGATTTAATCGCCGAAACAGAAGAACCGTATTGCTGGGCAATCACTGATAACGACTCGCCACGTTTCACCGTGTGCTTACGTTGCTGGCCTTTATTCGCAAACAAGGTGCCTTCTGGCGGATTCGCTTCAAAATACTGAACTAACGCCTTCGCTAATGCTCGAGCTAGCTTATCTTGGTGACTACGCGTCGTAAGCAAACGCTCTTCACCTGGATTGGAAATAAAGCCCGTTTCAACTAATACTGATGGTATATCTGGTGACTTCAACACAGCAAGACTAGCATTGACTGGCTCTTTTTTGTGTAAGTGAGCCACTTTCCCCATCTCTTTTAGTATTTTAGTCGCGACTTTATAGCCCTCTTTTTGAGAGTGACTAAATTGTAAATCAAGCAAAGTTTGACTGACATTTTTGTCATTTGAATTCTTTGCTAACGCTTCACCCGCACCACCGAGTAATTCTGACTGCTGCTCATGGTTTTCTACCCAACGGGCAATTTCCGTATTCGCTCTTCTGGTATTCAGGACAAATACTGATGCCCCTCTAGGCTGTGGCGTTCGAAAAGCATCGGCGTGTATAGAGACCAACAGGTGTGCTTTATTTTTACGAGCAATATCCGAACGTTTATTCAAATTAACGAAATAATCGCCACGTCGAGTCAGTACTGCCTTCATACCCGGAATCGCATCAATTTGCGCCGCGAGTTTTTTGGAGACACTCAACGTCACGTGCTTTTCATATTTTTTTGTCGGTCCAATAGAGCCAGGATCTTCACCACCGTGTCCGGCGTCGATTGCAACGACAATATCGGCCGTGCCGCGTAATTGTGACGCATCACGACTGACGGCCGTCTTACTGTTTGCAACAGCAGCGGGCTTCGCCTGAGTCGCTTTTCCATGAGGAAGATCGATAACAAGACGGTGTCCATATTGTCCGCCAGGTGTTGGATTCAGGGTAAATAACTGAGGAGTTAGTGCCTGCTTTAATTCAAAAACAAGACGATAAGTACCCTTCTTTGGAGGAGAACTTTTTCTTACTTTGCTCAGTACTGGACTATCTGTCACATTAAGTGGCAACGTAGTATTTAGCGTCGTATTGTTAAGGTCCACCACAATACGGCTTGGGCCAGATAAAGAGAAATAGCTAAAATCAGCCTTTGACTTAAGGTCAATAACGACTCGAGTTTCATCCGGAGATGGCCAAACCCGTATCCCTTCAAGCGTATTCGCCCACACAACCGTCGGGGAAAGAATGACGATGGCCAGCATGAACATTTTCATGCGACTAAACAAACGATTGATCAATTTAACTCCAATTGACTAATTAGCTGAATTCCATATTCAGAGTTTGCGGTAAATGTGATTTCACGCGCTTCTCCTACGTATCTCAAGTCAATATCAAGATCAGCGGCAGGCAATACACCCTCGCCTTTTTCTGGCCACTCCACTAGACAAATTGCATCGTCAGAGAAGTAGTCACGAATGCCCATAAACTCCAGTTCTTCAGGATCCGCCAAACGATACAAATCAAAATGATAAATATTCCACTGTTTGAGTTGATAAGGTTCCACTAACGTATAAGTCGGGCTTTTCACATTACCTTGATGCCCTTGGCTTTGAATAAACCCTCGGCTAAACGTTGTTTTCCCCGCCCCAAGATCACCATGTAAATAAATGGTTGTTTGTTTTGAGCAGAGATTAGCGAGTTTAGTTCCAATTAAAACAGTGGCTGCTTCATCAGCTAAGGCAAATTTTTTAGTGTTCATCACATTTTTCTCTGAATACGTCGGTTGCGAGGTGAAATAGTAAACTGTGTCGCTTTTTGTAGACAAGCATTGTTGTGTAAGTAATTAGAAAATTTACCATTAAAAGCGGTGAATCCCTACAAAGTGATGGTAATTACCCATCAACTCCCCGACAAATTTGGATATATGTCTTTTTTCTACTCATACTTTGGATACAAACAGATTTGAGTATAGAATACGCGTCCTTTTTAAATAGAGTGATCGTGATGGATTTAGATAAGCTTGCCAACGACATCAAACAGTGGGCGAAAGAACTGGGTTTTCAAAAAGCAGGCATTAGTGATATCTGCTTAGAAGATCAAGAAGCATCGCTTAGCCACTGGGTGGCTGCAGGCTATCATGGTGAAATGGCCTGGATGGAGTCAAACCAAGATTTGCGTCTCCATCCCGACCAGCTTCACCCCAATACATGCCGTATCATTAGTGTGCGTATGAACTACCTACCTGAAGATGCACACTTTGCCAGTAATCTGCTAGACAAGCATACTGGTTATATCAGTCGCTATGCATTGGGTCGGGATTATCACAAACTCATTCGCAACAAATTAAAAAAATTAGGCCAAAAGATTGAAAGCGAAGTCGGCGCCTTAGGTTACCGACCATTTGTCGATTCCGCTCCCGTGCTCGAACGCCCCCTAGCAGAAAAGGCCGGATTGGGATGGACGGGTAAACACTCTTTAATTCTCGACAAAGACTCCGGCTCTTGGTTTTTCCTTGGCGAGTTATTTATCGACCTACCACTACCTATCGATAAACCCGTCGAAAACCAGTGTGGCAAATGCACAGCATGCGTGACCTCTTGTCCAACTAACGCGATTTTAGACAATGGCGTCGTTGATGCTAGGCGATGTATTTCGTACTTAACTATTGAGTATGATGGCATTATCCCAGAAGAATTCCGAGATGCGATTGGCAACAGAATATACGGATGTGATGATTGCCAATTGGTCTGTCCGTGGAATCGATTCTCAGACATCAGTAAGCAAGTCGACTTCCAGCGCCGTCCAATCTTCGATAAGACTGACTTAAAATCGCTAATAGCTTGGGATGAACTTACGTTTTTAAAAAACATGGAAGGGTCGGCTATTAGGCGGATAGGACATGAGCAGTGGCGAAGAAACATCATCATTGCTATTGGCAATGCTCCCTTCCAAGCAGATTACATTACCCTACTCGAAAACCTTAAGGGGGAAAGTACGCTGCTGGATACTCACATCGACTGGGCACTAGAAAAGTTACGTTCTCAAGAAGATAAATTGTCACTAAACAAAATTGATAGCAGAAACCAACGTCTTATTCGAATCATACAAAAAGGTCTACCACGCGATTCATAACATCAAGCAGTCTCATATCGGCATTGACAAGAAATCAAATAAATTTTCTTGACTAACATCTCAAATTTGAATTTGTGGAAAAACAAAAATTTCATTCGTGCTATGTGCTTGTGAAAACAGGTTAAACACAGACGCAATATATGACTAGGATCAAATAAATGTCACTTGTTGATCATTTAAATACAGTGTCTCTCGACGTAAAAACCAACAAAACCACTTTATAAACAATAACTTAAATGGTCAACTCGCACTTGCCTGCAGACTAATTACTGTAAAGATCTTTCAAGCACTTAGCTAACATATCGAGTAAAAACAATTTATCAACCAAGTTATCCACATACGATAAGGTGTGGATAAGTCTGTTAATTTAAATGTAAGTGTGCCGTAGAAAAAGGCGCTAACCTACATCCACAGGGTTGAATAACTACAGGAATAGCAGCGTAGACGTATTAAATAGGCAAAGCTGCCTATTTAAAAATAACGTTACAAACTAACTAAATTGTTTTGGAGTGATGCTTCTCAGCATTAGGAAAGAGCGGCAGCGAAAGGACTAAGTTTCTCAACTTTGCTTATATGGAATGCTGCTTTAGGCTTTCTATAAACAAGAAAGCATAGCGACTAACAACACTTGCTCTACCAAAAGAAGAGCAAGGTCTAAACCTCTATAGGGTTAAACTGCGCTAAAATGGAGCGATACATCGGGTTCGAACCGATGACCTCAACCTTGGCAAGGTTGCGCTCTACCAACTGAGCTAGTATCGCATATCAACAGCAAACGCTATTGACTAAATRTGGTTGCGGGRGCCGGATTTGAACCRACGACCTTCGGGTTATGAGCCCGACGAGCTACCAAACTGCTCCAYCCCGCGTCCGAATTGTAGTCATCGTTAAGTACGATGAGAACTRTCAYTTYCTRCTAAGAGAAAATGGAGCGATACATCGGGTTCGAACCGATGACCTCAACCTTGGCAAGGTTGCGCTCTACCAACTGAGCTAGTATCGCATATCAACAGCAAACGCTATTGACTAAATGTGGTTGCGGGAGCCGGATTTGAACCAACGACCTTCGGGTTATGAGCCCGACGAGCTACCAAACTGCTCCATCCCGCGTCCGAATTGTAGTCATCGTTAAGTACGATGAGAACTGTCATTTYCTGCTAAGAGAAAATG
>NZ_JAKJSR010000030.1:0-80750 GCF_050337155.1 Vibrio cionasavignyae
ATCTAATAGAACCATAGAACCATAGAACCATAGAACCATAGAACCATAGAACCATAGAACCATAGAACCATAGAACCATAGAACCATAGAACCATAGAACCATAGAACCATAGAACCCAATTACGGTTTAGCTAACAGCAACTCGCTGTAACGCTCCATTTTGTTTAGGCGCACTTCTGCATTGGCTAAGAAGGTTTGCTTAGCTTTACCTGCGAGCGATTTTGATTGCGGCAGTTTGACCGTTCTTGCGTTTTTGTGCACGCCGTTGACGAGGAACTCGTAATGCAAGTGAGGTCCGGTAACCCGTCCTGTGCCACCCAATGTACCAATAGTTTGCCCCTGCTTAACCCTTTGTCCTGTTCTTACTGTACGTTTGGTCAAATGCAGGTACTTAGTGATATAGGTATTACTGTGCTTAATGAAGACGTAATTACCATTAAATTGGTTGTAACTGGATTTTTGTACCACCCCGTCTCCGGCCGCCCAAATAGGCGTTCCCACTGGTGCTGCGTAATCCGTTCCTCTGTGCGCCCTTACTTTTCCGGTGACCGGATGGCGACGAGTGGGGTTGAAATTGGACGTAACGCGACGGAAATCAAGCGGAGAGCGTAAAAAGGCTTTCTTCATGGCGCGACCATTTTCATCATAATAGCTGCCAGTATTGTCATCGAGGATAGCTTTAAACGTATCACCTTGGTTCTTAAATACCGCCGCGATAATTTTACCTCGCCCAATCACTTCACCTTCCACTACTTTCTCTTGATACAGCAACTCAAAATGGTCACCTGAGCGAATGTCTAGAGCGAAGTCGATGTCCCAACCAAATATACCGGCAAGTTCCATGATTTGATTGGCGGTTAGTCCTGCCCCTATGCCCGCGTTCCAGAAGTTTGAGGTGATATCCGCTTCAGCATAGTTATATTGGTAATCAATCTCTTTCTTGCTGAGCTCAGAGCGAAAACCATTGTCAGTGCGAGTGATAACAAACGTTTCGTAGTCGCTGATCTTTCGTTTTAGCTGCAGTAACTCATTATTTTCATCAAAGCCAAATATCAGCTTGTCACCTGGTCGAAGCCTGGATAACTGTTTTTCAATGTCTTTGTTGGTATTCACGAGATCGTAAAGCAGTCGAGCGGACAAACCGACCCGTTGAAAAAGAATCGCTGCGCTTTCACCTGAGCGAACAGAATGCTCTTCCCAATTGAGTACAACGGTAGGGACTTGTTCGTTAACAATGCTTAACGCCGACGCTTTGATTTTCAGAGGGTAGTACTTACCTACCTCCAGTTTATTGGGGTCGTCGTGAAGATCGGCGGCGTCGGGCAGAAAGAGTGCCACAACAATTAGCGCCGTAAAAAAAGCGATAAGAGCTCGGTGAAGCCAAGGGAGGCGCTTAAAAACAGATACCATGAGTGATTAATTCAACATTATTTTCTAAATTTCCTGAACCATTTAGTCTAACTGGTTTCAAAAAACATCGCTATTCAAGTAAGATGTCCAACTATTATATTTTTGCCAAATCTGTGGGAGTGAACAAGAATGGCGAACCTAGAAGCAGCATTGGCTGAAATTAAACGTGGTGTTGATGAGCTAATTCCAGAAGAAGAGCTCATTGCAAAGCTTAAAGAGAACCGTCCTCTACGTATTAAGCTAGGTGCCGATCCTACAGCACCGGATATTCACTTGGGACACACCGTTATTTTGAATAAGCTGCGTACGTTCCAAGATTTAGGTCATGACGTGACGTTCCTTATTGGTGATTTTACGGGCATGGTCGGTGATCCGACGGGTAAAAACACCACTCGACCACCACTGACTCGTGAAGATGTGCTTCGTAACGCAGAGACCTATAAAGAGCAAGTATTCAAAATTTTGGACCCAGCGAAAACAAAAATTCAGTTTAACTCTGAATGGCTGTCTGAGCTTGGTGCAGAAGGCATGATTCGTTTAGCGGCAAACCAGACGGTTGCGCGTATGCTTGAGCGTGATGACTTTAAAAAGCGTTACAGCAATGGACAGCCAATCGCGATTCATGAATTTATGTATCCGTTGCTGCAAGGCTATGATTCAGTAGCGATGGAAACGGACGTAGAGTTAGGCGGTACTGATCAAAAGTTCAACCTGCTTATGGGTCGTGAACTGCAAAAAGCACATGGTCAAAAGCCACAGGTTATCTTGACGATGCCACTGCTGGTAGGCTTGGATGGCGAGAAGAAAATGTCTAAGTCGGCTCACAACTACATTGGTGTGAGTGAAGTCCCAACTGAAATGTTTGGCAAAATCATGTCAATTTCAGATGTACTGATGTGGAGCTACTACGAGCTGCTGTCTTTCCGTCCACTAGAAGAGATTGCGCAATTTAAGGCTGACGTTGAAGCGGGCAAAAATCCACGTGATGTTAAAATACTGCTAGCAAAAGAAATTATTGCACGTTTCCACTCACAAGCGGATGCTGATGCGGCTGAGCAAGAGTTCATTAACCGTTTCCAAAAAGGCGCAATGCCGGACGAAATGCCAGAGCTAGAGCTGGAAGCGGGAATTGCGATCAACAACCTGCTAAAAGAAGCCGGTTTAGTCGGTTCAACCTCAGATGCGATGCGCATGATTCGTCAAGGCGCAGTGAAGATCGATGGTGAAAAAGTAGAAGATACCAAATTAGTGCCAGCAGCGGGTCAAGCGGTTTACCAAGTTGGTAAGCGAAAGTTTGCGCGAGTGACGCTGAAGTAACTGCAACGGTACTTAGTATTTGTCATTCTTGCCTAGCGGGATGACATTCCTAAGACTCTGATGTTTATTTTAGAGTTGTCTTTAAACCTCCTCCGGGAGGTTTTTTTGTATCAGGAGATGATGTATCGAGAGAGGATTATCTACAGGCATAAAAAAACAGACGCCGAAGCGTCTGTTTTCACTATTCATTTACTTGACGTCTTTAATTATAGAGACTCAGTAAAGGTACGAGCGATAACGTCACGTTGCTGCTCTGTCGTTAGAGAGTTAAAACGTACAGCGTAACCCGATACACGGATAGTTAGCTGAGGATAGTTCTCTGGGTGTGCAACTGCGTCTTCTAGCGTTTCACGCTTAAGAACGTTGACGTTTAGGTGTTGACCACCTTCAATGCGAGGCGCAGTTTCAATCGCAACTTCACGGCTTTCGTATTCGCCAAGGTCACTGATTGCAATGACTTGGTCTGCTTCAAAGCCTGTGTTTGCTGCAACACAGCGAGCTTCGTTCTTTTCACCGTCAAGCAACCAGATTGAATTTAGTAGGTCGTCGTTTGCTGCTTGAGTAATTTGGATACCTTGAATCATCACTATCTCCTGAACCACTTTAAAGCGGTATTGTTGTGGTGTTATTTTTCAAATTTTGTTGAGCTGAGCTATATATACCTAATAATGGGTATTTTAGTATTGATTTAGATCAAATTACAACAAAAAACATTAATAATAGTAAGGTTGTTTTGTTGACCTATATCAACAAACCCTCTTAAATAGTAGCGTTAAAACAATATTTTATACATTAAAATTTATTTTAAACGTCAAATGTAGTAATAAAACTACATTTTGGTTTATTGGATGCGCTAGATTACCGGAAAACAAGGGCTTCAATAGTTAAATGTGAAAGTATAAGATCGCTAAATAACAGTTTTAAATATGTGATATAGATCGGGTTATTAAAGTATGAATAAATTTATAGGGGCGCATCTGTCGGCGGCTGGTGGGGTAGATAATGTGCCACAAAGGGCGGCGGAAATTGGCGCTAATGCTTTTGCTCTGTTTACCAAAAATCAAAGACAGTGGGTAGCAAAACCGCTAACCGAAGAGACCATTAACCGATTTAAGCTTGAGTGCCGTAAATATGGCTTTCTTCCTGAGCAAATACTGCCACATGACTCTTATCTGATTAATTTAGGGGCACCAGAGTTGGATAAGTTGGAAAAGTCTCGAGAAGCCTTTGTCGATGAGATGGCACGTTGTGAGCAGTTAGGTTTAACACTTCTGAATTTCCACCCAGGCAGTCATTTGAAAAAGATAGCTGAGGACGTGTGTTTAGATCGGATAGCGGAATCGATAAATATTGCCCACAGACGCATTCCGAATGTCGTCGCTGTGATTGAAAATACGGCTGGTCAAGGAACTAACTTAGGATGGCGCTTTGAACACCTTGCTCACATTATTGATAAAGTTGAGGATAAAAGCCGTGTTGGGGTTTGTCTTGATACCTGCCATACCTTTACGGCGGGCTATGATTTACGAACCAAGCAAGCGTGCCATTCAACATTTTCGGAATTTGATAGGGTGGTTGGCATGCACTATTTGCGCGCGATGCACCTTAATGATTCAAAGATAGCTTTGGGAGATCGTGTTGACCGTCACCAATCCTTAGGTAAAGGTGAGATCGGCTGGGCGTGTTTTGAGTATATTATGCAAGATGAGAGGTTTGATTCTATTCCGTTGATTTTAGAGACAATTGAGCCTGAGATCTGGGTGGATGAAATCCAACAATTGAGACAATTTACTATTAAAAACTGATTTTTTTCATCATCACATGGATCTTTGGCATCTTTCTTTCATACTTAGTTTCATGCACGTTGCATAAAAGTGTGATTCTGAAAAACGAATCATCAACAATAATAGTGTGAATTTAAGTAGTGTGAATAAGTAGGTGCCATTATGTCTCGATCTATCGCTTCCCAACCCCACGCCATGCGCGCAAGCCGCTATCCTGTTCCAAACCGCCACGTGACAGGGCAGGGACATTTTCGAACGCCACAGCAAAAAGGTCATTAATCGCGACGTTCGAGGCTACTGTTGTGAAATCAGTAGAGATGGTGACTTTTGAAATGGTAAACTCCCCAGAGTTTTAAATTCTGGGGAATACGAGTGACGACACTAACATGGCGTGATGTTATAGAAAGCCAACATCAGCAAGCGTACTTTAAGCAGACGTTATCTTTCGTTGCGCAAGAAAGACAGGCGGGAAAGGTTATTTACCCACCTGAAGAAGACGTGTTTAATGCTTTCGAACTGACCGAGCTTGATGCGGTTAAAGTCGTCATATTAGGCCAAGATCCTTATCATGGGCAGGGGCAGGCTCATGGTTTGTGCTTTTCCGTTTTGCCCGGTGTGAAAACGCCTCCTTCGCTGGTCAATATCTATAAAGAATTGGCTGAGGATATCTCTGGGTTTGAAATTCCTACGCATGGTTATTTAAAAAGCTGGGCACAACAAGGCGTATTGCTGCTAAATACGGTCTTAACTGTCGAGCAAGGGGCTGCTCATTCTCATTCCAAAGCAGGTTGGGAGGTATTTACCGATCATATTGTGGATACCCTTAACCAACAGTGTGAAGGCGTTGTCTTTCTACTCTGGGGCGCGCATGCTCAGAAAAAAGGTATGATGATTGATCGTGAACGCCATCATGTGCTTACCGCCCCACACCCTTCTCCTCTCTCTGCACGGCGCGGATTTTTTGGCTGCCAGCACTTTTCTCAAACTAATATGCTGCTGAAAAGTATGGGTAAAACCGCTATTGATTGGCAGCCTAAGCTTGTTAGTTGCGAAGGCTAATTGTCTGTTTTTCGAGCATAGTCAAAGCACACTTTCTAAATCTCCTATACACTTATTAAGAATAGGGACTTAAGGGAGATAGGCGATGATGATCGAAAGAATAAGGCGCGAGCACGGCTATATGGTTCGTTTGCTCGCGATACTGAATCGTAAGTTGCACCTGCTGGAACGTGAGGAGCCCGTCAATTATTCACTCATCAAAGAGATTGTCGATTATCTGACGGTGCACTCTGAAAAGATACACCACCCGAAAGAAGATATCCTCTATCGTTATTTTATTGAGCACTACGGGCAGCAAGTGACGATTTCAAATCTTGAAATAGAGCACCATGAATTGTCGGATAAAACCCATGATTTTCTCGCGATTGTCGAGATGATTTTACAAGACGCGGTGGTGCCTCATGAGATTTTTTCCACTAAGTTAGCGGAATTCATTCGCAATCAAAAGCAACACCTTGATCTTGAAGAGCAGTCGGTGCTGCCGTTGATTGAGAAAAAGTTTACGACTGCGGATTGGCAAGCAGTAGAAGCGTTGTGGACCGAAGTGGATGACGATCCGGTATTTGGCGACACCATTGCTGATCAGTACAAGCAACTTGCGGATCGGGTGAGACAAAATGAGAATGAGAGCGTGTAATTCACGGTTGAACTCTTATAAAAATGGCACCACGACGGTGCCATTTTTTGTGGATTTCTGTTAGCGCGTCTTGGTCATTTGGTCTAGATAGTCCAGCCAATCAGAGGTTTGAGAGCTAGGCTTTTCTCTGTGCGCTGCTTGCGCGAGTTTTTTTGCTGCCTCATATTGCTTCAGGCCCACATACGCTCGTATCTGTAAAATCTGTTTTTCTTGCAAGCTTATGCCTGTCACTTTACTCAGTGATATTAAGGCTGCGTCAAACGCGCCTTGCTGAAGTTCAAGTCGCGAAACTTGCTCGTAATATTTTGTATTTAAGCGCGCCGCGGCTTGCCATGAACGCTGAGCGTTGTGCCATTCCCTTGCCATCTGCCAATGTGTCGCTTGTTTGATGATGGTTTCAATATCAGTGTCATTAACTTGCAAGTCAGAATAGAGGTGAGCGGACTTTTCAGGAATGCCTTGTTGGGCATACAATTGTGCCATGCTAACTTGCATCGATTCCGGCATATCAATGCCAGCTCGTTGCGCGGAGACCAGTGTCGCGAGTGCCAGTTTATACTGTTTAGTCTGCATATAGAGGGCACTGAGCTGCTGCCACCACATGGCATTGTTAGGCTGAAGAGCCAGCAGCTTTTGACTGGTGATGATCGCGCTTTTTAAGTGAGACAGTTGCAGCTCGGCACTGAGTTGTAGACTTAGTGGCTGTAGCTTCGGAGTGCTATCTAATTTGTGATACTGCTTAATAGCCGTCAGCAATGGTGTCCATTGTTGTAATAGGTAGTGGCTTCGAGCGGTATTGAGCCAGGCGGTGGTTATCTGTTCTTTAGGGATATCGAGACTGCCCGCTGATTTCACAAGAGCGTCAAAGTGGACAAGTGCTTGCTCAGCTTTGGTTTCTGATAATAACAGTTCAGCTAGCATTCGTTCTGTTTGCCAGCCTTGTTCACCAGTAAAGGCGCCAGTATTAACGGCAATTTGTAACTGTTTGATTGCCAGTTCACTTTGCTCGGCTTGCCAGTAATAAATGCCGAGCATTCTTGCGACGTAAGCTTGGTCATAGTTGGCGCTTGGCTTGAGTTTCTCTAGTAAGGTAATAGCATCTTTGAGCTTATCTTCCTGCTCCAGCGAATAGGCTTTTGACACCTGCGTGGCGGTGCGCATTCCTAGCTCTTGTTTTGCTATTGCGGTTTGAGCAAACGACAGACTACAAACTAGTACAAGTCCAATGTATGAGATTAGTTTGTTCATTGGTTTAATTTAAACTCCAATTTAACCGTTTGGCCTACTCGTGGCTGCGCGGTGCCATTGACGACCATCGGCTGATACTTCCACTGTTTGAGAGCCACCATGGCTTCACGCTCAAAGATCCGCTTTGGTTGGGCTTCAACCACTTTAATGTCGGTTGGGCGGCCATTGACGTCAATAGTAAATGACATCACGACGTAACCTTCCATATTTCGTTGAATGGCTCGGCGCGGATAGCGTGGCTCTTTGCGGTGAAGCGGCATGACTTGTTGGTTGCGACCAATATCGGGCACACTTGGTGCGTTCATCGCCACGCCAGCAACTTGTGTTGATATCGCAATATTCGGCAGTTGCGGTGTGCTAGGTGTCTGTACCGACGAGGTCTGTGAACTTTGCTCGACTGCGGCTGCCGCTGGTGGTGTCGCTGGCATTTTGGGAGGTTCAGGAAGCACGCGTGTACGTCGTGCTGTTTCACTTTCCGGTTCAATCATCACTAAGTCATAGCTAAGGCGAGCAGACTCTTCTGGCTTGGATTTAGGACCAATGTCTATCATCCAACTCATAAAGGAAAACAGCGTAAATGCGAAAGCGATAGCAAAAGGAATGCTTAATAGAAAGCGCACCATTATCGGCTCTCCGTTGCCAAAGCAATTTTGGTTACCCCAGCTCCTTTTGCACTGTCCATCACCTGTACGACGGTACCATTGAAGGCATGCTTGTCTGCTTGAATGACCATGGACGCGCTAGGTTGCTCGAGAAGAAGCTTCTCAATAGTGGCTTGTACACGTTCAACGTCGACACGACGTTTATCAATGAACACTTCGTTATTGGCGGTGATCGCGACAAAAATTCCCGCGTCTTTTTGGCTTACCGCGTGGCTGGCCTGCGGGCGGTTCACATCGACGCCAGACTCTCGAACGAAGGAGCTGGTGACAATGAAAAAGATCAGCATAATGAAAACGATATCAAGCATTGAGGTCATGTCGATATTGGCTTCTTCTTGCTGTTTTTTACGGTGGCCAAGTCTCATTGTGTATTTCCTATGCGATTATCTGTGACCGTTTGCAAGTCAGTCGCTTTGCTTTGGTCACTTCTCAGTAATTGTTCTAATTGGAACAAATGCTTATTGCTCCACTTTTGGATACGGGAAAAAGCTAACATTCCTGAAAGTGCAGCGACCATACCGGCCATGGTTGGAATCGTTGCCATGGAAATGCCAGCCGCCATAAGGCGAGGCTGAGCACTTCCTTGGGCGGCTAAGGTATCAAAGACGGTGATCATGCCGGTTACGGTTCCCAGCAACCCAAGCATAGGGCACAACGCCAGTAGGCACTTTAGTAAGTTGAGGTGCTGTTTTAATTGGTTTTCAGCGTCGCTAAGTATGGCGTCACGCTGAGCGCGGGCATACCATGAAAAGTGGTCGCTACGTTGAGACCACTTTTGTGTCCAAACACGCTTTTGCTGTGGGAAGTATCGAGAAAAGTAGAGCACGCGTTCAAATGCGACCATCCAAAAAACGATAACAACCGCAGCGAGCCACCAAAGAATAGGCCCGCCTTGATTCATAAATTGGCTCAGATGCTCTGAGCCAGGTAGCCATTGGGCCAAATTATGCAGCATAGCTCGCTCTCTGCTCGGTCGAGTGCACTTCGGCCTGCTCAGCAACAAGGCCAACACTTTGACGCTCTAGAATATTGCGAATTGCGTCAGCTTTTGAACTCAATAAGTTATGGGCTAGCAGCAGTGGCATAGCGGTAATCAAACCGAGGACGGTTGTCACCAGTGCCATGGAGATGCCACCGGCCATGACACGAGGCTCGGCGTTACCAAACTGTGTGATAACTTGGAACGTTTCAATCATGCCAGTTACCGTACCAAGTAATCCCAGCATTGGCGCGAGTGCGGCAATCAATTTAAGCATACTAAGACCGCGCTCTAGGTGTTGTTGTTCGTCCATTATTGATTCAAGAAGACGTAATTCAAGCGCTTCAACATTCATCTTTTTATCGTGGTTATATACGCTAAGAACGCGACCTAATGGGTTATTTGTTGGGGCTTCAGGTGTTTTTAGCTGCTTGCCAATTTGTTGCTCGATGCGCAGGAGTACCACGGCACGATAAAGCGCAATGACAAGACCAATTAGGAATAGGCCTGCAATGATCTTACCCACGACACCACCGTGCTCAAAACGTTGGGTAAGCGTCGGGTTTTCAGCCAGTTGGTGGTAAATATCGCCACGACTTGGATCGATAATAACGGCGGTCTGTCCAGTGACTATGTTATTAGCGTCCTCATAGCGAGATACATTATCAGGTAGGCGGGGGAAGTCGCTGGCTAGTTGCCCGTCCCAGTTAATCGGCCCCTGTTTAGCAAGTAGAGCGAAGTTACCTAATCGTACGGCGTCAATAGTCGTGACTTCACCTGCGCCTGTTACGAATGGAACCGTGATAGTCGCGTAGGTTCCGCTGCTAATAATTTGAGCGTTAAAAGCTTGCCATAACGTGGTTAGCTCTTGGATGGATGGCAAGGTTTTCGCAGCCACAATAGTGTCGATGTCAGCACGTTGTTGGGTTTGTTCTGTGTTGGCGACAGAGCGGCTCAGTTCGACTTGAAGCTCTTTAGCTGATTGACGGACGACACCAAAAAGCTCACCCAAACTGCCCGTTTGCAGGTGAAGCTGCTTTTGTTGCTCTGCTAATGTTTTCTCATTGGTTGAAAACTGATCACTGAGCGAAGTAATGGCCGCATCCAGTTGCGCTTTGCGTTCGGCAAGTTGCTTTTTCTTAGCTAAAAGCGCTTGCTGCTCTTGCTTAAATTTGGCTTCACGCGATGCGTTATGCTGCTTCTCTTGTTGCTGCGCCGTTTTTGCTTCGCTGGTGAGTGTGCCTGCTGCAAGGGTCAGTGGTGAGAAGCTAACTGTGAATAGGGCGATCAATAAAGTTAGGTAACGCATTAGCTCGGATCCTTAGCAAGAGAAACAGGGAGCGTCATTAAAGTTGGTGACGTTTGTTTGTTTGCAATTGCAAACGCTTGGTCGATATAGGATGAGAGCGAAGCTTCAACATTCACCCACGCTTTTTTGTCGTGATCCCATGACCAGTACTGATTTCTGTCTAGGCTACGAGCGACGAGCGATAGGCGCCCAAGGTAAAGCTGTTCTGCTTCTATGCTACTGCCCACATCGATTCGTGAACGGTAGCTGCCTAGCTTGATGCCGTAATCCATTTCAATTTGGTAAGCTTCTAAGATACGACGATATTTTTCGGCATCACTGACATCAGCTTGCGGCATCAGAGATTTGAGTTCATCTAAGCGGGCGAGGCGAGCATCGATACGAATCGGCTTGTCTTGCTGAATGTGCTGTTCAAGGCCAGCTAACATCTTGTACATCAGAGGGACAACACCTTGACGGGTATCGTTGATCTGAACTAATTGTGTTTCGATGCTCGATAGCTCTTGCTGTTGGTTATCCACCACTGATTGTAGGTGACGCTGGTAAACTTCCAAGTTGGAGACTTCTTGTTCCAGTGCCGCGATTTCCGACTTAAGTTCAAACGCTTTATCACTACTTTTGTTGATTCGTTGTTGGCTTTGCGCGCCTTGAGTAATGGTCTGAGCCTCAACATTTCTTGCATTGTTGAGGTCGTTGGCAAACGTCTGCCCACTGCTAAGGAGCAGAGGGAGGGTGCACAATGCGGCGCGAACGAGCGTTTTGTTCATTTCAAGAGCCTTCTTCTACTAGAAAGTACCAGTTGTTTAATTGAATTCTGATGGCAAACACACTCAATAGGCTTGGTGAGTCTGTCTATTTAATCGCGCTATCAAGCACGGCGCGTTAGAGGTGCTGTACTACCTTTATGCGCTTTTTAAGCGCGCTTATTGTATTGCAACTCATGTAAGAAATACAGTCTAAATGATATTGATATGAGTTATCATTTGTTATCTCTTAATCAATTTGATGTAAAAAAATACCACTATTTTCGTTGTTGCTTGAATATCATGATGAAATAAAAGCCATCTGGGTAATGAGCGCTATTTTTTTTGCGGACAGCCTTGGCAGTAGCTGCCGTCAAGGCGGCGATAGTGCATACAGCAGGCTCGGCGTTGTATAACATAATCCCCTTCTTGAGTGACATCTAAGCGTCCAAACCTTGTGATTGGAAGATCAAGAGCCTGTTGCCAGTGCTGCAATTCATGAGCAAAGGTAGGGTGTAGATGTTTATTGGCGAGTAATTGACGGTTGACCATGTGTTTTAGGCCGCGAAGTAGCATTTCCATGATGGTGTCAGCGAGAAGCTTTTCACGGGTGCTAGGGCTCATGCGAATGATATCGTCAAATTGCTCAGCAAGTTGTGTCAGTAATGATTTGAGTTCTGTTGCAGCCAATAGTAATCGTTGATGTTGATCGCCTTCTTGCCATTGTTCAGAAGCGAAATCGAAGTGTCCCACAATGCCATTATCAAGGTTAAGTCCTTGTCTCATTCGGCTAATCTTTGGAACGGAATCTGAGTAATAAGTAGTAATAAGCGCAATGGTGATAGGTTGCCAAATCAGCATTGTCCAGGTTCTGGTTAGCCAGTAAATCTGCCCTGCTTCTGGGTAGTGCTCTTTCCAGTATCGATAAAGTGCGTTTAGTGGTTCATGGCTGTTTTGATGAGGAGCAATGATAGATGCAGTCTTTAAAATCGGTACTAATAATGGAGATATTTGTATGGAAATATCGGTAAGCGTCCGCAATTTTTGAGAATGTGTCATAGCCATAGTCTTCGATTTCTATAAGCAAACTGAGTAAATAAAAGCAAGCAGCGCAAATACATTGTGCTGCTTAACTAGGGAGGGGGCTCTTTGCCCGCTATAGGTCGAACTTGACGTTTAACTCGACGGTTTGTTGTTGGCCCATCCAACAATAGCTTTGGCTATAACAGCTATAATACTTTTGATTAAATAGGTTGTTAGCAATCAGGTTTGCGGTTGCGCCATGCATACTATTGCTTATCTGGCCAAGGTCATAACCAATAGACAGATCGACCAACGTATAAGAGGGGACTGAGCCTTGATTTAAATTAGTTGTGCCATTGTTCAATACAGTATTACCGACATATCGAACCCCACCACCCACTCTTAATCCCTGCATTACGCCTTCGTGCATGGTGTAGTTAGCCCAAAGGTTTGCTGCGTGATCTGGGACGTAAATTGCGCTCTGACCAACGTTTGCCTGGTCTTCGTCCTTAGTGATTTCCATATCGGTATAAGTGTAATTTGCGATAATATCGAGATTGTCGTTTATCGCTGAACGCCCTTCTAGTTCTAAGCCTTGAGAGCGAACTTCGCCGACAGCTTCCCATGGTGCATTACCATCTCGGCGCACACCTACATTTTGCTTTTTGATGTGGAAGAGAGCTGCTGAGGCCGTTGTGGTTGAATCATAGGAGGTAAATTTCAGACCTGCTTCAACTTGCTCGCCTTTTTCAGGTTCAAGGTTTTTGCCATTAGCGTCAATTTTTGCGTTTGGTTCAAAGCTGGTCGCGAAGTTGGCAAACGGAGAGATGCCATTGTCGAACTGATACATAGCCCCGACACGATACGAGAAGTTGCTCGCACGTGAAGTCGTATTGTTTTTAGCGCCGCCGTTTTCTGATTTGTCGGTATTAGACTCAACTACGTCGTAGCGGCCCCCGGCAATCAGAACCCAGTTATCAACAAGCATTTGATCTTGAAAATAACCGCCGAGCTGTTTAATAGAAACATCGGTGTTGGAGTAATAACCTGGGGTGAAGTCGTTCGGGTTAAGTTTACTATTATCTGGGTTGTATAGGTTGATGCTATCGACATTACCAAAACTGTTATAGGCCGAATCTCCTTCGACAGAGCGATAATCGATGCCAAACAATAGGTAATGATCGACACTTCCAGTATTTACAAAACCAGAAAGTTGGTTATCAATACTAAGACCTTTAGATTGCTCATCTGTCGTATAGGCAGTACGTTGTAGTTCACCTGTCGCGGCGTTAAACCCGTCACTACCCGCGCTTTGCGTCGTTTTTTGATCGAACTTAGTTTCCGTGTAACGGAAGTTTTGTAAGAAGGTCCAATCGTTGTTGAACTCATGGTTAATTTTATAGCCAGCCACAACGAATTCGCGCTTAAGCTCATTAAAGTTCGTATCACCTGCAAAAGTAGAGGCGGACATTTTTCCGGATTCAATCGCCTCGATAGGGACGGTAACGTTCTGGCCTAGACTTGGATCATTTTGGTAGTAAAGGTTGAAATTGACCAGTGTTTTGTCTGAAACGTTCCAGTTCACCGATGGTGCAAAAACGTAACGTTCTTCTTTTACGTGATCAATTGTCGCGTCTTTTTTACGACCAAGTGCGATCAGGCGATAAGAAACGTTGTCGCTTAGAGCGCCTGTTTTATCAATGGAAGCTTCCATTAGGTTGTTCAAACCTGTTGCGACATTGACTTTGGTTTTTTCTTCAAAGCTTGGTGCTTTTGCAATGATGTTCACCATGCCACCCGGAGGCATAGAGCCGTAAAGAACCGATGTTGGACCTTTAAAAATCTCTAGACGTTCCATCGCAATAGGATCGATTTGTGGCTTGGCATTCCATCCTGGCAATTCAGGTAGCATCAAACCATCATAGTAATTTTGCGAAGAACTAAATCCTCGAATAGTAACAAAGTCAGTGAATACGACTGCGCCACCCTTGTTTTCTGTAGAAACACCAGGGGCATAACGCAATGCTTGCATTACTGATTTTACCCCGCGCTGCTCCATTTCTTCGCTTTCAATCACATTCAGCGTCTGCGGGGTTTCTTCTGGTGATAAAGACGTTTTGGTGGCCGTATTACGATACGTTTTCCCCAATACGGTCATTTGTTCATCCGTCGTCGTGGATGAAGATTCTGAATTTGATGTTGTCGCCAAAACGCTTGGTGAAGACAACACTATGGATACCATTACTGCTATTGGGGATATTTTTGTTTTTAACATAATCAAAGAATTTATTTAACGAATTGTGAATGTGATTGATAATTAGTTTCATTTTCATTCTATCGCGTGTGATTCTGTGATACTTAACAATTTGGTGCAAGTTTTATTGATAATGTCTGCGATTAAAGGTGGGCTTTGACAGTGGCGGGGCAAATGGGCAGCCAGAATTCCATTTGAGCATCTAAGTTCAATGGATTGTAATGATTGGGGTAGTATTCAAGTTCATAACCTTCTTCTCCATGAAAACCTGAAGCGGGTAACCAATGGTTAAGTACCCACTCTAATGTTTTAGGGAAGTTTGCAATGGGACCGATATGCGTGATGACCGCATAGGTTTGCTCTGGAATGCTTAATTGATCCATATGTGCTTTGGCATGCTCTAATTGCTGAGCATTAAGTGTAGCTTGGTCACAGCTCGCCCAGTATATGAGTTGGGTCTCGGGAAGAGGGTGAATGGTGTCAATAATGCCAAATACAGCTTCAGAGTGTTGGCGATGACCAAGTGTTGCTTGGGCAAACTGACGCCAAATATGTGCAACTTGAGTGCTATATTGAGGGTCTATGGAGTAAATGGTATCGATGGGGGCATGCATGCCCCAAAAAGTACTGGCCGCGCGAGTTTCGATGCACACGATCTGGCTAGCACTTTGCTCAAGCGGCAGTTCAGGACTCATGACTAAGGGTAAGCGGATGCCCTTTAGAATACCTTGCTGTTTGTATTGTCGTGGTGAAACAGAAAAAAGCTGTTTAAAGGCGCGGCTAAAACTGACCTCTGAGTTAAAGCCAAACTGCAAAGCGATATCGGTGATCTTACTTTCGTTGGACAGAAGGTGTTCCGCTGCGCGGCTAAGCTTCTGTTGGCGAACATATTGAGCGATGTTCTGCTTTGTTTGCTCTTGAAAGACGCGTTGGAGTTGCCAGCGAGACCAGCAACTAATGCTGGCAAGTTCTGCGACGGTTAATGGCTTATCCAAATTGTTATTGATGTACTCAACCACTTTTTCAACTCGATTGAGGTGAATCGGTTTTCGTTTGGAGACCATAGTATGTGCTTACTCGGTGGCTAGATGCTGGCATTTTGGCACTTTTGATACCAGTCGTCGAATAAATGTACGAGTTTGATGAGCTCCATTCATGGGAGCGTGTTCAGCTTTTATCGGATAGGTAGGGGTGGTAGTCAAGGTAACGCCCTCTATTGAGGGCGCTATTTTAAGTCCAGTGAATAGGGTTCAGGCTCCTCAATCACTGAAAATTAGGTGAGTTAAAGCTTGATATCTTCGTATGCGAAATCAAGTCCGATATCCATATCGTTGAGTTCTTTTTGTAAACGTCGTTTGTCTTTTATTGCTTCTATTTCGCGCCATTTACGCTTTAGTGGTTTTGATCGAGATGCTCGAGTCCGGGGAGCATCCATTTCCATTATATCGTTTAGTTCAAAGCCATCCATAAGCTACCTCTTAGTATTTATCTCCTCACGGAGACTTTTAAGTACCATACTCCTAGGCAGAATAACTTTGATTTATTTCTCATTTGTTTCTTTAGTATGAATGTTTTATGCCAAACTGAACTCAATCTCACAGTTTTAATTCCATATGTAGATTAAAAAATGACCGTTTGATTCAAATAATGAAAAAGAATTAGTTGGCGATGATTGTTAACGTGAGTCCACTGAGAGTTAATTAAGGGGCACAAGGTTCTACGAGAAACATTCTCATTCGACAAGAATGATTAAAAAGCATTCCATTCTATAAATACGCCTCCACGTCTGATGAACAAAGGTTTACCCGTGAATGGTGCGGTAAGATCCGTTTTCATTGCTATGATTACTAGTTGTTATCGTAAGGAAGATTAAATGGGGGGTGCTGGTAATGCAATTGTTACGGTTAGTGTTAAGGGAACGTGATGGTTCAGTGAAAAATACCTTTGATGTCAATCTAGTTGCGTATTGATTTTTGTCGAGCATCCCTGCAAAATCCGCTCCGTCAAATGATATGTCGATTTGTATTCCGTTCCCAATAGGTGAGAAATACAAGCTAAGTTGCCGTGAAAAACAGTAAATTAATCAAAACCACACGGATGGGTATAACCTCAGCAACTTAGTTAGCACAGGATGTGCTGGCGGCGCTCTAATTTTAAAAGAGGTTTTAAAGTGACAGACATTATTAGTTTAATGAATGATCTTCTTTGGGGATCGATTCTGGTTTATCTGCTCGTAGGCGTAGGGATCTATTTTACAGTTCGCCTTGGGTTCATTCAGTTCCGCCATTTCGGCCACATGTTCAGTGTGCTGAAAAACAGTCGTAAATCCGACGCTGCTGGTATCTCATCTTTTCAAGCACTTTGTACTAGTTTAGCGGCACGTGTTGGTACAGGTAATATGGCAGGTGTTGCCGTTGCCTTAACATTTGGTGGACCGGGTGCGATTTTCTGGATGTGGTTGATTGCCATGCTTGGTATGGCAACAGCGTTTGCAGAAAGTACGCTTGCTCAGCTTTATAAGACGCGTGATGACGATGGTAATTATCGTGGTGGTCCAGCTTACTATATGGAAAAAGGCTTGGGCATGCGCTGGATGGGGGTATTGTTCTCTGTCTTCCTAATTATTGCATTTGGTCTAGTGTTCAATGCGGTTCAAGCGAATGCTATTGCTAATGCGATGCAAACAGCCTTTGGTTTTGATCCTTTGTATGTAGGTATCTTCATTGCCTTGATTTCCGCGTTTGTCATCTTTGGTGGCATTCGTAAAATTGCTCGTACGGCTGAATTGATTGTACCTATCATGGCGCTAGCTTACTTGTTACTTGCCTTTTACGTGGTGTTCATGAACATCGAAAAAGTGCCAGAAATCCTTGCCTACATCTTCAAGAGTGCTTTTGGCCTTCAAGAAGCTGCGGCTGGTGGTGTGGGCTATGCCATTGCACAAGCCATGATTCAAGGTATTAAGCGTGGACTGTTCTCAAACGAAGCGGGTATGGGTTCGGCTCCTAACGCTGCAGCGTCAGCTACTCCATACCCTCCGCATCCAGCGTCACAGGGTTATGTTCAGATGTTGGGTGTCTTTACCGATACTATCGTTATCTGTTCTGCAACAGTTGCTATCATTTTAATGTCTGGCGAATACGTCCCTCATGGTGAAGTGACTGGTATTGAATTGACGCAGCGTGCATTGAGCTCACAAGTGGGCGATTGGGGCGGCATTTTCATTGCGGTAGCGATTTTCTTCTTCGCCTTTACTTCAATCATTGCTAACTACTCGTACGCGGAAACAAACCTGATTTTCTTAGAGCACAATCATAAAGCGGGCCTTGGTCTATTCCGTCTTGTCGTGCTTGCTATGGTGTTGTTTGGTTCAGTCGCAACGCTACCTATGATTTGGGCGTTAGCGGATGTTTCTATGGGCTTGATGGCTCTGGTTAACTTAGTGGCGATAATTTTGTTGTCGGGTATCGTGGTTAAGTTGGCCAAAGATTACAACCAACAGCTTAAAGCGGGTAAGGTTCCAACGTTTGATGCTAACGATTACCCAGAATTAAAGTCTCAGTTAGAGCCTGGAATTTGGGATAACACGAAAGCGGACAAAACGGTGAAATAGCCTTAATAGTTTCCTTCTATCTCAGAAATAGAATAAGCCACGCATGATTTCATTGAAGATCAGGCGTGGCTTTTTTTATACTAGGAACAAATAATCATGATAAGAGTAAAGTTATGCTAATTGTTGTCTCACCAGCGAAGACGCTGGACTATGAATCGCCCTTGGCGACGGAACGTTACACACAGCCGGAGTTTATCGAGCAATCAGCTCAATTGATTGAGGTATGCCGTAAGCTGACGCCTGCTGATGTTTCGGCGTTGATGAAGGTGAGTGACAAGATTGCAGGGCTGAATGTCGCACGCTTTGAGCAATGGCAAACAAACTTCACGACAGAGAATGCACGCCAAGCTATTCTTGCATTTAAAGGGGATGTGTATACCGGGTTGGATGCAGCAAGTATGTCAGAAGCGGATTTTGACTACGCTCAAACGCATTTGCGTATGCTATCGGGTCTATATGGGTTATTAAAACCTTTGGATTTGATGCAGCCTTATCGCCTAGAGATGGGAACGAAGTTGGCCAATGAGCGTGGTAGCAATTTATACCAGTTTTGGGGAAGTCTCATTACGGATAAATTAAATCAAGCACTGGCCGAGCATGAGAGTGACGTATTAGTTAATTTAGCTTCCAATGAGTATTTTAAAGCGGTAAAAGTTAAGCAATTAAACACTCAGGTGGTGACTCCTGTGTTTAAAGATTGCAAAAATGGCCAATACAAAGTGATTAGCTTTTACGCGAAAAAAGCGCGCGGAATGATGGCTCGATACATCATTGATAACCAAATCGATTCCGTTGAAGCCCTACAGAATTTTGATGTCGCTGGTTATTACTTTGTTGCGGATGAATCAACGGCAAATGAATTGGTGTTTAAGCGCGAGGAGCAGTGATTTAAACCATTTCGAGTCTGATTATAAAAAATGCCCCACTCATGAGTGGGGCATTTTTTTTCAAAAGTACGGTTCTAAGCGCGAGTTACTTCTTTTTCGCTGCTTTTCTCTTGACGGTCTTTTTCTTGTCGTCTTTTTTCACTTTCTTCTTTTTCTTGAAGGTTGGCTTTTTGTGCGTAGGACGAAGTCCGTCGATGAAGCGCTCTTTGATGGTTTCGCTGGTGTAGCGAGCTACGCGTTCCATCATTGGCTGATCGTGTGCTTCGACAATAGAAATCGCGATGCCTTTCTTGCCTGCGCGAGCAGTACGGCCAATACGGTGTAAGTAAACATCTGCAGTACGAGGTAAGTCGTAGTTGATCACGTGTGACACATCTGGAAGGTCAATACCACGCGCTGCGACATCAGTGGCAAGCAGTACGTTGACTGAGCCATCTTTGAATCGGCTGATAGCGTTATTACGGCGATCTTGTGGCATTTCACCTTGGATCCAGGCACAAGGAATTTGAGCACTATCAAGTTGTTGGCGAAGATCGGCAAGACGTTCACGTGTTTTCAAAAATACAATGGTACGCTCAGCTTGCTCGGTTAAAATGTGCTTAAGCAAAGTGAGTTTGTGCTCAGCTGTATCGGCGCGGTGGTACCATTGCGTGATTTTTTTTCGTTCACGTAAAGACGGCTCTGCTTTAATTTCTGCTGGGTTCTTTAGAAGATCAGTCGTAAACCCTTCTACACCACGGCCTTCCAGTGTCGCTGAAAATAGCAGTGTTTGCTTACGCCAGCGACATTCTGCCGATAGGCGATCAACCGTTGGCCCAAAGCCCATATCAAGCATGCGATCCGCTTCATCAAGAACTAGCCACTCAATAGCGCGACAATCAAAGCGTTCTGCTTCGATATATTCCATTAGACGACCTGGAGTTGCTACTACGATATCTTGCGTTTGTGCCAGTGTATCTGCGTGAGTGTCGTATGTGACCCCACCAGTAATGGTCGCCACTTTTAGATGTGTATTCTTTGCCAGAGCTTTAGTGTGCTCAGCTACTTGCATCGCAAGTTCACGTGTTGGTGTTAACACAAGAATACGTGCAGGTCCGGCTTTCTTTCTTGGAAAGTCAAGCAGGTACTGTATAGCAGGGATTGCAAAAGAAGCCGTTTTACCCGTTCCTGTTGGAGCGGATGCCAAGATGTCTTTTGCCTCTAAAGCTTGTGGAATGGCTTCTGCCTGAACCTGAGTAGGGCGCTCATAGCCCATGTCTTCAATCGCTTCTAAAAGGATTGGGTCTAAATCTAATTCGGCGAATGTTCTGATCACTATCGTGTCTCCACAAGACTGAGGGTGTACCTGCTCAAAAATACGACACAGGAAAAGTAGGGCGGCTATTATACTCAAACGCTCGCTAAGCGCACTTACATTTTAAGGTAAAAGTCACCAGTTAGCTGAATAAAGGCGTCAGAATAGCCTCCATGAGGACTATGAATGACTAATTGCTCTTCGATGGTAGCGATTTCTTGTTTGCGTAATGTGAAAAGAACTCGGTTTATTGGCTTTGTTTGTGTCGGACGAACTAAGCAGCGTCGGCTGAGAAACCATCCCTTATTTTGAGCGATTGTGATGAATTGCTCTCCCTCTGTAATCGGCAGGATAAAGCTGGCTTCACCGTCGTTGTTGAGCAGCTGATAGCAGCGCGACAGCAGCTCGGTATGATTGAGGCTAGAGGTATGTCGGGCAGTGGCTCTTTGCTGGAGTGCGGCTTGCTCGCCAGAATTAAAGTAAGGAGGATTACAGATAATGCCAGAAAATGCGTGTTCAAAGTTATGGTTAAGAATGTCCCCCTTAATGATATGAATTCGCTCTTGCCATTGCGAGTGTTCAACATTGTTGCTGGCGTCTTTGATTGCACTGTCTTCGATGTCAATGGCGTGGATCACCCCTTCAGGATAACGCTGAGCCAGCATTAATGTTAGCAGTCCGGTACCGACGCCAATATCAAGGATTGGGTCAGCATGTTGGAACGTTGCCCATGCACCAAGCATCACGCCGTCGGTGCTGACAGGCATACCTGCTCCACCTGAATGGATCTTGAACTGCTTGAATGCAAAGCTTTTTATTTTACTGGTTTTAGATGTCATGATTATATGGTTAATCGATTGCTATTGAGTGAATTAATCTATTGTTAATTATTTGTATGGATATATGTTCTGATTGTGCTTATATTGTTTTGATAAATGATCGAGATTATATACTGGCTTTTTAATTAAAGCTGGTGAAACAAACTGCTTTCGTCTTGGTTCTGTAAATTAATGTAGTGTTTTTTTCTGACTCTATTGCTAATCCTAAGCCTATTCGTCATCATGCCGCCCTAAATTATACGAGGAAACAACGATTTTCTCGATAACACACAACATTAACTTATAGGGGTATATCTGTGAATCAGAGCTTAAAAACAACAGATATTATAGCAGTCGGCTTTATGCTGTTTGCGTTTTTTCTAGGTGCGGGCAACATTATATTTCCCCCTCTTGCTGGTCAGCTAGCAGGTGAGAACTTGTTACCTGCAATGACGGGTTTTCTTCTCACTGCGGTAGGTCTGCCTCTTATTACCATTATTGCTGTCGCAGTTGCTGGGGGCTCTTGGGAGCACCTGACTAAAGATCTTCCCAAGCGTGCAGCTATGTTAATTGCAGTGCTTATCTTTATCATCATTGGTCCTGCATTTGCTGCGCCGCGTACCGGCCTAGTAGCGTATGAAATGGCGATTCGTCCATTCTTTTTGGAAGCGACGCAAATACACCTAACGGTGTTCTCTATTTTGTTTTTTGCTGCTGCTATGTGTTTTGCATGGTCACAAGGCAAGTTGATTGATGTCATTGGTAAGGTACTGACGCCTGCGCTCTTTGTGGGGCTGATTATTCTTGCTGTCGCAGTATTTGTTGACCCGCAAGGTGAGATGATTGCGCCTGTTGGTGACTACGCGACACAACCATTAACAACCGGTTTCCTTGAAGGTTATAACACCATGGATACCTTCGGCTCTTTGATGTTTGGTATGCTGATTGTTGATGCGTTACGTAAAAAGGGCATCACTGAGCAAAGTGCGACAACGAAGTACTTGATCAATGCCGCTTTCATTGCCGCTGCGGGTTTGGCATTTGTATACATTTCGCTGTTTTATCTTGGTGCGACAAGCGCAACCGTTGCTGCGGGCGCGGATAATGGTGGTGCCGTGTTAAGCCAGTATGTCCAAGCGCTGTTCGGTCCGTATGGACAAATCGTACTTTCGGTTATTGTATTGCTTGCTTGTTTGACAACAGCTATTGGCCTCATTTCAGCTTGTTCTGACTACTTTAGTACCATTACTTCAGTCACTTATAAGAAGTGGGTTGTTATTCTTGGTGCTGCTTGTGCACTCGTTGCGAATATTGGTCTTGCTCAACTTATTTCGTTGTCAGTTCCGGTGTTATTTGCCCTTTATCCTGTTGCGATAGCCTTGGTTGCATTGACATTTGTACGCAAATTCTTGCCAAACCCTAAGCTAGCTTATCGAGTCGTGATTTTAGTGTCGTTGGCGTTTGCGCTAATTGATGCAGCTAAAGTCGCTGGCCTTGATGTTTCGTTCTTTAACGTATTGCCATTGTTCAGTGTTGGCATGGGGTGGGTACTACCAACAACCGCCGCTATCATTTGTATGGGCTTTATTGGTCGTAGTGCTGATGAGTTGACGGAAGAAACTGCATAGTCAAAGCAGCTTAATAGTTAGCACTAAAAACGGCACCTTGTGTGCCGTTTTTTATTTCATTTTATACCGTCACTGGTCGTTTCAATATAGCGCGCAACACTACACTGTAGTTAGGTGAGTATCGGCTTATAACGAGGCTTGGTACTCTAATAGAATTTGCTCACACCAAGTTGCAATCCGTTCATCACTTAGTTCATATTGTGAGTCTTCGTCGAGGGCTAAGCCGACAAATTTACTATTGTTGTCAATGAGGGCTTTAGATGCTTCAAATTCATAACCCACATTCGGCCAATAGCCAATAAAGTTAGCGCCGGTGGGTTTGAGTTCATCATGAAGCATTCCCATCGCATCCAGATACCACTCGCCATAGCCTTCTTGATCGCCGAGTCCGAACAGCGCGACGTACTTGCCTTTTAGTGATACGCCAGCGATTTGATCCCATATCCCGCCCCAGTCTTCTTGGAGTTCACCAAAATCCCATGTAGAGATCCCTAAGATAAGTAAATCATAGTCGCTCATTTGCGAAATAGGGGTATCTTTTACATTAAATATATCAACGATATCTGGGCCAATAATATCGCGTATCTTCTCTGAGGCCATCTCGGTGTAGCAAGTCGATGAGCCGTAAAATAGTCCTATTTTCATAATCGTTCGCATGGTTTGTGAGTCTGTTGTATCGGATTCTACCTCTAATTTGCTTAGCGTTGCAGCGGTTATCGAGGATTTATTGAGTTTTATTGGCATTCTCACCTTAAGTCGAATATTCTGTTTTTAGTACTGTATAAACATACAAGAGGTTGCTGTGAGTGACGTCAATATTCAAGACCAAGGGTTGATCGAGCAATTTTTGGACTCAATGTGGATGGAGAGAGGGTTAGCTGAGAATACGTTGTCGTCGTATCGAAATGACCTTATCAAATTACTGGTTTGGATGAATAAGCATCACTATAAGCTGCAATTCATCAGCTTCTCGGGTTTACAAGAATACCAAACATGGCTAGTTGACCAAGATTATCATCAAAGCTCTCGAGCTCGGATGCTGTCTGCCATTCGTCGTCTATTTCAATATATCCATCGTGAAAAATTGCGTGCTGATGATCCTACCGCGCTACTTATTAGCCCTAAGTTGCCCAAACGTCTTCCTAAGGATTTATCGGAAGATCAGGTGACGGCGCTTCTTGATGCCCCAGATTTGAATAACCCACTAGAGCTTCGTGATAAAGCCATGCTGGAGTTACTGTACGCGACAGGGCTTCGTGTTACTGAGCTCGTTAGTCTCACTATGGAGAATATTAGCCTTCGGCAAGGGGTGGTTCGTGTCGTCGGTAAAGGAAATAAAGAAAGATTGGTTCCAATGGGGGAAAACGCTATTGATTGGATTGGTGAATTTATTGAAAATGGGCGACCAGACTTACTTGGAGAGAAAACCTCCGATGTGGTTTTCCCCAGTAAACGAGCTAAGCAAATGACACGGCAAACATTCTGGCATCGGATAAAGTACTATGCTGTATTAGCGGGCATTGATACTGAGCTACTCTCACCGCATGTGCTTAGACACGCGTTTGCGACGCACCTATTGAACTATGGGGCTGATTTACGTGTCGTACAGATGTTATTAGGACATAGTGACTTATCAACCACACAAATTTATACTCATGTTGCAACTGAAAGGTTGAAAAACATTCATAGCCAGCATCATCCAAGGGCTTAATTTTACCTTTTTGAACGTTTTTCACGTTCGAAAACCGTATAAAACTCTATATTTTTGAAATTATGGTGACTTTAATGAGCGTAATGCGCTGTTTGACTCTTTTTTCTCTTCCTTTCTTTGTCACCGCTTGTGGTGCAGAAGAATCTCAACCAACCTCACAGCCAGCGAAGGTTGAAGTCGCGGCAACAGTGTCTGCCGATGAGGCTGCCATTACGTCTCGTTTTGCTAAGATTGGTATTGAAGTACTTGAGATTGTACCGTCTGATATTAATGGCTTGATGGAAGTTCGTACGGAAGGTGGGGTGTTGTTCACCTCACCAAATGGTGACCACTTTATTGCAGGGACCTTGTATGCATTGGATAAAGATGGCAACTACAAAGACATCATTGCTGAGCGCCAAGCGCCGCTGAATGCAGAGAAAATCGCTCAATATCGCGATAGCATGATTGAGTATAAAGCGGATGATGAGAAATACGCCGTAACCATCTTCACCGACATTACCTGTGGTTATTGTGTACGACTACACAGTCAGATGCAGGGTTATAACGACTTAGGTATCACTGTGCGTTATTTAGCGTATCCTCGTGAAGGGGCTAATGGTCAAGTTGCTGAAAATATGGCAAAGATCTGGTGTGATGAGAATCCAAATACCGCTATGCATGACGCAAAGGTTAACCGCAAACAACCAAGCTTTGATGGGGATTTGACCCAATGTAAAGCCACGATCGCGACACATTATAATTTAGGTCGTGAGTTAGGCATTAGCGGCACACCGGCTATTTTCTTACCGAATGGTGAAATGGTGGGAGGGTATTTACCGCCTGCTGATCTTCTTAAACGCCTTGAAAGCATTAAAAAATAATTAGGAAATGGGCTCATTATTGAGCCCTTTTGATTTTATGATAGAAATTCAACGTCGCGATCCTGTCGATGTCTCTGCGCTGCCTGAGACGATTCCTGAAATTCTTAGACGCTTGTATCTTTCTCGTGGTATTTCCAACCTAGGAGAATTAGAAAAAGCCGCTAAGGGGTTACATTCTTACACTGAGCTAGCGGGTATTGATAAGGCAGTAGAGCTGCTGTTTCAAGCGATTCGCGAGCAAAAGCGCATTATCGTCGTGGGAGACTTCGACGCTGATGGAGCGACGAGTTCAGCGTTGTCAGTATTGGCACTGCGCATGCTTGGTAGCCGTAACGTAGACTATTTAGTGCCGAACCGATTTGAAGATGGCTACGGTTTGAGCCCAGAAGTCGTCGATCAAGTATTAGAGATCGGTGCTGAAGTCATTATGACGGTGGATAACGGGGTTTCATCGATTTCGGGTGTGAAATACGCGAAAGAGAAAGGGCTACAAGTGATTGTTACTGACCATCACCTTCCTGGTGGTGAGCTTCCTGAAGTAGACGCAATGGTTAACCCTAACCTCAATGAGTGCAGCTTCCCTTCTAAGGCGCTAGCGGGAGTCGGCGTTGCTTTTTATTTGATGATGGCGTTGTGCGTTGCAATGAGAAAGCAAAATTGGTTTGCCTCGCAAGGCATGGCAGAGCCTAAGCTTATGGAGCTTATTGACTTGGTTGCGTTGGGCACGGTTGCTGATGTGGTACCGCTGGATAAAAATAACCGGATACTAGTTCATCAAGGTTTGCAGCGTATCCGCGCTGGTAAAGCGAGACCGGGTATTCAAGCCTTGATTGAAATTGCCAAAAGAGACCCTAGAAAGTTAGTGGCAACGGATTTTGGTTTTGCGCTTGGCCCCCGAATTAATGCTGCGGGTCGACTCGATGACATGTCATTTGGTGTTGAACTTTTAATGAGTGACAACATCCATGCGGCGAGACGCATGGCCAGTGAATTGGATGGATTGAACCAAACTCGAAAAGAAATCGAAGAGGGCATGAAGCAAGAAGCGCTGGCTTTTTGTGAGCGTCTTCAGATCAGCGATAAAGCCACTATGCCTTATGGTTTAGCGTTATTTCAACGAGATTGGCATCAAGGCGTCATTGGCATTCTAGCCTCACGAATAAAAGATAAATTCCATCGCCCAGTGATTGCATTTGCCGACGGTGGTGAGGGAACCATTAAAGGCTCTTGCCGATCAATCCCAGGTTTGCACATGCGTGATGCTCTTGACCGTATCGACACACAAAATCCGGGTCTAATTGCCAAGTTTGGCGGCCATGCTATGGCGGCAGGTTTAACGATTCAAGAGAAAGACTTTGAACGTTTCAGTCAGCTATTTGATCAAATTGTTCGTGATGAGCTTGGTGAAACGGCGTTAAAGGGGGTGATTTTATCGGATGGTGAATTGTCACCAGAGGAATTCTCCATGCATACAGCGGAAACACTGCGTGCTGGTGGACCGTGGGGGCAAGCTTTCCCTGAGCCTATTTTTGATGGTGAGTTTAAAGTTCTGCATCAAAAACTGGTGGGCGAGAAGCATTTGAAGCTAATGGTTGAGCCTATGCATAAAGGCTTTGGCACCAATATTATGTTGGATGCCATTGCTTTTAATGTGGATTTACGTCGCTGGCCTGATGCGTCGGTAAAAACGGTGACACTCGCCTACAAGTTGGACATTAATGAGTTCCGTGGAAATCAATCTCTGCAGCTCATGGTGGATCATATTGAGCCTCGATAGAGGCTCTTTTAAAACCGCAAGCTAAATCGATATTTTTCTGTATCTTCATCACATTTTTGAGTAGAATTCTTCGGTTAAATTCTACTCATAAATGCTGAGCGAATATGTTTGAAATCAATCCTATTAAAAACCGCCTACAGGACGTGACCGAGCGCACGAATATCCTGAGGGGGTATCTTTGACTATGATGCCAAGAAAGAGCGTCTAGAAGAAGTTAACGCAGAATTAGAACAACCGGATGTATGGAATGAGCCAGAGCGCGCACAAGCGTTGGGCAAAGAGCGTTCATCACTTGAAGCGATCGTAGAAACTATCGATATACTTGACCAAGGGGTTGAGGATGTTGCTGGATTACTCGAGCTTGCGGTTGAAGAAGAAGACCAAGAAACCTTTGACGAAATTGAGCCAGAATTGGCTGAGCTCGAAGCTAAGCTTGAAAAGCTTGAGTTCCGTCGTATGTTTGCTGGTGACCACGATGCGTCTGATTGTTATATCGATTTACAATCGGGTTCTGGTGGTACTGAGGCACAAGATTGGACATCAATGCTGCTGCGCATGTACTTGCGTTGGGCTGAAGCCAAGGGCTTTAAGACGGAAGTCATTGAAGTGTCTGACGGTGATGTGGCTGGTTTGAAAGGGGCGACGGTCCGTATTAGCGGAGAATACGCTTACGGCTGGCTACGTACTGAAACAGGTGTTCATCGCCTTGTTCGTAAATCACCATTTGATTCCAGTGGTCGACGCCATACCTCTTTTGCTTCTGCGTTTATCTATCCTGAGATTGATGACAACATTCAGATTGATATTAATCCTTCTGATCTTCGTATCGACGTATATCGTGCTTCTGGCGCGGGTGGTCAGCACGTCAATACCACAGAATCTGCGGTGCGTATTACCCACGTACCAACCAATACCGTGGTTCAGTGTCAAAATGATCGTTCTCAGCATAAGAACAAAGATCAAGCGATGAAGCAGCTTCGAGCGAAACTGTTTGAGTTAGAAGTCCACAAGCAGAACGCTGAAAAACAAGCGAACGAAGATGCGAAATCAGATATTGGATGGGGCAGCCAAATACGCTCATACGTATTGGACGACTCTCGAATTAAAGATTTAAGAACAGGCGTTGAGAACCGTAATACACAAGCGGTTCTTGATGGTGATTTAGACAAATTTATCGAAGCTAGCCTGAAATCAGGTCTGTAAGCTTTTAGCAACTTAACAGGTACATCCAAATGACTGATGCTGTTCAAAATGAAAACCTACAAGAAGAAAATAAGTTAATTGCTGAGCGTCGTAGCAAGCTGGATCACATCCGCAAAAGCTGCAAAGCGAATGGCCACCCAAATGATTTCCGTCGTGAGCATCTCGCTGGCGATCTGCAGGCTGAGTTCGGTGAAAAATCGAAAGAAGAGCTAGAAGAGCTGAACCACATTGTGTCTATTGCCGGTCGTGTAATGGCAAAGCGTGGTCCATTCCTAGCGATTCAAGAGACCTCTGGCCGTATCCAAGCCTATGCAGCAAAAGATGTTCAGAAGGTTTTAAAAGAAAAATATCAAGGTCTTGATATTGGTGACATCATTGGTGTTAAAGGTGCACTTCATAAGTCAGGTAAAGGTGATCTTTACGTGAATATGGAAGAGTTTGAACTGCTAACTAAAGCACTTCGTCCGCTACCTGAGAAATTCCACGGTCTAACGGATCAAGAAATGCGTTACCGTCAGCGTTATGTTGACCTGATCGTAAACGAAGATTCTCGTAGTGCATTTATCATTCGCTCTAAGCTGGTATCTTCTATCCGTAACTTTATGAGTTCAAAAGGTTACTTAGAAGTTGAAACGCCAATGATGCACGTGATCCCTGGTGGTGCAACCGCTCGTCCATTCGTGACTCATCATAATGCGTTGGATATCGACATGTATCTGCGTGTGGCGCCAGAGCTATATCTGAAGCGTTTGGTTGTGGGTGGTTTTGATCGTGTATTCGAAATCAACCGTAACTTCCGTAACGAAGGATTGTCTCCTCGTCACAACCCTGAATTCACCATGATGGAATTCTACCAAGCGTACGCAGACTACAAAGATCTTATGGATTTGACTGAAGAGATGCTAAGTACGGCAGCAATGGATGTGCTGGGTTCTACATCAATGCCATACGGTGATGAAACGGTTGAGTTTGGTGGTACTTACGCACGTCTAAGTATGTTTGACGCGATTAAGCAGTACAACCCAGATCATGTGCAAATCCAAGCGCTAACCGAAGCAGATTTGCAAGATCGTGAGCTTATGGTTTCTATTGCTAAATCGGTCCATGTCGATGTTGAAACGTTCTGGACATGCGGTCAGCTACTAGAAGAAATCTTTGGTGAGACAGCTGAGCCTCAGTTGATGCAACCAACGTTTATTACTGGCTACCCAGCAGATATTTCGCCATTGGCTCGTCGTAGCGATGATAACCCGTTCTTTACTGACCGTTTCGAGTTCTTTATCGGCGGTCGTGAAGTGGCAAATGGTTTCTCTGAGCTAAATGATGCAGAAGATCAAGATGCACGCTTTAAAGCGCAAGTGAATGCAAAAGACGCGGGTGATGATGAAGCAATGTACTACGACGCTGATTACATTACAGCGCTAGAACACGGTTTACCGCCAACGGCTGGCCAGGGTATCGGTATTGACCGTTTGGCTATGCTATTTACGAATACTCATACTATTCGTGACGTTATTTTGTTCCCAGCGATGCGTCCTCAGCAGTAATTAACTGGCAATAAATATTTTAAGCCTCTCTATTGAGAGGCTTTTTTTATGCCAAAAAATCAAGAACTTTTGTAGAAAAATAAAAAACTGTGCACTAGTCTTAAATATGAGACAGGTAAAGTCGGCAATAATGTAAGAGTTACCTTGTGAGAATAGTCCTATTCAATAGAATTAACCAGTTGAATCCTAAAAGTAATAATAAGGAATGATGTAATGGGAACCGAGTTTAAGATGGATTCCATCCCCGGCGCTTTAGTGGTAGTGGGGGGGACCTACGAGCCATGGTTATCAGTTTTAGAACAAGCTGGTTGGCGATGTACGCAGTGTTCTGATCTACGTAAAGCGGACGCCATTTTCTCCGAAATAGGTCCTTGTATTGGTATTGTGGATTTAACACGAGATGACTTTAGCTTAAATGGGATTGCAAAACTGGTGAGCACCCATAAACAGGTAAGGTGGATTGCTTTTATCAGAGAGTCTCAATTAAGTTCAGACACCATATGCCAATTTATCGTGAATTTCTGTATCGACTTTTTTACTGTACCTATTCCAGACTCACGCTTAATGGGCACGATTGGTCACCAACTTGGTATGCTTAAACTTGAGCAGAAAGTTTGGCCGCATAATGGCAATAATCATGATCTTGGTCTTGTTGGGCAATCTCTACCTGTAAGGCGATTGAGAGATCAAATTAAGCGTATCGGCCCAACAGATGTCAGTATTATGATTCATGGTGAGGTGGGCTGTGGCAAAGAAACGGTGGCGAAGGCTATTCATCGTTGCTCTTCCCGCTCGCAAAAACCCTTTATCGCGGTTAATTGTCGTGCTTTCTCTGACGCTCGCTTTGAAAATGAATTTTTTGGCCTACATAACCCAGATCAGGTTTCGTTGCTTGAGCAAGCGGCGGGAGGCACGATCCTACTTAATGACATATTTACCTTGCAGCCCAAACAACAAATGAACTTACTGAAGTTTTATCAAGAGGGCAAAGTAGAGACGGTCAATGGCTGGAAAGAGTATGATATTCGCATTTTAGCGGCAGATTCATCCGATATCGAAAAAGCGCTTGGTGACGGTTTGTTTAATGATGAGCTGTTCCATTGTATTAATGTTCTTAGAATTAATGTTCCGAGTCTGAAAGAGCGGGCAACGGATATTGGATTATTGGTGAATCATTATATTGGCCAGTTTTCTAAAGAATTTAATTCTCCAGTTAAATCTATCGACGATGATGCTCTTAAAACCCTGACTTACTACCATTGGCCCGGCAATGTAAAAGAGCTGTTGAACCAAGTTAAGCGAGCGGTGCTGATGACTGAAGAAGAAGTGCTGTCTAAGAAGCACTTTGAATTACCAGGTACCTATTCTGGTAAGCGTAGCTTAAAGAGCATTAGAGAGCGCTCTGAGCGAGATGCACTAATATTGGTACTCGACAGCCACAATGGTCAGGTAACACTTGCTGCCAAGGAGTTAGGCATATCGCGAGCGACGATGTATCGTTTGCTAAATAAGCATAACTTGATCGCGGAAGAAACGTTGTAAATAGTTACCTGTTCCAGTTATAAACCATCGCTTGATTGCGGTGGTTTTTTTTATCACTATCTGGAACCGTACACAGCCAGTCCTTTCTTTTATGTACCAATCTGCAATGTATAACCGTTTTTTTAAATGTGTCGTATGGCGATTTGTATAAGCTTTGCTCTTAATTACATTATTTTTGTGAAGTGTGTTTTAGCAACGGAATTATTTTATTGATCTGGTTGTTATTTGTTCGGTTGAAATGAATCACTACTAAGGCTTCTATATACAATGTATTGCTTCATCCTAGCGTGGCTTAGTCGCAAGAATATAGAATATTTCATGTTATTGTTTTTTTTTGTAACAAACTTGTTGAAAATAGCGACGCTTTGATTGAAAATTAACCATGAGTTTCGAGCTCACACCATTCAAATTATTTCGGATTATTAAGTTAACGTGGAGGCGTAAATGATGAATCGTAACATTACTATCAAGACTATCGCACTTCCATGTGAGTGTATGAAACGACAATGGATGCATATTGCGCTGTTTTCAGCTAGCCCTGCATCTATGTCTGATACCAATAAACTTTAATATCCGTACCTCTAGAGGCTGCGGAAATAGCAGTCTCAAAGTCACTGAAAATTTTCTTTAGATCGCTATTTCTCTCCTCAATATTTGTAAATTTAGGAGACACTATTATGCGTACATCTGTTTATCTGACTCTTGCTACTTGGTTAATTAAAGCGGATCTTCACCATGAAGAAAGGGAATGGAAACGTCGCTATCGCCGCAATGCTTATCAGCTTCCTCTGCACAATGAGCATTTGCTGCGAGATATTGGCTTAGATAGCCAAGGTCGTCCACTCGGCACAGTGACGGTTGCTCCGGCTGTTGTTGCCAAACGTAAAGCTCGTCATCTTCGAAGGGTGTTACGGTCAACAATAGCGACGTAATCCTAGGCGGGCTGTGATATTGCCCGCCTAGAAATACACTTTTGCTTAGTTAGCAGAGCGTGAGCTTAGGCTCAAAATGTTAACGTCAATTAGGGACATGGGTTTGAATAACGTGTCCCTAATTCTTGAATATCGCTCATAAGTTCATCAGAAAGCGTAATGTCAATGCTATTAATATTTGCTTCAAGTTGAGATAAATTTGTGGCTCCAATAATATTTGATGCCACAAAAGGACGTTGATTAACAAATGCGAGTGCCATTTGTGAAGGATCAATATTATGTTTGTTTGCGATGTCAATATACGCTTGTGTTGCAGCAATACCCTGCGGTGTGAAATAACGAACAAAGCGTTCAAACTCGGTGCAACGAGCCCCTTTCGGTCTTTGACCATTAAGGTATTTGCCGCTTAAGCATCCAAAAGCAAGAGGGGAATATGCGAGCAGCTCAACACCTTCATGATGGCTTATTTCAGACAGGCCGACTTCGAAGCTGCGATTGAGCAAATTATAAGGGTTTTGTATGGAAACAATTCTCGGTAAATTATGTTTTTCAGCTAATTTTAATAACGACATTACACCCCAAGGTGTTTCATTTGAAACGCCAATATAGCGGATTTTTCCAGCGTTAATTAATTCACTGAGTGCTTCTAATGTCTCAATCAAAGAGACGCCTTCGTTCCCTTCAGAGTAGGGATAATTTAATTGACCAAAGCAGTTGGTTTGCCTTTGAGGCCAGTGAAGCTGATAGAGGTCGATATAGTCGGTTTTGAGCCGTGTGAGACTATCGTCGATTGCTTGATGAAGGTTACGACGATCTAAACTCATATTATCTCTAATATAAGGGAGGGATCTTGGGCCTGCGACTTTAGTTGCAAGTATGACTTTTTGCCTTTTATCTGATTGTGATAACCAATCTCCGATGTAGCTTTCAGTTAGCCCCTGTGTTGTTGAGTTAGGTGGTACCGGGTACATTTCGGCAGTATCGATAAAGTTGACGCCGCGCTCTAGGGCAAAATCCAGTTGGTTGAATGCGTCTTTTTTTGTATTTTGTTCACCAAACGTCATTGTGCCCAAGGCGATTTTGCTAACTTCAAGAGAGGAATGAGGGAGTGAATGATATTTCATTGAGCCTTCCTTGTTGCGATGGTTTTCTTTCACTATACCGCTTTTAACTAAAACTTCTGTTTAATTCCGACACTTCTGAATTTCTTTTACTAAACTGTAGTTTATTAATAAAGAATTAAAGCAGTAAAGCATTGTCCACATGGATGACTAAAGGAGGTGGAATATGCAAAAACATCAGCTCGATCGGTGGTTACATGGGTATCATAAAGACAGCTATACCCCACCTAAACTCTTTGTAATTGGTTGTGCTGATATTTCACATTATTTATTAGCAGTGGAATATAAACATAAACTAGAACCTATTAAGGAAGATGATGAACCTATTCATTTTGAGTCCCTTGATTCAGTAAAAGAAGTGTTACAAAAACTGGGTGTTGAAAAGGCCTATCTTCGTTTACACAACGCCTATGATGAGTGTGGTAGTGCGGGGGAAATGAATCGCTACTGCGATATCGAACTGAAACTACATTGAACGACTAAAGTAGGTCTCAAGAATGTAAGCCGTGAACTTGGCTCTTAGATAGAAACCACGCGGTAAGGTTTTGATAGGTTGACCGTTTGCTCCATAAGCGCCAGTCGTTACGCGACTGTTAGCGGCTTTTGGTCGTATCTGCAAGATTTCACCATTGTGCGCAGTAAGTTGATTGATTTGACCTAGCGTGATGTGTTCCATCAACTCTTCCCAGTCATTTTTTAGCATTAGTTCTTCTGCTGCTGACGGGCTCCAAATTAAAGGTGACCCTACTCGTCGCTCTGCGACCGGAATTTCTCTTTCACCCTCTACCGGCAACCAAAGCACGCGCGATAATTTATTACGAATGTGGCTGCGCTCCCATGTCAGTCCGTGCACACCAACAAGTGGGGCGACGCAGACAAATGTCGATTCTAATGGTGTTCCTGAATAACTAATCGGAATGCTTTTAAGCTCTATACCGATGTCGGGAAAATCTTGGGTTGGCTTACTCCCCGCTTTTGCGCCAAGGTGCCATTCCAACAATTGTCCAACCCAACCTTTATCTCGTTTTAGTGTTTCTGGGACGTGCATTTTCGCTTCTTGTGCGAGTTCACCAAATGTCAGGCCAGCAATGGCTCGGGCTCGGGCAAGTAATTCGGCTTCAGATGTTGGGGTTGCTTTCATAATAATGAATGTAATAAAGATGAATGACCCGTTTAGTTTACCATGGAGTATGGTGGCTGCCTGTACAAAAAAAGATCACAAGAGAGGCGGTTTGGATCTATGTATGAGTTATCCACAGCTTGATTTTTTATTTCTTTTATCTTTGATTGTCTGTATGAATAAACAGGTATACTGGTGAAACTAATGCTTGATTATTCGTGATTGATAAAATTGTTAGCTTACTGAGTGTGGATAAGCTTGCCTTTGGTCGATCTTTGACCGATCTAAGATCCTGCTTTGAAGTGCAGATCTATTTACGCTCTATATTTCTTTGTGCCTGTTTAATACGTTGTTATTACTGGGTTTATTTTTTGGTGGTGATTTTTATCATGATGATGAGTAAGAAAACACTGATGAGTTAGAGTAGAAGATCAAAGATTCTTCACATGGTTATTCACAGAAAAGGTGAATAAATGTGGTCTAGGTCTCATTGTGATGTTGATAAGTAATGCAGTGAGCAAAACTTATCCATAGAAGTTCGATTAACTGGTAAATGTTCAAATTTACGGATGTCTACGTTTGCTCAACTTGGGGATATGTGGAAAAATCAAGGTAATGAAAATTTAATTGAGGTTGGCCAGTGATAGATGGCGATGGTTACCGACTAAATGTGGGTATTGTAATCTGTAACAACCATGGTCAGGTCTTCTGGGCTAAACGATACGGGCAACACTCATGGCAGTTTCCTCAGGGCGGTATTGACGAAGGTGAATCCCCTGAGCAGGCCATGTTCCGAGAATTATACGAAGAAGTCGGGTTAACAAAAGATGATGTAAAAATTGTCGGTGTTAGCCGCCATTGGCTAAGGTATAAGCTACCTAAACGATTGGTTCGTTGGGACTCGAAGCCTGTCTGTATTGGACAAAAACAGAAATGGTTCTTACTGCGTTTAGATTGTGATGAATCTAAGATTAATATGCAGCGCGGTAGCACCCCTGAGTTTGATGGTTGGCGTTGGGTAAGTTATTGGTATCCTGTTAGGCAAGTTGTCTCTTTTAAGCGTGATGTGTATCGTCGTGCGATGAAAGAATTTGCTTCTCTCGCAATGCCTTTTAAGGAACGTAAGTTTAAAGGCAAAAGAAAACACCGAAGAGGGTAAGTATGCTTTCGCAACTAAGGGAAATAGTTGAGCACGTATCTAAAGAAGATAATGTGCATGTGGCCCTCGAAATCTTAGTTAAACAGACTTGTGCAGCTATGCATACGGAATGCTGCACAATTTATCTGGCTAACGAGCAGCAACAGCGCTTAGAGCTTATGGCGACCCAAGGCCTAACGTTTCAAGGTGATACTATCCATATCAACTTTGACGAAGGTCTGGTAGGGCTAGTAAAGCGCACGGCTGAGCCGATCAATATCGCGCAAGCGGCCAAGCATTCCGCATTTAAATTTTTCCCTCAGCTAGGGGAAGATACCTACAATGCATTTCTAGGAACCCCTATCATTCACCGCAAGCAGGTGCTAGGGGTGCTTGTTATTCAACAAAAACAATCCCGTCAATTTAGTGAAACAGAAGAATCGTTTTTAGTAACACTTGCGGCGCAAGTTGCGGTACTTATTGCCCATGCCAAATCACAAGGGCTTGGTTTTTTTGACGATAATCAGCTAACGGTGGTTAAAGGAATTGCGGCTTCTTCAGGGGTTGCAATCGGTCCTATGTGGTGGGACAACACGCAGCCTGAGCTAAGTAACGTATTTCCAGCCTCTGCGTTAGATATAAATCGTGAACAAGAGCTGCTATCGCTTGCTATTGATAATGCCTTAGCAGATTTCAAGCGAATGCGTAAGAAGCTGGATCTTGAACTCAACAAAGATGCGTTAGCAATATTTGATCTCTTTACCCATTTGCTGAATGATCCCATGTTGCGAAAAGATCTGAAAATTCAGATAGCAAAGGGGGATAGAGCCGATTGGGCACTTCGCCAAGTGGTAGAGAGTTATGCGAACCGTTTTGCCAAAATGTCCGACATTTACCTTCGTGAGCGAGCACAAGATGTTCGAGAGCTCGGTCAGCGATTATTATTTTTCCTCCACAATTCTGAACAGCCAGTACACGAATTTTCTGAGCCGATAATTTTGGTTGTTAGAGAGCTAACCGCCTCTATTTTAGCGTCAGTACCCAAAGATAAGTTGCTTGCGGTCGTATCGCTTGAGGGTGCAGCGAACTCCCATGCGGCTATCTTATCTCGAGCAATGGGCATACCTGCGGTCATGGGCGTGAGTATTAACCCAGAGCTTTTAAGCGGCAAACTGTCAATTGTTGATGGTTATAGCGGTGAGATATTCCCGGATCCAAGCGCAGAGCTGTTAAGCGAATACCGTGAATTGGTGACGGAAGAGAGCGAGTTGTCTCGCATGGTTGAGCAGACGCTTGATTTGAGTGCGGCCACGAAAGATGGTCAACGCATTCAGGTGTTGCTCAACGCTGGATTAAGCGCCGATACCAGCATTTCATTGAACAAGGGTGTCGATGGTGTCGGGCTATATCGAACAGAAATTTCCTTTTTGTTGCAGCAGCAGTTTCCCTCAGAAGAAGAGCAGGTGCAACAATATCGCTCGGTATTACAGGCTTATCCGACGAAACGCGTTGTGATGAGAACGCTGGATATTGGGGGAGATAAGGCGCTGCCGTACCTGCCGATTGAAGAGGATAATCCATTTCTTGGATGGCGCGGTATTCGATTTACGCTCGACCACCCCGATATTTTTCTTATTCAATTACGAGCCATGCTAAGAGCCAGTCAAGGGCTTGATAATCTAAGTATTTTGTTACCAATGGTGACTTCGGTTCAGGAGCTAGATGGTGCGATTACGCTGATTAATCAAGCTTATGATGAAGTCGCGCAATTACAGCAAGATATTGTTCCACCGCAGATCGGTGTGATGATCGAAGTTCCTTCCATGCTTTATTTACTGCCATTTATGGCGGAAAAAGTCGATTTTGTTTCAGTAGGCACCAACGATTTGACACAATATTTGCTGGCAGTAGATCGAAATAATGCACAAGTCGCTGATATCTATGAGACATTACATCCTTCGGTGTTAGCGGCGATGAAGCATATTTTCCAAACATGTCAGTCTTATCAATTACCCGTGTGCATCTGTGGTGAATTAGCGGGTGACCCGATAGGCGCCTTATTGTTGGTTGGCTTAGGCTATGACACATTGAGTATGAATACCTCAAATGTAGCTAAAGTGAAGTATCTTCTTCGTCAAACCACAATGGAAGAATTGAAACACTTAGCCAGCCAAGCATTGCTGCAACCGTATGGCAATTCGATTTACAATCAGATGCGTGACTATTTTGAGGAAAAAGGCTTAGCTGGCTTTATTCGTGCCGGTAAATCTTAGCGCCTGCCTGTTGGAAATATTATGAACTTTGAACTTCTTTTTATGCTGCTTATTTTAGGAGCAGTAGTTGGCACGATGTCGGGTTTGCTGGGGATTGGCGGTGGTTTGATCGTAGTACCTGCGCTGGCTTATCTACTGCCGATGTTTGGCATTTCTGCAGAGTTGGTGATGCAAATCGCTCTGGCTACCTCACTCGCGTCTATCATTATTACTTCCGGTTCTTCCGCGTTGAATCATCTGAAACTTGGCAATGTGGATATTTTCGTCATTAAGTGGCTGTTGCCTGGTGTGATTGTTGGCGGTTTGGTTGGCTCGTTTGTCGCGGATTGGGTCCCTTTTCAATACTTACCTAAACTCTTTGCATTGATTGTATTGGCATTAGCGATCCAGATGATTTTGTCGATATCCTCGACATCGACTCGTCCACTCCCTTCCCCGGTAGTGACAAGTTGGTATGGGGCAATAATTGGCATGGTATCGAGCTTGGCGGGCATTGGCGGTGGTTCGATGTCGGTGCCCTTTCTAAGTAAGCATGGTGTAGAAATGCGTCGAGCTGTCGGCTCTTCGTCAGTGTGTGGTTGTGTGATTGCGATCTCAGGTATGATAGGCTTCATCTTCCATGGCACCAAGGCTGATGGGCTACCAGAATATAGCCTTGGTTATGTGTATGTACCTGCATTGTTAGCAATCGCGATGACCTCGATGCTGACGACGCGATTTGGCGCTAAGTTGGCGACAACAATACCAACTCCGAAACTTAAAAAGATTTTCGCGGTCTTCTTAGTATTCGTATCATTTTCAATGATGTTTTAGCCTTTATTACCCAAACGTTAAGAGAGCAGTTTATGTCTCAGGGATTTATTGAATTTCCTAGTATTGACCCCGTTTTATTCGAGATTGGCCCTATTTCAGTTCGCTGGTATGGCTTGATGTATTTAGTTGGTTTTGCTTTCGCGATGTGGTTGGCGAATAGGCGTGCAGATAAGGCCGGTTCTGGCTGGACTCGTGAGCAGGTATCTGATTTGCTCTTCGCGGGTTTTTTAGGGGTGGTGATCGGCGGCCGTGTAGGTTACGTGTTGTTTTATGGATTTGATACCTTAATACAAGATCCATTATACCTATTTAAAGTCTGGACAGGCGGTATGTCTTTCCATGGTGGGCTACTTGGCGTGATTACTGCCATGCTGTGGTATGCCCGTAAGAATGGTCGTACATTCTTCAATGTTGCTGATTTTATCGCGCCACTTGTGCCGTTCGGTTTAGGGATGGGACGTATTGGTAACTTTATGAACAGTGAACTTTGGGGGCGTGTAACCGACGTGCCTTGGGCGATTGTATTCCCTAATGGCGGCCCGCTTCCAAGGCACCCGTCTCAGCTGTATGAGTTCGCGCTAGAAGGCGTGGTGCTTTTCCTTATTCTAAATTGGTTTATTAAACGACCACGCCCTGAAGGTGCGGTATCTGGCTTATTCTTGTTAGGGTACGGTTGTTTCCGATTCCTTATTGAGTATGTTCGTGAACCTGATGCGCATTTAGGCCTATTTGGTGGCTTCATTTCAATGGGGCAGATCTTATCGTTGCCGATGGTTATCTTAGGTGCCTTGATGGTGGCATGGGCCTACAAGGTCAATAGCAACACGACACATAACGCAGCAAAGTAGTAGGAATTGTTATGAAGCAGTATTTGGATTTATGTCAGCGTATTGTTGATGAAGGCGTTTGGGTTGAAAATGAACGAACAGGGAAGCGCTGTTTAACCGTTATCAACGCAGATCTTACTTATGATGTTGCGGGCAATGCGTTTCCTTTAGTGACGACTCGTAAAAGTTTCTGGAAGTCTGCGGTTGCTGAATTGCTTGGTTATATTCGTGGCTATGATAATGCGGAAGATTTTCGTAAGTTAGGCACAAAAACTTGGGATGCGAACGCGAACCTTAATGAAGCTTGGTTGAACAATTCATATCGTAAAGGTGAAGACGATATGGGACGTGTGTATGGTGTTCAAGGGCGTGCTTGGGCGAAACCCGATGGGGGGCATATCGACCAACTTGGCAAAATTGTGGATGATTTAACGCGTGGTGTTGATGATCGTGGTGAAATCTTAAATTTTTATAATCCAGGTGAATTCCACATGGGTTGTTTACGCCCGTGCATGTACAGCCACCACTTTTCATTGCTTGGTGATACGTTGCATTTAAACAGTACGCAGCGTTCATGTGATGTTCCGCTGGGGCTGAATTTTAACATGGTGCAAGTCTATGTCTTTTTGGCCATCATGGCGCAGATCACTGGTAAGAAACCCGGTAAGGCTTATCATAAAATCGTCAATGGGCATATTTATGAAGATCAACTCGAACTTATGCGTGATGTGCAGTTAAAGCGTGAACCGCTTTCTGCTGCAACGTTCCACATTAACCCCAAGATTAAATCATTAAAAGATTTAGAGACATGGGTGACCATCGATGACTTTGAGGTCCGTGACTATCAGTGTCATGAGCCAATAAAATATCCGTTTTCTGTGTAACAAAAATGGCCGAGCATTACTCGGCCATTTTTATATGGTGCTAACGGAGAGGCTACCAATCAATACGAGTTCGATCGGTAAAGAATCCTGCCGTTGGGCCATCTTCGTTGAGTGTCGCTAGCCAAACGGCGGTATCAGCGCCTTCTCGTGGTGTCTTTGGTCTTACGTTATCACCATAGTCTGGTAAGTCATCGCTATTCATAGCGGAGTCAACCCACCCTGGGCAGCAAGAATTGACTTTAATACCATAGGGCTCAAGTTCTTTGGCAAAGAGCACAGTGTTCGCATTAATCCCAATCTTTGATGCTTGGTAGGCAGCGCAAATATCTTCTTTAATCGGGGAGTTCATATCCGAAAGTTGCGCGAGTTGCCCAACTTGACTGGAGACATTCACGATGCGCGCTTGTTTGGCATTCTTTAGCAAAGGCGTTAGCGCTTTCGTTAACAAGAACGGACCTATTTGGTTGATCTCAAGCACTCTGCGGTACGTATCTTCATCCAGTTGGGAGGGGTGCTGCCCCATATCGACTAAGATAGCGGCATTGTTGATCAATACATCCAGTTGACCAAATTGCTCATCAATTAGATTGGCGATAGCAGGAAATATTGAGGACATGGCAAGATCGAGCTTTAGGTGCGAGGCAGAGTAGCCTTGTCGACGAAACTGATTGGCAAGTGGGCTACAAGATTGCACATCGGCCATAATGACATGGTAATCTTGTTCCATTAATAGAGCCGAAGTGGCTAGCCCAAGACCTTGATAAGCACCAGTAACTAAAGCAATCTTTTTCATTATGACCATACTCCCGTTTTAATTATTAGGCAGTGTAAGATAAATTTCTTATTACGGTCAGTAACAAACTCAAGGTTACTTTAGTTACATAGGTAACAGTTAGTCGTAGTACTCGTCTTCGATGATCTCTTCTTCGACGATCTCCTCCTCAATGACATCTTCTTCCACTACATCACCGACCACTTCACAAGCTTCTTCATCGTAAGCGCCATCGATTGCACCGCCTACCGCGCCTGCACCACCACCAATAGCCGCTCCTGCCGCCGCGCCTGAGCCACCATCCACGATACCGCCCACAACGGCACCAGTAATGGCTCCATCAACCGCGCCGTCGATAGCACCATCAGAGGTTTGATCACAGTAATATGCATAAGAAGGCGAGCTCAACATAGCGATAAGAAGAAGTGTTTTGATTTTCATAAGGAATTCACATTGTTATTGGACTTTGAGGTAGGGTAAATAACCGCTGAGAAAAACATAACCCACCGCAGGTAAACGTTTAGTCAGCATCGTGTGTGTTTATTGCTGTTGGTGATAATTAGCTTGCTTGTATCGGGTGCTCGCATCACTGTCGGCGTTTTGGGGCTGAGACATTAATAGGCTGAATAGCCCCTTCACCTTGCGAGCAACGGTCTGTGTCGCTCATAATAGTAAAAGAGGCGTTTGCAAAGGAGCATATTATGCGATGGTTTGGACTTGTATTGTTGGTGGTGTTAGCGGGTTGCAGCAGTGCGCCCTCGGAAATAAAAGTCGCGGATGAAAAGCAATTAGTGGCCTATAAAACGGCAGTGAGTGATGGAAATAGTGTCGTTGGCCAGCCAGCCAGATGGGGAGGGGTTATTGCGAAAGTCAGCAACCCTACAGAGGGTTCAAGTGTAGTAGAAATCAGCCAATTTGAACTCGATGACAAAGGAAGGCCAGATGAAACACAGCAAGGCTCTTCGCGTTTTGTCGTTAAGGTGGAACGATTTTTAGACCCTGCGGTGTTTATGCAAGGAAAACCGATGACATTTGTCGGGGTCATAGCGGCCAGTGAGACGATTAAGGTTGGTCAGCAAGTGTTACAAGTTCCGGTGCTTAAAGCATCGAATTACTATCTATGGACCAATGATAAGCGTATTAAAACCTACTATGTAGGCGATCCCTATTATGACTACTATTACGACCGCCATTATTATTGGGATTACGTGGATGAAGTGGATTTGATTGAACACTATGACGTGTACGATGCCTATGACTATGGTGACTACTAGCTATGCCCACAATTGGTAACAGATAACGAAAAAGCCCAACTTATCGTAAGTTGGGCTTCGTTTTTTCGTTCACCACTTTATGTGGAGCGGTGTCGTTCTTGGTTTTATGCTTATGCTGTTAGTGCGAGGATCGTACCCGGAATCACAACAAAGATAGAAGCAAGGTATCCAGCAACTACGGCTTTGTTTTTGATCGCCATCTCAGAAAGGTAGTCTGCCCCTTTAATTGGTAGCTCTCTTAAGAACGGAATACCAAAGATAAAGATGGTTGAGAATACGTTAAAGACCAAGTGAACCAGAGCAATCTGAAGAGCGAAAATAGCGAATTCTCCAGAAACAGCAGTCGCGGCAAGCAGGCCAGTGATACACGTGCCGATATTAGCACCCAGAGTGAATGGGTAAACATCGCGTACTTTCAACGTACCAGTACCAACAAGTGGAACCATTAAGCTTGTTGTTGTTGAAGAAGACTGAACTAAGACCGTAACGATAGAGCCCGAAACGATACCGTGGATAGGGCCACGACCAATCGCGTTTTTCAGGATTTCACGAGCACGTCCTACCATTAGGCTCTTCATTAGCTTGCCCATCACGGTGATAGCGACAAAGATAGTGGCGATACCAAGCACAATCAGTAGTACACCGCCTGTCACGTTACCAAATTGCATTAATGGCTCTTGGATAGCAGAGACGACAGGCTTTGTCATTGGCTTGATAAAGTTCAAACCACCCATACTCATATCACCTGTTGCAAGCATTGGTGAAACTAGCCAATGGGAGACTTTTTCAAAAATGCCAAACATCATTTCTAGTGGTAAGAAAATGAGGACGGCTAATAGATTAAAGAAATCATGAATAGTGGCACTTGCAAAGGCACGTTTAAATTCAGTATTGCAGCGCACGTGGCCAAGACTAACCAATGTATTGGTTACCGTGGTGCCAATATTTGCACCCATGATCATCGGAATAGCGACGGTGACCGGAAGTCCGCCGGCAACAAGACCAACAATGATTGAAGTAACGGTACTTGATGATTGGATCAGGGCCGTAGCGACGAGACCAATCATTAACCCAGCAATAGGATGAGATGCAAACTCAAACAAGACCTTAGCCTGTTCACCCGTTGCGATCTTAAATCCACTGCCTACCATAGATACAGCAAGAAGTAGTAAATACAGCATGAATGCCAAGTTAGCCCAGCGTAGCCAACGTGTCGAATTCGACGTAGGTGTCGCAGCTGTCGTTGCTTGGTTAATCATAGTTTTCTCCGTGTGACCTTAATAAGTTTGTTGTAGGTCTGTAGTTGAATCTGCAGCGATAGTAGATCTGAAATATGACAGTAATATGACGATAATGTGTCGCTCGTTAATAACTGCGATATTTGTGGTTTTTTTAAAGTACTAATCGAGCGGTTTTGTTTTAACCTATTGATTTTTAATTGGTTTGTTGATCGTGAGAAAAATAGATAAATAGACGATTTTTAATGAGTAAATTCGATTTTATCGTTTTATAGCGATAGTAATATGACAGCTATGACTGTGACTTATTCGGTAAAAACGATGTTTGTGTTTGTTTGGTTCGGTTTTATCGATAATTGATGGGTTCGAGAGATTTTGCTATAAAGGTGTGGAGAATTTTAAGGCGGTAAGTCATGTCACATTTAAACTATAACCACGTGTACTATTTCTGGATGGTGTGCAAACAAGGCTCGGTAACTAAGGCGGCAGATGCTCTATTTTTAACGCCTCAAACGGTGACTGGGCAGATCAAAGCACTAGAGGAAAGAATGGATGGCAAGCTAACGAAGCGAAATGGAAGAAGCGTTGAGCCGACAGAGTTAGGCCAGCTTGTTTATAAATACGCGGATCGCATGTTTGGCTTGAGTTATGAAATGCTCGATATTGTCAATTACAGCCAACGCTCAAATATTCTTTTTGATGTCGGCGTAGCAGATGCATTATCAAAACGTTTAGTGAGCAAAATACTCATGACTACTATTCCTGATGACAACAGTATTCACTTAAGGTGTTTTGAGTCGACTCACGAAATGTTATTAGAACAGCTTTCTCAACATAAACTGGATATGATTTTGTCGGACTGTCCAGTAGATTCCAGTCAAAGCCCTGGGCTATTTAGTAAAAAGCTTGGAGAAAGTCGTATGAGTTTCTTTACTTCCGGCCATGTTGAGGGGGGGCATTTCCCTGAAATATTGGAGCAAAGAAAGCTCCTTCTTCCCGGAAGTCGAACATCGATGGGACGAAAAATTCACCAATGGTTCGATCGACAAGGCATTCAGCCCAACATTTTAGGCGAATTTGATGATGTCGCCTTGATGAAAGCTTTCTCCATGTATAAAGAAGACGTCATCTTTTTGGCTCCAAGCTTGTATATGTCCGAGATTTCCGATCGGCGCCCACTTCAGCATATTGGTGATATTGATGATCTTAAAGAAGAATATTATGTCATTTTTGCAGAGAGAATGATTCAGCACCCCGCGGTGAAAGGGGTATGCGAAGCAGACTTTAGCGAGTTGTTAAACGTTTAGGAAATTGTCTATCGTTAAAGAGCCATGAATTTGTTTAAAAACTGTTACGCAGTTTGATTATAGCCATGTAAAATGTGATGAATTGTACTAATTGACAAGGCATGGCTATTAAGACAAAAGCTCGTGTCTGACGTTGCTGAAAAGAAAGAGGTAAAATATGAATTTGCAGGAGATGGAAAAAAACGCACCACAAGCGGTTGTTCTCCTAAAAGCGATGGCCAACGAGCGTCGTCTGCAAATACTTTGCATGCTGCATAATACTGAGTTGTCAGTTGGTGAGTTGTGCGATTATTTAAAGCTAAGCCAATCAGCGCTTTCTCAGCACTTGGCGTGGCTGCGTCGGGATGGGCTAGTGTCGACACGCAAAGAGGCTCAGACTGTCTTCTACACATTAAGCAGTGTCGAAGTTCGTCAAATGATTGAGCTACTACATGGCTTGTATTGCAAAGAAGAGTAAAGCAGTACGGTGTTGGAGGATTATCGTTGCGTGAACGTAGTCCTTCATTAGCAACGAAGTATAAAAGTAATAGATACAAAAAAACCGGCCAAGGCCGGTTTTTTAATGCAAATCAAGTTCTAATTAAAGAGCTTTGATTGCTGCAGTGAAGCGAGACTTATGACGAGCCGCTTTATTCTTATGAATAAGGCCTTTAGTCGCCATACGGTCTAGAAGAGGTGTAACTTCAACTAGTGCCGCTGTTGCTGCTTCTTTATCGCCTGCTTCAATAGCAGCGATAGTTTTTTTCATGTAAGTGCGCATCATAGAACGACGGCTAGCATTGTGCTGACGACGTTTCTCAGCTTGGATAGCGCGCTTCTTAGCAGATTTACTGTTTGCCAAGGGTCTAACTCCCAAAAACTTAGTTCGGTGACAATTTAAGGGCGAGGAATATCCTCTATTTGCACTTAAATGTCAACTGATTTGTGCAAAAACCCAACGATATAAAACAAGTTTTGATATCTGGAGGTCTTCGCGGTTAAGATGGCGGGGATTCTAACAGTATTTTTCAACCAATGCTAATACTAATCCGCTCTTCAATAACAAAGACGATAGAAACCTTTCTGTGACAAGGTATTAGCAAGGTAATTAGGGGTTCAAGTGAGTAAAAGGCTTCTTAAGTCAGGCATGATTGTGAGTGCAATGACACTTGTGTCCCGAGTATTGGGACTGGTTCGCGATGTTGTCGTGGCAAATTTAATGGGAGCCGGTGCCAGTGCGGATGTGTTCTTTTTTGCCAACAAAATACCTAACTTTTTACGTCGCTTGTTTGCTGAAGGGGCATTTTCGCAAGCTTTCGTACCCGTTTTAACAGAGTACCATGCCGCGGGTGATAAAGAGAAAACTCGAGATCTTATTGCCAAGGCGTCAGGGACGCTTGGTGTGCTTGTATCGATAGTGACACTGTTTGGTGTCCTCGGTTCCGGTGTCGTGACGGCGTTATTTGGTTTTGGTTGGTTCCTAGATTGGCTTAATGATGGGCCTGCTGCGCCTAAGTTTGAGCTAGCCAGCTTGATGTTGAAGATCACCTTTCCCTATTTATGGTTTATTACCTTTGTCGCCTTGTCCGGTGCCATTCTCAATACCTTGGGGAAATTTGCGGTCTCATCGTTTACACCTGTTTTCTTAAACGTGATGATTATTGGCAGCGCATGGTTTATTGCCCCAAGTCTTGAACAGCCCGAAATTGGTTTGGCGATTGGTGTTTTTCTTGGTGGCTTTGTGCAGTTTGTGTTTCAAATTCCCTTCCTAGTTAAGGCTGGGGTATTAGTGAAACCTAAGTGGGGGTGGCGTGATCCTGGCGTTGTTAAAATTCGAACGTTAATGATTCCTGCTCTTTTTGGTGTGTCGGTCAGCCAAATTAATTTGTTGTTTGATACGTTTATTGCCAGCTTTCTTGCTACGGGTTCTATCAGTTGGCTGTATTACTCCGATCGATTACTAGAGTTTCCGTTAGGGTTATTTGGTATTGCGATTGCCACCGTTATTCTTCCCGCCTTATCTCGAAAACATGTCGATGCCCATAGCCAAGGGTTTGCATCGACGATGGATTGGGGAGTAAGAATGGTGGTGTTGCTTGGGTTGCCAGCCATGCTTGGTTTGATGGTACTCGCTAAACCAATGCTGATGGTGTTATTCATGCGTGGTGAATTTACCCCTCATGATGTAGAGCAAGCTTCGATGTCTTTGTTGGCTTATGCGTCAGGGCTACTTAACTTTATGTTGATTAAAGTTCTGGCTCCGGGGTATTTCTCGCGACAAGACACCAAAACGCCAGTTAAGTACGGCATTATCGCGATGGCTTCTAATATGGTGTTTAATGCCATATTCGCTTATTTCTATGGCTATGTTGGTCTTGCGATGGCGACAGCCTTATCGGCGTTGGTCAATATGGTGCTGTTGTATCGAGGTCTTCATATTCAGCAGGTATACCGAGTAACTAAGCAAACGCTGATTTTTATTGCCAAACTAGCCGTGAGTGCCATCGTGATGGTGGCGGTAGTTGTGTGGCGTTTAGATGACATGCAACAGTGGTTATCTTGGGGGCTCGCACAGCGCGCTACAACGCTAACAATGTTGATTGTGCTTGGTGGGGCAACCTACCTATTTACACTCTTGCTACTTGGCATTAGAGTGAAGGATTTAAAAGCAGCGACAGATTAGCAATGTTTCGTTATAATCCGTCGGTTTCACACTGCTATTATTAACTTCAACAGGTGGTTTAGTCGTTTCATGGAACTTATTCGAGGCATCCACAACCTAAGAGATCAACATCATGGCTGTGTGTTGACGATTGGTAATTTCGATGGTGTACATTTAGGTCACCAACGTGTACTCGAACAGGTAAAAGAGAAAGCACAGCTTTTGAATTTGCCTTCTGTGGTAATGACATTTGAACCGCAACCGATGGAGTTATTTGCCAAAGATAAAGCACCGGCGCGTTTAACACGCTTACGTGATAAGTTTGAATTGCTTGAGCAAATGGGCATAGACCGTTTGCTTTGTGTTAATTTCAATCGTCATTTTGCGGATTTGTCACCAGAGTCATTTATACGTGATTTATTGGTGAGTAAGCTCGGTGTTAAATACTTGGTAATTGGTGATGACTTTCGGTTTGGTAAAGGCCGACTAGGTAGCTTTGACATGCTTAAGCAAGCTGGAGAACAGTTTGGCTTTGAGGTCGTCAATACACATAGTTTTCGTGTCGGTGAGGCACGGGTCAGCAGTACGGCGATTCGTCAAGCATTAGCGAATGATGAACTTGATGCCAGTGCAAAAATGCTGGGGCGGGACTATACCGTATCGGGCCGTGTCGCTCACGGTCAAAAATTAGCGCGTGATTTTGGTTTTCCGACGGCTAACGTTTCTTTGAAGCGTCATGTTTCACCGGTAAGTGGTGTCTATGCGGTACAAGTGATGGGGATAGACTCTATACCACGAGGCGGCATAGCTAACATCGGAAATAAACCAACTGTCAATGGTACCAAGCAAGATTTAGAAGTACATGTGTTTGACTTTGAAGGCGATCTGTACGGAAAGCAAATTGAAGTCGCATTGCTTCACAAAATACGCAATGAGAAGAAATTTGACTCGTTGCAGCTGTTAAAACAGCAAATAGAATTGGATGCTGAAGTCGCAAGGGTGTGGCTACTTCAGTGTATGGGTTAGTGGGAGATTCCACCGCTAACATAATGTCTAACTGTCGCCCAATACAACGGAATTAAGAATCGATGAGTGAGTATAAAGATACCCTGAACCTACCTGAAACAGGGTTTCCTATGCGCGGTAATCTGGCTAATCGTGAGCCAGAGATGCTGAAGCGTTGGTATAAAGAAGATCTTTACGGTGAAATCCGTAAGGCTAAAAAAGGCAAAAAGTCATTTGTTTTACATGATGGCCCTCCATACGCGAATGGTGATATTCATATCGGCCACGCACTGAACAAGATTCTTAAAGACATTATTATTAAATCCAAAACCCTTTCTGGTTTTGATGCGCCTTACATTCCAGGTTGGGATTGTCACGGTCTTCCTATCGAACTGATGGTAGAGAAGAAAAAAGGCAAGCCAGGACAGAAGATTTCTGCCTCTGAATTCCGCGAAGAGTGCCGTAAATATGCCGCTGGCCAAGTTGAAGGTCAAAAAGAGAGCTTTAAGCGTCTTGGTATCATGGGTGAGTGGGATAAGCCTTATCGCACAATGGACTTTGGTACCGAAGCGAACATCATTCGTGCGTTAGGCAAAATTGCCGACAACGGTCACTTGTTGAAAGGCTTTAAGCCCGTTCACTGGTGTACGGATTGTGGTTCAGCGCTGGCTGAAGCAGAAGTTGAATATAAAGATAAAGTGTCGCCATCTATTGATGTTAAATTTACTGCCGCAGATGAAGCTGCCCTACTAGAGAAATTTACTCTAGCTGAAGGCCACGCTGGTCAAGGTGAGTTGTCTATTGTTATTTGGACAACGACGCCTTGGACGCTGCCTGCTAACCGTGCAGTATGTTTACGTGACGATTTAGAGTATGTATTGGTTCAAGTTGAAGCCAAAGGTGAACAGCAAGAGCAACGTATCATCGTGGCATCTGAACTTGCGAAAGATGTGATGGACCGTGCGGGTATCGAGCACTTCCATAATCTTGGTTTCGCAAAAGGTGAAGATCTTGAGTTAGCTCAGTTTAATCACCCGTTTTATGATTTTACTGTACCGGCCATTCTTGGTGAGCACGTAACGACAGACTCTGGTACTGGTGTAGTCCATACTGCGCCTGGTCATGGTCAAGAAGACTTTATTGTTGGTAAAAAATACGGCTTGGAAGTTGCGAACCCTGTAGGTTCTAACGGTGTTTACTTGCCAGACACGGAATTGTTTGCTGGCCAGCACGTTTTCAAAGCGAACGATTCTGTTTTAGAAGTGCTAAAAGAGAAAGGGGCGCTATTGCACCATCACGCGTATGAGCACAGCTACCCGCACTGTTGGAGACATAAAACACCAATCATCTTCCGTGCAACACCACAGTGGTTCATTTCAATGGATCAAGCTGGTCTGCGTGCTAAAGCACTAGAATCGATTAAGAATGTTGAGTGGATGCCTGAATGGGGTCAAAGCCGTATTGAAGGTATGATTGAAGGTCGCCCTGAGTGGTGTATCTCTCGTCAGCGTACTTGGGGTGTGCCAATTGCTCTGTTTGTTCACAAAGAAACTGCAGAACTACACCCGGAGAGCCCAGCTCTTATCGAGAAAGTGGCTAAATTAGTTGAAGAAAAAGGCATTCAAGCGTGGTGGGATGTTGATCCTGCAGAGCTGATGAGTGCTGAAGACGCTGATAAATACGAAAAAGTATTGGATACGCTAGACGTATGGTTTGACTCAGGCGTGACGCACTACTCGGTAGTGGATTCTCGCGAAGAGTACAACGGTCACAGTGCCGATCTTTACCTAGAAGGTTCAGATCAACACCGTGGTTGGTTCCAGTCTTCATTAATTTCATCCATTGCGATGAAAGACGAAGCACCTTACAAAGAAGTGCTAACGCACGGCTTCGTTGTTGATGGTAATGGACGTAAGATGTCTAAATCCATCGGTAACGTTGTGGCACCGAAAGATGTCACTAACAAGCTTGGTGCTGATATCCTTCGCTTATGGGTTGCTTCAACGGACTACACTGGTGAAGTCGCGGTTTCTGATGAAATCCTTAAGCGCTCTGCGGATGCGTACCGTCGTATTCGTAACACAGCACGTTTCTTCTTGGCTAACCTAAACGGCTTCAACCCTGAGACCGACTTGGTGCCTGCTGAAGAAATGGTGGCGTTGGATCGCTGGGCTGTGGGTCGTGCATTTGCGGCGCAAGAAGAGATTGTTAAAGCTTACGGTGAATACAACACTCACGGTGTGACTCAACGTCTTATGCAGTTCTGCTCCATCGAAATGGGTTCTTTCTACCTGGATGTGATTAAAGATCGCCAATACACAGCAAAGCAGGGCGGTCACGCTCAACGCAGCTGTCAAAGTGCGCTTTACTACATTGTTGAAGCGCTTGTTCGTTGGATGGCGCCAATCATGTCATTTACTGCAGATGAAATCTGGAACGAAATGCCAGGCGCTCGTGATAAATTTGTATTCACTGGCGAGTGGTATGAAGGTCTGTTTGACCTTGCTGAAGGTGAAGAGCTGAACAATGAGTTTTGGACTCAAATTCAAGCGGTTCGTGGCAGTGTGAACAAGCTGTTAGAGGACGCTCGTAAAGAGAAAACTATTGGTGGTTCACTGCAAGCAGAAGTGACTATTTTTGCTGATGATGCTTTAGCAACGACGATCAACAAGCTAGAAGATGAGCTACGATTTGTTCTTCTGACGTCGAAAGCGCAAGTGAAGCCGTTGAGTGAAAAATCAGAGGCAGCACACAGTACAGACGTTGAAGGTCTGTTCGTTGAAGTCGCGGCGACGGAAGCTAAGAAATGTGATCGTTGCTGGCATCACACGCCTGATGTTGGCACTATTGCAGGTCACGAAGAAATTTGTGGTCGTTGTGTGACTAACGTAGAAGGTGAAGGCGAAGTTCGTAAGTTCGCCTAAACGATATAATGACAGAGCAGACGTTTTCATTAAAACAATCTGGAGTCCGCTGGCTATGGCTAGCGGCACTCATCTTCGTTGCTGATATTGCTATCAAGTTAGTTGTGATGGACAGCATGGGGTATGGATGGGCAAATCGTATTGAGATTTTGCCATTTTTCAACCTCTTATATGTTCATAACTACGGCGCTGCGTTTAGCTTTTTAAGTGACCAAGCAGGTTGGCAGCGCTGGTTCTTTACTGGTATCGCTTTTGTTGTTACGGGAATGCTGACCTACTGGATGAGCAAATTACCGGCAACGGAAAAGTGGAACAATATTGCTTACGCCATGATTATTGGTGGTGCTGTTGGTAACGTATTTGACCGTGTGGTACATGGTTATGTCGTGGACTACCTAGATTTTTACTGGGGAACTTACCACTGGCCTGCTTTTAACCTGGCTGATATGACTATTTGTATTGGTGCGGGCCTGATTATTCTCGACAGTTTCCGCAAAAAACAGCCGAGTTAGCGACATAATTTGAATAACCTTAAGCGCTGTACGTTGATTCGTACGGCGCTTTTTTATATAACAGCGTTTGATAACAGTAATTTTGAAAGTAGTCGTTTGATAATAAGCGCTTGATTACAAGGAAGCCGTAACGTGACAACAATAAAGCAAGATAGCGCAGTAACGCTGCATTTCACCATTAAACTTAAAGATGGTTCCGTCGCAGATAGCACTCATAACATGGGCAAGCCTGCCAAGCTTGTTATTGGTGATGGTAGCCTGAGTGACAACTTTGAACAGTGCTTGATTGGGATGTCTGAAACAGACCAACAAGCGATAGAACTAAAAGCCGAAGACGCGTTTGGCCAACCAAATCCCGATAATATTCACCATATGGACCGAGCCAAGTTTGTGGGTGACTCTGAGGTGGAAGTCGGTACAATAATGGCTTTTTCTGGCCCAGACGGGATGGAAATTCCTGGCATTATTACTGACATTGCTGGGGATTCTGTGACGGTGGATTTTAATCATCCGCTTGCAGGACAAGATGTAACATTTGAAGTCGAGATTCTCACCGTAGAATAACGTTTCGTCGCCCTGTTTCTAAAGAGTAAGCAACAATCGGTGTGTACTGATGAGTAATGACATGAAAATTAAATTAGCAAATCCACGCGGCTTTTGTGCTGGAGTCGATAGAGCAATTAGTATCGTAGAGCGCGCGCTTGAGCTATATCAGCCACCGATTTATGTTCGACATGAAGTGGTGCACAACCGTTTTGTCGTTGAAGGCCTTAAGCAGCGCGGTGCCGTGTTTGTCGAGGAGCTAGCGGAAGTTCCTGATGACAATATCGTTATTTTTTCGGCGCATGGTGTTTCTCAGGCTGTTCGTAAAGAAGCCAAAGAACGTGAGCTCACGGTCTTTGATGCGACCTGCCCGTTGGTGACAAAAGTGCATATGGAAGTGGCTCGTGCGAGCCGTAAGAATATGGAAGTGGTGCTTATTGGGCACGCTGGCCACCCTGAAGTCGAAGGGACGATGGGGCAGTATGCCAGTAGCACAGGCGGCATGTATTTAGTAGAGCGACCCGCTGATGTGGATTCATTGCAAGTCAAAGATCCAAGTAACTTGCATTACGTGAGTCAAACCACCTTGTCTGTGGATGAAACGGCCGATGTTATTGAGCGTTTGAGAGAAGTCTTCCCAGAGATCCAAGGGCCGCGTAAAGATGATATTTGCTATGCGACTCAAAATCGTCAAGATGCGGTGCGTGAATTAGCCGAAGCGGTGGATGTCATGGTGGTCGTTGGATCGACCAATTCCTCGAACTCTACCCGCTTAAAAGAGCTTGCAGAAAAGTTGGGTACACCAGCGTACTTAACCGATACTCCAGATCTTATCGATTCAGCATGGTTTGAAGGTAAGGTGATTGTTGGTGTGACAGCGGGGGCTTCTGCTCCGGAAGAGCTGGTTAATCAAATCATCGATCGCATTCGAGATTTAGGGGCGAGCGATGTTGAAGAAGTTTTAGGGCGTGAAGAGAACATGTTCTTTGAAGTGCCAAGAGAGTTACAGATTAAGCAAATCGATTAACACCCAATTTCGAATACGTTAAACAAGCCCCAACTGTATTGCAGCTGGGGCTTTTTATTATTTGGTTATATGGGAATCAACGAGGGTAGTATTAACGACAAAAAAATCCGAGCCCATGAACAGGACTCGGATTGAATAGCGTCTTTAGGGGGAAGCGCTATAAGGGTTAGGCTGTTTCAGTTTTACCCTGTGGTTTTTCTTCTTCCTCAGCTTCAATATCGCCTTTTCCTTTCGACTTCTTCATCACGTATGCAGTGATAGAAAGTGAACCTACGATACCAAGGATGGTGGATAGTTGCATTGGTAGTCCAAAGCCTAGCGTGCTGTTATTTAGGATGAAAGTGATAACAACCGTTGTCATAAACATGGCTGGAACTGTCGTGACCCAGTGCAGTTTATTGTGACGTAGTAAGTAAGCGGAAGCCGTCCACAACATCATTACCGCTGTTGTTTGGTTAGCGAAGCCGAAGTAGCGCCAGATGATACCGAAGTCAACTTGAGTCAAGATGCCACCGATAACAAATAGTGGTAGTGCCATAAGTAGGCGGTTACGCAGCGTCTTCTGTTCCATGTTGAAGTATTCAGCAAGGATAAGACGGCTAGAACGGAACGCGGTATCACCAGAGGTAATCGGTAAGATAACAACACCAAGGAAGGCTAGGATGCCACCAAATACACCGAGTAGACCAAATGAAGCACTGTAGACAACATTACCTGGGCCGCCATTTTTCACCGCTTCTGCTAATGAATCGACTGAGCCAAAAAATGATAACGCAAGTGCACACCAGATAAGCGCGATAATACCTTCACCAATCATTGCTCCGTAGAAAACGAAACGACCATTTTTCTCATTTTCCATACAACGCGCCATTAATGGAGATTGCGTCGCGTGGAAGCCTGAAATCGCACCACAAGCAATAGTAATGAATAGCGCAGGCCATAACGGCAAGTCATTCGGGTTCATGTTGCTAAACATGTCGCTGATTTCAAAGTTGCCCATGACCGTGTGCTCACTCGACATCGCTACAGCAGTAATTAGACCGACCGACATGAAGATAAGCAGCGCGCCAAACAGTGGGTAGAAGCGACCGATGATTTTATCAACTGGTACAATCGTTGCGATGATGTAATACGCGAAAATTGCAATAACCATGGTTGTCATGCTCATAGACATATCAAACTGGTCGTTGACCAAGTTGGTGATCATGCCTGCAGGGGCTGAGACAAACACGACACCAACGAGCAATAGCAGGACAATGGCAAAAATGTTCATAAAATGTTTGGCGCCATTGCCTAGGTATCGACCTGTGATAGTGGGTACGGAAGCACCGCCGTTGCGAATGGATAGCATGCCAGAGAAGTAATCATGCACTGCGCCGGCAAAGATACAGCCAAGTACAATCCAAAGCATTGCAGCAGGGCCATAGAGTGCACCCATAATTGGACCAAAGATTGGACCAACACCCGCTATATTTAGCAGTTGCACTAAGTAAACTTTCTTTGTCGACATGGGAACGTAATCCACGCCGTCAGCTTTGGTATGGGCGGGAGTTTGACGCTTTTCGTTAATGCCAAACACTTTCTCGATAAAAGCGCCGTAAAGAAAATAACCGCCAATCAGTGCGGCAACGCAGGTTAAGAACCACAACATAGTTTGTTATCCTTTGTTTGTAATAGTATTAAAATCTGTCAGTGATCATAACGTGACTTGATGGCTAGGATCGGCTGTTATTCGGTGAGTGGTGAAATAGCTGATTAAGTGGTCAATAGCTAGGTTAAGTGGTTTTATGGTCGCTTAAGAGGTCTAAATAATAGGTTGAGCGGTCGTAGAGAAGCGTGAGTTGCATCACTAAAGCCTGTGAGTAGTGGCTTTCTTAAGGGAATACTGGCATTGTGTCAGCATTCATATGTGATACAAAGGATGACGATGAAAGCCATTATTACTGTACTTGCTGGGCTATTATTATTTGGGTGCGCCAATGGTGTTGAAGAGCTCGCCAAGCAGGGAAGCTGGAATAAAATAGGGTATCAAGATGGCGTGAGAGGGCAATTACCTCGCACATACTCCGCGTTACAAGAGCTCGGTCCTGCTAACCATGCTGAATATGAACGCGGCTATCAAATCGGTGTCATCGAGTTTTGTGATGCGGATTTTGCTTATCAGATTGGTCTTTCTGGGCAGTATTATACAGGCGCTTGTGAAGGGCTTCCCGACGCACAGCGCTTTCGCATGGAATGGCAGCGCGGTTGGAGCGAGTACTCGAATTAAGCCTCTATTTGTATTAAGCCTCAATTTGAAAGAGTAATGGGATCTAATGCTCCCATTACTCTTTCTGCTGTAGGTTGTTTTTTTAGCGCATAGGCTAGCTTGACGCCGGGTTCTTATCAGTCTCAAGAAGTCTTCGTGTTGGAAGTATTTGTATTGGCGTTGACAGCCTTTCGTAAGAAGCCTTCTTTTTCCATTAACTGTTGTTGTGCATCCTGTTTATTAAGGCCTGTCAGGATCATCAAAATGGCAAGTTTGACATTGTGGTCTGTGTCTTTTAAGGCTTGCTTGGCAACGTGTTCAGTACAGTCTGTTGCTTGCATAACGATACGAGCGGCGCGGGCGATTAATTTCGCATTTGTGGCTTTTACGTCCACCATAAGGTTCTCATAGCTTTTACCAAGACGAATCATACTGGCAGTTGTTAACATATTGAGCACCAGCTTTTGCGCGGTTCCAGACTTGAGTCTTGTCGAGCCTGTTAACGCTTCTGGTCCCACAACCGGGCTAATAGCAATAGAGGCGATAGTCGCCAATGTCGAATCTGGGTTACAACATAGTGAGACAGTTGCTGCTCCAATCTCATTGGCATACTCGAGTGCACCAATCACATAAGGGGTTCGTCCGCTAGCGGCGATGCCAACAACGACATCATTGGCGTTAAGCTCGATATTGATAAGATCGCCCTGACCTAATTCAGGATCATCTTCCGCGCCCTCTTTTGCTTTAAACATGGCATCATTGCCGCCTGCGATAATGCCAACCACCATCTCCGGTGACGTTCCAAAAGTAGGGGGGCACTCTGAAGCATCTAATACCCCAAGGCGTCCGCTGGTCCCAGCTCCGATATAAATAAGCCGACCATTGTTTTTGAAAGCATGAGTAATAGTATCTACAGCTCGCGCGATGTCAGGAATGACTTGTTCCACCGCGAGTGGGACGAGACGATCTTGCTGATTGAGGCGCTGGACAATATCTTGGCTTGATAACAGGTCGATATCCATCGTGTCAGAGTTGCGCCCTTCAGAAACCAATTGAGTCAGGGCATGCAGTAGTGCGTCGTTAGTCATAATGTTTCCTAGTTTGCGGAGTAAAGCACGCCAAGTGGCACGGCCTTACTTGCGCCTGTTACTGAAGGTAAGTTGCTTGGAATTTGGTGAATATAACAATGCGCTAACCATGCAAATGCCATGGACTCCATATAATCACCACTGATGGCTTCACTGTCGGTTTTTGCTACATGCCAACCATCAAGGAGCGCATTGAGGCGCTGCATAATGATTGGATTGTTAGCGCCGCCGCCACAAACTAATAGTTTAGGGTGTGTGCCTTGTTGGTATGGAATCAGCGCAGCAACGATCGTTTGTACCGTAAACTCAGTGAGTGTGCGCAAGGTATCGTGAACCGATAGTAAAGGCGTCTGTTGAGCACATTGTAAGTCTAGCCACTCTTGGTGGTAGTATTCTCGACCGGTGCTTTTAGGGGCAGGACGAGATAGGTACTCATCAGTCAGTAACTGTGTTAGCCATGGTTGGTTAACCAGACCCTGCTTGGCTTCTTGTGCATCTTCATCAAAGGCTTTGTTGAGGAAAGTTGAGCACCAGGTATCCATTAGAGTATTTCCAGGTCCGGTATCAAACCCTATGACAGAGCCATTGGGCTGAAGAATCGATACGTTGGCGATGCCGCCAATATTAAGAATCACGAGTGAGGAAGTATTGGTGCCATACAAGTAGCGGTGAAACGCAGGAACAAGCGGTGCCCCTTGCCCGCCAAGCGCCATATCTTTACGCCTAAAGTCGCCAATAGTATTGATGCCGGTTTTTGCTGCCAGTATATGGTTATCACCTAACTGAATGGTAAAAGGCGATGCGCCATCTGGTTGATGAAATACGGTTTGACCGTGGTTACCGATAGCTGTGATTTGCTCGGGGGAATAGTTAGCCTTGTGCAGCAGTTGCACTGTGGCTTGTGCGTACAAGTGCCCTAGCTGGTGGTCGAGTTCACCAATGGCTCGTAAGTCAGTATGTTGACCATGACATATTGCAAGCACGCCCTCCTTGAGGTGGGCAGGATAGCTATGGAAATGCGTTTCTATCAGAGAAATTTGTTTGCCATTAATGGAGACTAACGCAACGTCTACGCCATCTAAGCTCGTGCCAGACATGACACCAATATAATACTCGGCTTGACTCATCGCGATATACTCCTTGCTATCTGGTGCGAAAACTCAGTCGTTACTTAGCGATAGTCATTGTAAATCAAAAATAAACGGAATAATCTTTTCGCACCCCTATTTGATAATAAAATTGCAGAGGACAACTAATGGGACCGTTATGGCTAGATGTAGAAGGTTTTGAACTGAGCGCGGAAGACCGTGAGGTTTTAGAGCACCCTACGGTTGGAGGTTTGATCCTATTTTCTCGCAATTATCATGACTCAGAGCAGCTCATTGAGTTAAACCGTCAAATACGAGCGGCAGCGAAGAAGCCTATTATTATTGGTGTTGATCAAGAAGGCGGTCGTGTACAGCGTTTTCGAGAAGGCTTTACGCTCTTACCCGCCGCGCAACGTTATGCAGAGCTGGGTGACGAGGCGCTAGCTAAGCAAGCGGGTTGGTTAATGGCGGCGGAGCTTATTGCTCATGACATTGATTTGAGCTTTGCTCCGGTATTGGATCAAGGGCACGCTTGTAAAGCCATCGGTAACCGTGCGTTTGGTGAAGATATTGCGAGTATTATACGCTTTAGTAGTGCATTTATTTCTGGTATGAAACAGGCTGGTATGGCAACAACGGGTAAGCACTTCCCAGGTCATGGGGGGGTGATTGCTGATTCGCACTTGGAAACGCCATATGATGAACGGACTGATTTGTTTGAAAAAGATATCTTAATATTTAAACAGCAAATCGAAGCAGGGCTGCTTGATGCGATGATGCCAGCCCATGTTGTCTATCCTCATTACGATGAGCACCCTGCGAGTGGTTCGCCTTACTGGCTGAAGACAGTGCTAAAAGAGCAAATGAACTTTAACGGTATTGTCTTTTCTGATGATTTATCTATGGAAGGCGCGGCCATTATGGGAGGGCCTGCCGAGCGAGCATTGCGATCCATGCAAGCTGGGTGCGATATGCTCCTCATGTGTAATAACCGACAATCAGCCGTAGAGGTATTAGATAACTTGCCAATCACAGCGGTACCTAAAGCGCAGGTAATGCTTCGTAAGCAAAATTATCACTTATCTGAACTATTCAAGTCAGAGCAATGGCGAAGCGCTAATGATAGGGTCAGACGAGCGCTAAATGCAGAATAATAGTGCAATGAACGCTTGAGAGCTTAATCGTATAAGAGCTTGAGCGTTTATGATGTTTTGGGGTGTGGTGGCAAATAGACGCGCCCCAAAAAGTGGAACTTATTGAAAACCTAATGTTTCTTTCAGGTTTTTCAGGTAGCGCCGGCTTACAGGAACAGAAAAGTCACTATGAGTGATGATTTCAGCCAGTCCATGCTCTAAAAGTTTGATCTCTTTTATGCTTTTCACGTTGATAAGATATTGGCGGTGGCAACGTAATAGCGGTGTTTTTGCTTCGAGTATTTTCAGTGATAGCTGACTATTGGCTTGTTGTGTCGGCGTTTTAACTTGAACTCCAGTAATATCGCTAAACGCGCACTCGACCTCTAGGGTTGGAATTATGACGATTCGGTTGTGTCCGACACAGGGGATCTGATCTAACGTCGCAGGCGACATAGATTGGACGAGATCGTGAGTTCTTTGCTCTTGTTTTAGCAGTCGATTCACGGTTTTGTTGAGCCTTGCTGGGTCAATAGGTTTAAGCAGGTAATCAAAAGCATTGTCTTCAAACGCTTGTACCGCGTATTGATCATAGGCCGTGACGAAGACGACGTTAGGCATGGAGTCAGGATCTAACATTCCTAGTAGTTCTATGCCGGTAATCTGTGGCATTTGTATGTCTAAAAAGACGACATCAGGCTTTAGGCTATTAATCTTTTTAAGCCCTTCAATAGCATTGCTTGCCTGATCAATCACGTTAATGCCTTCCATATCGGCCAGCAGCTCAATGAGCTCTTCGCGGGCAAAGCACTCATCATCAATTATTAAAGCAGTCATAGTGGTCATGAGGTCACAGTGTTCCTTGTGTGAACGTGATTTTCTTGCGCGGGAATAATAAAGCTCATTCGAGTGTAGGTGTTTTTTTCTACCTCAATTTTTAGCGCTGCGTCACGACCAAATTTGTTGCTTAGCCGTTTATCGACGATTTGCATTCCCAGTCCTTGATGATCATTTTTGGGTGCACAATAGGTTCCAGCGTCATCTTCAACAATAATGCGATGCCCTGTCTCTGATTTCACGCTATAGATTCGTACGCTGCCCCCTTCTATTTTGGTGGAAATACCATGTTTGATAGCATTTTCAACCAATGGTTGCAGGGTGAAACTCGGGACTTTTCGGTCGAGTAGTGACGGTTCGATATCAATATCGACAGTGAGTCTGTCAGTAAATCGAGCTTTCTCGATCGTCAGATAGGCGTTTACATGCGAGAGTTCATCGTGCAGTGATACGGTATCGATATTTTGCTTTAGGTTACTACGGAAAAACTGGGAGAGGTGCTGAATTAGACTGCGCGCTTTGTCTGGGTCACGACGAGTGATGGCGCTAATCGTATTAAGGGCATTAAACAAGAAATGAGGGTTAACCTGTGCATGCAGTAATTTGATTTCTGATTGGTTAAGTAGTGTCTGCTTATGAATATACTCACCATGGAGGATTTGGCTCGACAGCAATTGCGCAATACCTTCAGCCATTGACATGTTTATAGTCGAGAACAGCTTTCGTTTCGGCTCGTACAGCTTAATGGTACCAATGACTTTATTCCCTGCACGAAGGGGGATGATAAGTGCAGAACCAAGTTTACAGTCTTGGGAGATTGAGCATTGGTATGTGTTGTCTTTACCATCAAGATAGATGATGCGATTCTCGGTAATGGAATCCAATGTGCTCTGAGATGAGATAGGTCGGTTGAGCTTATGGTGGTCATCACCGATGCCAACGAAGGCGAGAATTTTATCATTGTCGGTTATTGCGACTGCGCCTACCTTCGTCTCTTCGTAGATAATACGAGCAATCTTACTGGCATTTTCAGAGTTGAAACCATGCACAAGGATACCAACGGAGCGCTCTGCGATGTTTAAAGCGCGTCGAGAAAATGTTGCGGAGTATTCTTCAAAGATGGTTTTACGATCTTGCAGGATACTCATAAATAGCGCGGCACCGATCGAATTTGCAATAATCATAGGTGCGGCAATGTCGCTAACAAGTGAGGCCGCTTGGTCGAAAGGTTTGGCGATGGCGAGAATAATCAACATTTGGATAATCTCGGCGCTAAATGTGACATAGAAAACAACGAGCGGATTAAAAAGCGCTTCTTTTTTTGATTTCTTAATGAAATAGAGGTGCACCATACCGCCAATCAACCCTTCGGCGGTGGTTGATATGGTGCAGGCTAGATCGGTAAAACCACCTAAGGTGTAACGATGTATTCCTCCTGTTAAACCAACCGCAAACCCAACAAAGGGGCCACCAAACAACCCGCCCATGACTGCCCCGATGGCGCGAGTATTCGCAATTGCATCGTTGATTTGTAACCCAAAATAGGTGCCAAGTATGCAAAATGAAGAGAACAAAATATAGATACTGAGCTTATGGCTTAGGTGGTTCGACAGACTGAATAGTGGGATGAAAATAGGTGTTTTGCTTAGCATGTATGCGAGCATGAGATAAACACACATCTGTTGAAGTAAAGAGAGGATTAAGTCCATCGGATGTCACCTAAAGTTGCAGTCTTGATATTGTATACCGAAATGATGGGAGAGGGGGGGATTCTTGCTGGTGTCTGTTATCTGTAGAAATAAGGTTCAATAACAGGTGTGGTGTAAAATTTTATTTACACCTGTTGTTTTTTAAAGTTTACACTTGCATGTCGTATATATTTAAGTATATTGGTTTTCATTAGCTGGCTAGGTGAAAAAGCCTGTAAGTCAGGTGTAAGTTATTTTGTACGGGTAGGGTTATGAAGAAGAGTGAATTAAGTAATATTAACATTAGCGATGAACAGGTACTTATCACGCCAGAAGCACTGAAAGCGAAGTTGCCACTAAGCGAAAAAGCGAGAAAGTTCATTCAAGAATCGCGAGATGCGATTGCTGATATTATTCATAAACGTGATCACCGACTGTTAGTCGTTTGTGGTCCGTGTTCCATTCATGACATAGACGCAGCCAAAGAATATGCAAAACGCCTTAAGGCACTCTCTGCCGAGCTCAATGACCAATTATACATTGTTATGCGTGTGTACTTTGAAAAGCCTCGTACCACCGTTGGTTGGAAAGGTCTGATCAATGATCCGCAATTGGATGGCACATTTGATATTGAGCACGGTTTGCATGTGGGACGAGAGCTTTTGACCGATCTTGTTGAAATGGATATCCCTCTAGCAACGGAAGCATTAGACCCCATTAGCCCGCAATACCTAGCGGACACATTTTCATGGGCGGCGATAGGTGCACGTACCACAGAATCTCAAACCCATCGCGAAATGGCCAGCGGTCTTTCTATGCCTATTGGTTTTAAAAATGGTACTGATGGTAGTTTGTCGACAGCAATTAATGCTATGCAAGCTGCGTCTTCCAGTCACCGTTTTATGGGAATTAACCGTGAAGGGCAAGTTGCATTATTGACGACGCAGGGGAATGTGGATGGTCACGTTATATTACGAGGCGGTAAGCAGACGAACTACGATTCGGTCTCTGTTAATGAATGTGAACAAGAACTCGCAAAGCACAACCTAGATGCGTCTTTGATGGTCGATTGCAGCCATGCTAATTCACGTAAAGATTACCGTCGTCAGCCGTTGGTTGCAGAAGATGTCATTCATCAAATTCGTGAAGGGAATAAGTCAATTATTGGTGTAATGATTGAGAGTCATTTGAACGAAGGTAATCAGAGTTCAGATATTCCATTAAGTGAAATGCAGTACGGCGTGTCCATCACCGATGCCTGTATCAATTGGGATGCAACTGAGGCACTATTACGTCACGCTCACAAAGAGCTTGTCCCATTCTTGGAAAATCGTATTAAGGAATAATCGTATCCATGTCTGCTGAATTGACCCCGCTTCGTAACAAAATTGATGAAGTTGATAAGAAGATGCTTGAGCTGTTGGCCCAGCGCCTCTCTCTTGTTGAGCAAGTTGGTGAAGTAAAGAGCCAACATGGTTTGCCAATTTATGCCCCTGATCGAGAGGCGGCGATGCTGGCTTCGCGTCGTGCGGAAGCGGAGAAGGTAGGCGTGCCACCGCAACTTATTGAAGATATTCTGCGTCGTACGATGCGAGAATCTTATGCAAGTGAAAAAGACTCTGGCTTTAAATGCTTAAATCCAGATTTACGTTCAGTGGTGATTGTTGGTGGTAACGGTCAACTGGGTGGATTGTTTGGTAAAATGTTTGCCTTATCTGGTTATCAAGTAAAAATCCTAGGAAGCCAAGACTGGGATCGTGCCGATGAGATACTTAAAGATGCTGGACTGGTAGTGGTGACGGTACCCATTCATTTAACAGAAGGGGTGATTGAAAAACTCTCTAGCTTACCCAAAGATTGCATCTTATGTGATTTAACATCAGTGAAAAAGCGCCCATTGACGACTATGCTACGGGTGCATCAAGGGCCTGTTGTCGGTTTGCATCCGATGTTTGGTCCCGATGTGCCGAGTATGGCGAAACAGGTGATTGTCTACAGCGACGGTCGTGGTGAAGAAGAGTACCAATGGCTACTTCAGCAGTTTAAAATCTGGGGAGCTAGCTTGTGTCAGATGGAAGCGGATAAGCATGATAATGGTATGACGTTGATTCAAGCGCTTCGTCACTTTACCTCGTTTGCCTATGGCTTGCATTTGAGTAAAGAAAATCCAGATTTAGATACTTTAGTGACATTGAGCTCGCCCATTTACCGTCTAGAATTAGCGATGGTTGGTAGGCTCTTTGCACAAGACCCAAACTTGTACGGTGACATTATTCTTTCATCGGAAGAAAATATTGCGATGATTAAGCGTTTCCATCAGCAGTTCGGTGAAGCGTTAACCTTGTTAGATAACAAAGATAAGGCGGGCTTTGTTTCACAATTTGAGCAAGTGAGTGAGTGGTTTGGTGATTACTCTCAGCAGTTTATGTCAGAGAGTCAGAATCTCCTTAAGCAAGCCAATGATGCGATTCATCGAGCTTAATTGTTAAAAACATTAACTGCATAGAATGCATAGAATGCATAGAAAAACGCAGCGTAAGCTGCGTTTTTTTTGTATTTGTGGTTGCGTGAGCTCGCTAGCCTTTAATGCGTATGTGCTTCTTCTGATGAAGGATCTTCGTTGCCCGCTGTTTTCATTGAGGCATCGACATAAGGTGCATTGGTTAAGTTAATCTGCAGTTTAACCACACTGGTGATCAGATCCACTAAGGGAGCCCACTGTACTTTTTTCTCTTTCTCGAACACATAATCAAAGTTCTCTGGGCTCCAATCCATTAGGTACTGCGGATTAAGTGTGCGTCCGAGAAAACGGACTTCATAGTGCAGGTGTGGTCCTGTAGAGTTACCACTATTGCCACATTGCGCGATCACGTCACCTTTTCGAACGAATTGTCCACTCTTAGCTTTAAATCTATTTAGGTGTGCGTAAGAACTCATAAAACCAAAAGCGTGACGAATGGTCATGTAGTTGCCATAGCCTTTTCGGCTTGGGCGAACGGTTTCTACCACACCATCGGCGGGCGCTAGAATTTCTTCCCCGGTTTTGCAGGTAAGATCAATGCCAGTATGCAGCTGTCTTTTGCCTGAGATGGGATTAGTTCGGCGGCCATAGGATGAGGAGATCCGTTGATAAGCCATTGGACTATCATTGGGGAGCAACCTAAACATGGTTGCGCGCACAGCAGAATCAATAGCTGCTGCGTCAATTCTTTGTTCTAGCGGCATTTCTACATCGTAGAGCTCTTCATCGACAAGACCTAGTACCGCTTCAACATCATTGACACGTTTTCCAAGGAGTTGCAGCTCGTCGCGCTTTTCTTCGAGTTCTTGAGAGAGGTCGTGGGTGGCGTTCACTTGCTCTTCAAGCTTTGCTTCCAGTACGGCGTTTTCTGTTTGTAGGCTAGACACGGTGACTTCTGTTGAGGTCAGTTCAGTCTGTGATTGTTGATACGAATAGCTCACTAAGCCAAAAGCAACGGGAAAAGCGGCTGCCATTAGAATCGCGGTATAGGTTCGCTTTCTTCCTAGACGTAGCGTTTTCTTAATCTTTCCCTGAGTTGTTGGTATAACAACCTTAATTTTATTTGGCATGATGATTTCAGTTTGAACTGTCAGGATTGGGTGGATTTATTGAAATTTTTGTGAGTTTTTACAGAAAAAGGGAAGGCAAATCACAAAAAAACAGGCCGCTATTATTAGCGACCTGAAGTAAAAACACAAGTTTATCTCAAATTCGAATGATTATTTTGAGATGCGCTTATATTTAATGCGGTGTGGTTCTGCAGCTTGTGGCCCTAGTGTTTTCTTCAACCAGTCCATGTATTCGGTATAGTTACCTTCATAGAAGTTCACTTGACCTTCATCACGGTAGTCGATGATATGAGTTGCAATACGGTCTAAGAACCAACGGTCATGCGAGATAACCATGGCACAGCCTGGGAACTCAAGTAGAGCTTCTTCAAGCGCACGTAGCGTTTCAACATCGAGGTCATTGGTTGGTTCATCGAGTAGCAACATGTTGCCACCAGCTTTAAGCAGTTTTGCAAGGTGAACACGGTTACGTTCACCACCAGATAGCTCACCGATGATTTTTTGTTGATCTGAACCTTTGAAGTTGAAGCGAGAGCAGTAAGCACGCGCTTGGATTTCAAAGTTGTTGATCTTAATGATATCTGAACCTTCAGAGATCTCTTGGAATACGGTGTTCTTGTCATTCATTGAATCACGGAACTGTTCAACCGATGCCAGTTTCACGGTATCGCCAAGCTCAATGGTGCCAGAGTCTGGTTGCTCTGTCCCACTTAGCATTTTGAATAGCGTTGATTTACCTGCACCGTTGGCGCCAATGATACCGACGATAGCCCCTTTAGGGATGCTAAAGGATAAGTCGTCAATCAGTACACGACCATCGAACGATTTGGTTAGGTTAGTCACATCAAGTACTTTGTCACCAAGACGCTCGCCTGGTGGAATAAAGAGCTCGTTGGTTTCATTACGTTTTTGGTGATCGCCACTTTGCAGTTCTTCAAAGCGAGCCATACGCGCTTTTGATTTCGCTTGGCGGCCTTTAGGATTTTGACGAACCCATTCAAGTTCTTTTTCAATCGTCTTTTGACGAGCTTTTTCTTGTGATGCTTCTTGTTGAAGACGCGCATCTTTTTGCTCTAGCCAAGACGTATAGTTACCTTCCCAAGGAATACCTTCACCACGGTCAAGTTCAAGAATCCAACCTGCGGCATTGTCTAGGAAATAACGGTCGTGGGTAATCGCTACGACGGTACCAGTATAGTCAACTAGGAAGCGCTCTAGCCAAGCTACAGACTCGGCGTCCAAGTGGTTGGTTGGTTCGTCGAGAAGAAGCATGTCAGGTTTTTCTAAAAGCAGGCGACAGATAGCCACACGGCGGCGTTCACCACCAGATAGAAACTCTACTTTCGCATCCCATTCTGGCAAACGTAGCGCATCGGCAGCACGCTCTAGCGTATTGTCTAGATTGTGACCGTCTTTCGCTTGAATTAGGGCTTCAAGTTCACCCTGTTCCTTTGCTAGAGCATCAAAGTCTGCATCCGGTTCTGCGTAAGCTGCGTAGACGGCATCAAGACGTTTCATTGCGTCCGCAACATCCGATACCGCTTCTTCGACGATTTCACGTACCGTTTTTGATTCGTCTAATTTAGGTTCTTGTGGAAGATAGCCCACATTCAGTCCTGGCTGTGGACGAGCTTCACCGTCGATATCGGTATCAAGGCCGGCCATGATGCGAAGTAAAGTCGATTTACCCGAACCGTTGAGGCCCAAAACACCAATTTTAGCGCCAGGGAAGAAGCTCAAAGAAATGTCTTTAAGTATTTGTCGCTTAGGTGGCACAATTTTGCTCACTCGCGACATGGTATAGACGTATTCAGCCATTACCGATCGTTCCTAATATTCAGTCAATAGAACCTGTATTTTACACCACGCAGTCACTACCTTTCAATTTTCCTTGTCCGGCAACATGCACTCATTTTGGTACTGATGAGTCGAATCGCTCGAAATCTACTGCTATGAAGCAAAAAGAAACAAATTCTTAATGAGAAAGAGATTGGCATAAGCTTAGTAATCGTCTTAAATTGAAGATTAACCGTATCTTATATGCGTGTAGCAAGAGCGGAAAAATAATAACAATAATGTTTGTAGTGGTCGGGTTACCAGCACTTCAAAGGGATAAGGTTAGATGAATAAACAAGGAAATCGTTGCTTGCTATGGACAACGCTGTTGTCGTGTCTATTTGGGACAAGCATGGCTCAGGCACAAGATGAGGACAAATCACGGCTTAAGCAGCGAGAAGTCTACGATAAAGCGCAAGCGCTAATAGATAAAAATGACATCGCTGGCTATCAAGCATTGCGGCCATTAATCGCTGATTATCCATTAACACCCTATATCGATAATCGAGTGTTTTCGTTACAGCTGAAAGATAAGTCGGTCGCTCAGGTAAATACATTTATCGAGAGTAATCAGTCGTTTCCATTTTCTTACCGTATTCGAGCCCCTTACCTGGACCGATTAGCTCAGCAGAAGCGTTGGAGTGACCTGCTTGAGTTTCAAACTACGTATCCAAATGGCGAGCGATACCAGTGTCTTTATCATGTTGCTCAGCTAAAAACGGGTAATAAGGAAGCTGCGTACAAAGGCGCGGAGAAGCTGTGGAAGAGTGGTGAGAGTGTCTCTGATGCGTGTGATCCTCTATTTTCAGCATGGAATAAAGCGGGCTTTCGAGCCGATGAACATATCATTGAACGCATGACGTATGCCTACCAGTCACGTAATGGTTCGCTGATCAAATATCTCAATAAACAGCTTAAAACGAGTGCTGGAAAATCACAGGGTAAGCAAGTCGCCTCTTTATTTGCCTCTCCTAAAACGGTGACATCGTTCATTAATGAGTTTTTCCCTGCACCATATAAAGCGCTATTGATTGAAGCCGCCTTTCGTAAACTCGCTCGCTCTGATAGTGAGCAAGCCTCTTCTTTATGGCCAAGCCTTGAGTCGAACAGCAACATTTCTGCGGATTCAAAGCAATCTATGGCGGAATATTTGGCGATGCGTTTAATTAATACTGAGTCGCCATCGGAAGCGAAATGGCGTGATTCAGTGCTAGTGAAAAGTGTCAATGACACCAATATCGAACGACGAGCGCGTCTTGCGATTCAGGAGGTAGATTGGCAAGGACTCTCGGCTTGGATAGCAAGGTTGTCTGAGGCGAAAAAGCAGAGCAGCCGCTGGCAGTATTGGTTGGCGCGTACAGAAATAGCGTTAGGGAACCCATCGGGCGGTGAGCAACGCTTGCAGGGCTTGGTTGGCGATCGGAATTTTTATAGTGCAGCGGCAGCGATCTATTTGCAGCACTCCATCGTGTATCCAATTTCTCAAGTTGTCATCGATATGGAGACGCTTGCGCCATATAAAACAAGCTTGATTCGTATTAGAGAATTAATTGATAGGGATAAGATTGCCGCCGCAAAATCCGAATGGCGCTACTTGCTGTCCCGTGTCTCTAAAGAAGAAAAAACAATGTTAGCAGCTTATGCTGGGCAGCAACGCTGGCATCATTTTACGGTAGTGGCAACGATTTCAGCAAAAATGTGGGATACCATGAACTTACGTTTTCCACTCGCCCATCGCTGGTGGTTTGATTTCTATGCGAAAGAGCTCAATATGGATAGCGTTATGCTGATGTCTTTAGCAAGACAAGAAAGCGCAATGGATGTAGAAGCCCGCTCTCCCGTAGGGGCTCGCGGGGTGATGCAAATCATGCCAGCAACGGCAAAATACACCGCTAAGAAACATAAGATTCCTTATAAAAATAGCCAAGAGCTCTATCGCGTGGGGAAAAATATTCAGATTGGTTCTCACTACTTAAATGAACTATTAGGCAATTATGAGGATAATCGCATTTTTGCTTTTGCCGCTTATAATGCCGGACCAAACCGAGTAAAACGTTGGCGTCAGCGCTCGGATGAACAACTTGATGTGTTTGCCTTTATTGAAACCATTCCATTTAAGGAAACGCGGGGTTATGTCCAAAATATACTGATGTTTCAAACTTATTATCGAGATAGGCTCGGGGTTGAAGGGGATTTTTTAACCTCGGCTGAACTGAATCACCGATACTAGACTACCAATGGTTAGGTGCTTAAGGGTAGAATACTCACTGGAACGTCTCTGATGGAAAAGTGAATGGAACCTCAATACCAAGACTGGCAACAAGTGCTGGATTTGATTCAACGAACCGATGGTCCAGAGCAACAGGCGGCATTAATGACAATGCTCCTGACTCCCGACGAAAGAGAAGCGGTGACCGCGAGGGTTAATATTTTATGTGAGCTGCTCAAAGGTGAGCTGTCTCAGCGACAGATCAGCCAAATGCTTGGAGTAGGCGTCGCCACAATTACACGTGGCTCCGCTGAAGTAAAACGCTTGAGCGACGCTAAAAAGGTATCACTGAGCGATTTGCTGCTCAAATAGTGAAGCGAAACTTAGTTTCCTGAGGTACTTATTTTCCTGAAGTACTTGGGAAATGGTCTGGATTCATAAAGGGGATCAGGGCAAGCACAAGGGCTTGATGATAAACGGAACTGCGAGTTAATTGATGATTGGTGAGCAAGGCAATAGCGCCACCTTTTTGTTTGATATTCTCTGTTCCAAACGTTGAATCCATGACATCTCCCAACTCAATATCTGGCGCAAGCTGTGCGATTACACTTGGTGGTAGCATTAAGCTTGCGCTTCGTGATTTTCCGACCTTGCCATTTGATTCTATGACCATCCATGCAAAAGTAGAGTCACCGTCTAGTCCTGCTTCAACCCCAACATAAAAATCTCCATCTTCTACCGTATGGCGGGCATTGCTTACTCGATTGCACGCACCTAATAGTGTCTCGTCGTTATTCATAGGTTGTTCAGAGACGTCACTTGGGACGCTAATACCTTGAAAGTCGAAAGCTAAGCCAGGAAAAGCGGAGTCGAAAGCACTTTTTACCGCATTGATTTTTGCTGGATTGAGTGACGCGATGACGACCTTTTGCATGATGTTCAATTCCATTTATCTAGTTAACAGACTCAATTCTAACGTAAATTTTCCTTGTTTATGTCATTAATTTTTTCCTGCAGGGTTACGCTATAAGTGAACCCGTAGAGGTTCATTAAAAGAAAATAATAATATATAGTACGTCGTTCTATTTATTGCGCGCGTAATGACAAGAGATAATGGAAATGAAAATTAAAAAAGTAGTGGTAATGGCTGGTTTAATGACTTTAGTAGGGTGTCAGGCAACGCAGCGACAAAATGCAACAACAGGAGAATACGAAACGAATTCGGCAACAAAAGGTGCGGTGATTGGTGCTATAGCAGGTACTGCTGTAGGGATTGCCTCTGGTGGCGATAGTCGTGGTATTTTGCTCGGTGCTGCGAGTGGTGCTGCAATTGGGGGCGGTGCGGGATACTACTTTGACCAACAAGAAAAGGCCTTAAGACAAGAGTTGCTTAACTCCGGCGTTCAAGTCGAGCGAACAGGCGACAACCAACTGATACTTAGGTTAGAAAATGGAATCGGCTTCAATAGCAATTCTTATGCATTGAATAGCAGCATAAACAGTACATTAAAAGGTGTTGCTCGAGTGTTAGTCGAATATCCAGATACCAGTCTTGTTATCGATGGGTTTACCGATAGCTCTGGCAATGCACAGTACAATCAAGAGCTCTCAGAGAAGCGAGCTGAGCAAGTGCGCTCGTTTTTGGTTAGCCAAAATGTAGCAGCAGGCCGAGCGGTTGCTCGAGGTAATGGTGAGCGATTCCCAATTTGCTCTAATTCTACTTCTGAAGGGCGAAAGTGTAACCGCCGCGTAGAGATAAAAATCATGCCGTTGAGTTAATATAACGCTGTGATAATAAATGTAAACAAAGCCCCAGCGTGATGACTGGGGCTTTGTTTTTATGCGTTTAAATCGGGAATGACAGGTTTCACGTTGTCGATAGGGTAACAACCTAACACTTTTAGATACTTAGTGATTTTGATTAGCTCTTGAGTGGCAAGCTGCATTGATTCAGAGTCTTTATGTGCTTCAACATCCACATAAAACATTTCCTCCCACGGATTACCCATAATAGGGCGAGATTCTAGCTTCGTCATATTGATGTCGTAGCGTTGCAGCACGAGCAATGTTTCAACTAATGAGCCGGCTTCTTGCGAGGTCGACATAATGAAGGTCGTTTTTGCAGGGATCTGTGTAGAAACTTCGACAGGTTTTCTTGCAACAATAATGAAACGGGTATGGTTCTCTGTTTGGTTGGCAATATCACTTTGAATGGACTGTAGACCATAAAGCTTACCGCTGGATGCATGGCCAATGGCTGCAACATCATCACGACCTAATTCTTGTACTTTCTGCATCGCATCGGCGGTACTTGCACATGATTCGAGAACAACGCCAGAAAGTCGGCTTAAGAATTCACTGCATTGCTGGTGCGGCTGAGGGTGTGAGTAGAGTGTTTTGATTTTCTCTAGTTGTATATCTTTAGTCGCCACCAAACAGTGATCGATAGGTTGAGTCAGCTCGCCAACAATATGCAATGTCGTGTGTTGAAGTAAATCAAACACTTCGTTGATAGAACCTGAGCTGGTATTTTCAATGGGTAGCACGCCGTAATCCGCATGACCTGATTCTACGGTTTTAATGACTTCTTTAAACTGATCGCAGTTTAGCTCTATCAGTTCGGTATTTTTACGAGAAAAGAATTCTCGGCTTGCTAAGTGAGAGTATGAGCCTTTTGACCCTAAGAAGGCAACGCGAGCAAGTGGCTTACGGCTTTGTTGCGGGTTGGCTAAATTCTGTAAGTAGTTCTGCTGTAATAAAACGGAATCTTCAATGATAGTGTGAAAGATCTTAGTAATATAAGGCGCATCGAGTTGGTATTTGTCTTTACCGTTATTGATGAGTTTGACGAGCAGTTGTTGCTCTCTAGAGGCATCTCGTACTGGCTTCGATGTTTCTACCTTACTTTTGGCCACCTCTATACTGAACCTGCGGCGTTCAGAGAGAAGTTGCAGTAATTGGTCGTCTAGTTCATTAAGACGTAGTCGAATCTCATCAAGAGAATATTTAGTATCGGTCATCGAATTATCCTTATAAAAAAGCCTCCCTTTTGGGAGGCTTTCCGTTCGTTTTTGACTTTTCTTTCGTAAACGACGATGCCCCCAAGTTTATTGGAGGAAAAAGAAGTCAAAAAGGAACGGAGGTGTGTATAACATTTCAAATTACTTTTTATTGAACCCAACCACACAATAGGGAAGCAGGCATAGACCGTCAAGCAAAAAAATAGCGCCCTTAGGCGCTATAGAAAAAATTGTGGTCGTTATTCGACTTCAGCTTCAATCTCTTCTTCGAACTCAAGTTTTTCGGAACGACGTGCTTCAGGCTTATGTCTTAATTTATTCAGTTGTCGTTCTAGCTTTTGTTCAACTTCATTGACCGCTGTGTAGAGATCTTCATGAGAAGCGGAAGCGACAAGTTTGCCTTTGGGTACCGTTATCGCAGCTTCAAATTTCATTTGTTTGTTCGGCTCTTCACTGAAAGCGGTTTGGCAACTAATGATATCAACTTGCCACTTCTCAAGTTTTTTAAACTTACTTTCAATGTGTTCACGGATTGCAGAGGTTATCTCAATATTTTTGCCAGTAATGTTTACTCTCATATGCGTTTCCTCTGTGACATCCCTTATGGGTTAACTCCAGATTACTCATTCAATAGTAAAAAAACGTGACCTAGATCACCAAAGTGGCAGGGCGTTATTCAATGAGAATTAAATGTGATCTATCGCAAAAAATCGAATGGAATCGTGTTAAAAAGGCTTTCTTTTATTCGAAAATTCATTAAATTTGAAAGAGTAATACGCTAAAAATCCACTGTTTTTGGGGCATTGTTACGACCTGAAAATCCTGCCGCACAAAAAATGCACGACAGAAAAATGTGATGTAAGTCACTCTTAATCCGTTTCTAGTCATTCAGCATCTTATAAAACGAAATATCACTATTTTTTGCTTGTTGCTCTTGCCGGATCTCTTTTAGTGACTCAAGTTGCTTGTAGATAACGAAGTAACGGTTGATATTCATCACATAGGTTACAGGCTCTGAGCTGATATTACGTCTTGCCATCAATTCTACGTTACCAAACCACTTATTTGCATCGTAGCCATGCTTTGTTGCAAGGCGCCTCATTTTTGAAATATTGCCAGGCCCTGCGTTGTAGGCGGCAAGCGACAAATAGACCTTGTCGTCCTCAGTGATAGCATCATCATTAAAATAGCGATCGCGGATAAATCTTAGGTACTTCACCCCGGCATGAACGTTGTTATCGATTTTGTTGATATTTTTGATGTTAACGTTTCTATCTCTCGCTGTACTCGGGAGGACTTGCATGATGCCGACTGCACCTTTAGGGGACACTTTGCTTTGGTCTAGTTTCGATTCTTGAAAAGCTTGCGCGGCAATCATGAGAAAATCGAATTCATATTTGTCTGCGTATTTCTTGAATAGGTCAGTCATGCCGTTTAACCGCTCAATCGACTTAGGATCGAGCGCTCTTGCAAACCATGAGGTGTTGTCTAAATATTTGTTATAGATAACATTACCAAGCAAGGTGCCTTCTTTTGCTGTTTTTATATAAGCATTCACCTGATTGGCGAGTTGCGGTGACTCTTTTCTCATTGCCCAAGCTATTTTACCATTACTTCGCAATGGCATGTCGGTATGTATATTTAAATCCTTGAACGTTTTACGCCAAAATTCGGCTTTATGGCTATCTAGAATAGTCGCTCCAATATAGCCCTGCTTTATCATTTCAACGAGCTCATAGTCTTGCAGTGTCTCTTCTAAATATTGAACAAAAACAGGAGCCAGGTTGTTGTCGGTTAATTTTTTGTTGAGTGTTTGAAGGCTTTCAAAATAGCTTGAACTTGCCCTTACCCAAACTTCTTTGCCGCTTAATGCCTCAATCGAGCTGAGATTAGGGTAGTCCTCAGAGGTAATAATCAATTCATTGATATCAGTAAGTATTGGGTTACTGAATTGAATGACACCTTCTCTACGGCTAGTAACGGTTAAGTTAGCTATGATGAGATCACCGTAACCCCGGACGAGTGATGGAATGAGATCGTCGCGAGGTACAGGAATGACTTGCACTTTTAAATGACGATATTTCTTTTTGAGTTGTTTCTCGAAATGATATAGCTGCTCAGCACCAATGCCTTTTGGCTGCCCTTTATCGATATAGTAAAAGCCAAGATCGGCAGCGACAAGTACTCGCAACACGCCACGTTTAGTCAGGCTATCTAGATCGCCAGTATAGGGATCATTAGATAGGGGAGTGAGCTCCAGTGCAACTGATGAAAAGCTAGTGAAAGCCAGCATCAAACATAATATAAATGTTTTCACATATAACCCTTGTTACTACTGTGTTAAAGGTAAATATATAAATGAAAACGATATTTTGCCAATTTACGGCATAAAAAAACGCCGCCCAACGGACAGCGTTTTTTCTATGTTTTTGTTTAAGCGTAGGTTTGACTCGTGTTTACTCTGGATTGAGTTCCATTAATGTCTCGGTGCGCTTAACTTGATCTTCCATACCTAATTTTTCATAGGCTTTCTTTTGAATCGTGAGAGATTTTCTCGCCGCTTCAGTATCTGGGAAGGTCTTTTGTATTTCTTGGCAGCGATTGATTGCGGCGATCCACGCTTCGCGGCGTAGATAAAAATCGGCGGTGGCAAGGTCGTAATTCGCTAGGCGATTTTTAAGTGCCACTAGACGCTTCTGAGAGTCTTCAGCATAAGCGCTATCTGGATAGCGTTTTAGTAGACGATCGAAATCAGAAAAGGCCGCTTTGACGGGTTCAGGATCTCGGTCTGAACGATCGATCTTGAAAATATCATGCATAAAGTTTCGGTCTTGGGCCATGTGAGTTAAACCTCGCATGTACAGTACCCAGTCTGAACGATTGTGTGTTGGGTTTAATCGAGAAAATCGCTCTATGGTCGCTAAGCCTAAGGCTAAATCATCATTTTTGTAGTAAGCATAAATGAGATCAAGCTGAACTTGTTCAGTATAGGCGCCAAAAGGGTAGCGAGAATCTAGCGCTTCCAAGCGCTCAATAGCCGAAGTCCAATTACCACCTTGTAGTGATTCTTGTGCTTCTGAGTACAGTTGTGATGGTGGGACATCTGGAACGGTGACTTCTTTGTCAGCACAACCAAACAGCAAAGCTAGGGAAAGTAAGCTTGTCAGTTTAAGCAGTTTCATACTAAAACGAGATTCCTTGACGTAAATATTTGTCAGTCTCCATTACTTTTCACTCAAGTAACAGATACAATGTTGGGATACATTATCCACACTAGTGGTTACTTAGTCCCAAGGTTTTTTAAAAAGTTCGATATGGCTCAGCAGATTGAATTAACAAATACAATAAAAGACAGCCAGTTAGGTCAAAGATTAGACCAAGCTGTTGCTGAATTATTCACAGATTTTTCTCGCTCACGCTTAAAAGAGTGGTTACTTGAGGGAAAAATCTCCGTAGATGGAGAGGTTATCACCAAGCCGCGTACTCGCGTAATGGGTGGAGAATCGATCACAATTCAAGCTGAACTAGAAGATGAAGAGCGTTTTATTGCGCAAGACATTCCTCTAGACATCGTGTTTGAAGATGATGACATCATTGTGATCAATAAGCCAAGAGATTTCGTTGTTCACCCAGGAGCAGGTACTCCAGACGGCACGGTATTGAATGCACTATTGCATCATTTCCCTGCGATCGCTGAAGTTCCGCGAGCGGGTATTGTCCACCGCTTGGATAAAGATACAACAGGTCTTATGGTTGTCGCGAAAACGGTTCCTGCACAAACACGTTTAGTTAGAGCGCTGCAAAAGCGTAATATTACACGTGAATATGAAGCGATCGCGATCGGTAAAATGACTGCGGGTGGCATGGTCGATAAAGGCATTAGCCGTCATGCGACTAAGCGAGTGTTAATGGCAGTGAATGAACTGGGGAAACCAGCGGTCACTCACTATCGAGTTGCAGAGCACTTCCGAGAGCATACGAGACTTCGTCTACGCTTGGAAACTGGGCGTACTCACCAGATCCGTGTACACATGTCTTACTTGCAGCATCCGCTATTAGGTGACACTGCTTATGGTGGTCGTGCTCGTATTCCTAGAGGCGCAAGTGAAGAGTTAACGTCGATGATTCGTGCGTTTGATAGACAAGCTCTGCACGCTGTGATGTTGAGATTTGCTCACCCAGTTTCTGGAGAGGAGATGGAGTTCCATGCACCAATCCCTCAAGATATGGTCATCATGACAGAAGCATTAAGACAAGATGCGAAGCTTAATAAGGAAGAGGACGACTACTAGTGTCCACGCTTCAACCAACTTGGGTCACTCATCCTTCCATCACTTCCGTGACGTCAACGAGAGAGGAAGGGGTTTCGAAAGCCCCTTTTGATGGATTGAATATCGGTACCCATGTTGGTGACTGTGCATCAGATGTGATGATGAACCGTCAAAAGCTAATGGAGAGGGCAAGTATGCCTTCTTCACCTATCTGGCTAAATCAAACCCATTCGACAACTGTCGCCATTATTACCTCCTCTACGAATGACGTGATTGACGCGGATGCGGCTTTTACTCGCCAGCCTAATATTGTGCTATCTGCAATGACTGCGGATTGTTTACCCATATTGCTTGCTTCCAAAGATGGAGATGAGATTGCTGCTGTTCATGCGGGATGGCGGGGGTTGGCTGATGGTATTGTTGAAAATGCGATAGATTGCTTTTCTGGAGATATTCAAGCTTGGATTGGTCCAGCGATTAGTCGCGATGCTTTTGAGGTCGGCGACGATGTCAAGAATGCGTTTTGTCGACTAGACACTAGATTTGAGCTTGCGTTTCAAGCGAAACAAGAGCCGGGTAAGTGGTTAGCTGATCTTGCATTTATTGCCCAACTCAAATTGGAACGAGCAGGAGTGATGGATATTACTCAAAGTGGTTTATGCACTTATTCTGATCCTAAACGTTTCTTTTCCTATCGCCGTGATGGTCAAACGGGCCGAATGGCGAGCTTTGTTTGGATCAACCGCTGATTTTTATCTCCTAATCTTGAAAAATGCCTGCCGTGTAACCATCTTAATTTCATATAACGTCGTATGTCATTTGAGGGGGTTGCTATGCGCCTTGACCGTTTTACTAGCAAATTCCAAACCGCTATTTCTGATGCACAATCTCTCGCGCTAGGGAGAGATCACCAATATATTGAACCTGTTCACTTAATGGTTTCCTTACTTAACCAAGAGGGCAGTTCAATTCGTCCACTGCTAACCATGCTTAATGTAGACGTGGTTCAGTTACGTTCAAAATTAGGTGAACTGCTAGATAAGTTACCTAAAGTGACAGGAGTCGGCGGCGATGTTCAGTTGTCTAGTGCAATGGGACAACTCTTCAATCTGTGCGATAAGGTGACGCAAAAACGTCAAGATACTTATATCTCATCAGAAATATTCTTATTGGCTGCCATTGATGATAAAGGTCCCTTAGGACAACTATTGAAACAAATGGGCCTATCTGAAGCGAAAATTAATCAAGCTATTGAACAAATTAGAGGCGGTCAGAAAGTTGATGACCCCAATGCAGAAGAGAAGCGACAAGCATTAGAAAAGTTCACTATTGATCTTACTGAGCGAGCTGAGCAAGGTAAGCTGGATCCTGTTATTGGTCGTGATGATGAGATCCGTCGTACGATTCAAGTCTTACAGCGCCGAACTAAGAATAATCCCGTGATTATCGGCGAACCCGGTGTGGGGAAGACGGCCATTGTTGAGGGACTTGCCCAGCGTATTATTAATAATGAAGTACCAGAAGGATTGCGAGGACGCCGTGTACTTTCTCTTGATATGGGATCGCTTATCGCGGGCGCCAAGTACCGTGGTGAATTTGAAGAACGTTTGAAGTCGGTACTGAATGAGCTTGCCAAAGAAGAAGGCAATATTATTCTGTTTATCGATGAGCTGCATACCATGGTTGGTGCGGGCAAAGGCGAAGGGGCGATGGATGCGGGGAATATGTTAAAACCTGCACTTGCCCGTGGTGACTTACATTGTGTAGGGGCTACGACATTAGATGAGTACCGTAAATATATTGAGAAAGATGCTGCGCTAGAACGTCGCTTTCAAAAAGTTATCGTTGATGAACCTTCTGTTGAAGATACCGTTGCGATCTTACGTGGTTTGAAAGAAAGATATGAATTACATCATCATGTTGAGATTACCGATCCGGCAATTGTTGCGGCTGCGAGTCTATCACACCGCTATATTACAGATAGACAATTACCAGATAAAGCGATTGACCTGATCGATGAAGCTGCGTCGAGCATTCGATTACAAATAGATTCAAAGCCGGAATCTTTAGATAAATTAGAACGCAGAATTATTCAGCTCAAAATTGAACAACAAGCCCTTAAGAATGAACAGGATGAGGCGAGTGAAAAGCGTTTAGTCATTCTTAATAGTGAATTAGTAACGAAAGAGCGCGAATACGCTGAACTTGATGAGGTCTGGAATGCTGAAAAAGCAGCCTTGTCGGGTACACAGCATATAAAAACAGAGTTAGAGCAAGCTCGAATGGATATGGATGTTGCTCGCCGTGCTGGCGATTTAAATAGAATGTCCGAACTTCAGTATGGGCGTATTCCTGAACTGGAAAAGCAACTCGACTTAGCGACCCAAGCTGAAATGCAAGAAATGAGTCTATTGCGAAATAAAGTGACTGACGCGGAGATAGCGGAAGTACTCTCCAAGCAGACAGGGATCCCTGTTTCTAAAATGCTGGAAGCAGAAAAAGATAAGCTATTGCGTATGGAAGAGGTACTGCACAAGCGAGTCATTGGGCAGGCAGAAGCGGTTGAGGTTGTCTCAGATGCCATCCGACGCAGCCGAGCGGGTCTATCTGATCCTAACAAACCAATAGGTTCATTCCTTTTTCTTGGTCCAACAGGCGTAGGTAAAACTGAGCTTTGTAAAACACTGGCGAACTTTATGTTTGATAGTGAAGATGCAATGGTAAGAATCGACATGTCTGAGTTTATGGAAAAACATTCTGTTGCTCGTTTGGTCGGTGCTCCTCCCGGTTATGTTGGTTATGAAGAAGGAGGTTATCTGACGGAGGCTGTTCGTAGAAAACCTTATTCGGTAATTTTGCTTGATGAGGTAGAGAAAGCGCACCCAGATGTGTTTAATATCTTACTGCAGGTTTTAGACGATGGTCGTTTAACAGATGGACAGGGGCGTACGGTAGATTTTCGCAATACCGTCGTGATTATGACATCAAACCTTGGTTCATCTCGAATACAAGAAAACTTTGCTGTGCTGGATTATGAAGGGATCAAAAGAGAAGTTATGGAAGTCGTGACATCACACTTCAGACCCGAATTTTTAAATCGAGTAGATGAGAGTGTTGTATTCCATCCGTTGGGTGCGAAGCATATTGAATCTATCGCAGCAATACAATTAGAGCGCCTAGCGCAGAGAATGGAAGACAGTGGCTATCAGCTTTCTGTTTCAAAACAAGCGCTCGAGTTTATTGCCAAAGTTGGTTTTGATCCCGTATATGGAGCGAGACCATTAAAAAGGGCGATACAGCAAAGTGTTGAGAACCCACTGGCCAAAGAAATTCTTGCCGGAAAGCTCGACCCATCTAAGCCAGTGAGGCTGATCGTGAATAATGATAATGTCATTGCTAGTCAATAACTCACTCTAAACCGTCAAAAAGGGAGCGTTAGCTCCCTTTTTGTATTTTAAATAGACGCTTTGATGGAATTGTGTGCGAACGAGCGTTAATGTACATTTTTGTTTGATTTAGTACTTGCCAAGACGGAATCCTTCCCTATAATGCGACCCCACTGAGACGGGAAAGGTTCAACAAAAACCAATAACGATTCAGTAGGCTATCAAGCTCAATGAGCTTAGAAAAATAAGTTTTAAAAAGTGTTTGACACTGAGACTTATCTAGCTAAAATGGCCGTCCGTTTCGAGTAAGGCTCGAAACAAGCTCTTTAACAATATAGACCTATATCAATCTGTGTGGACACTTGTTGATGATAATCATTATGTTTACTTATGCTTTAGCAGAGATAAACAACTTCTTCGGAAGTAAAATGGTTTTCAATGAACACGTGACCTAAGGGTAGTAAGTTCGCTTACTGTCACACAGTCAAAATTCATTATCGTTCTGTTGGAACGATAATAGCTTTAAAATTACTTCTTACTTTTTAAGTAAGGGACAGTTTTGAAGTCAGTATTCATTGAGCCGACAAAATCTTAAATTGAAGAGTTTGATCATGGCTCAGATTGAACGCTGGCGGCAGGCCTAACACATGCAAGTCGAGCGGAAACGACAACATTGACCCTTCGGGTGATTTGTTG
>NZ_JAKJSR010000031.1:0-80647 GCF_050337155.1 Vibrio cionasavignyae
TTGGTTATAACCAGATAAACGGTTATAACCAGATAAACACACTTGAGTCGCCGCGTTGGGAAAACAGCGAAACAAGTATAAAACACCCTGGAGGGGTTCCCGAGTGGCCAAAGGGATCAGACTGTAAATCTGACGGCTCTGCCTTCGATGGTTCGAATCCGTCCCCCTCCACCATATTTAGTTTATTTGGTTATAACCAGATAAACACACTTGAGTCGCCGCGTTGGGAAAACAGCGAAACAAGTATAAAACACCCTGGAGGGGTTCCCGAGTGGCCAAAGGGATCAGACTGTAAATCTGACGGCTCTGCCTTCGATGGTTCGAATCCGTCCCCCTCCACCATATTTAGTTTATTTGGTTATGACCAAATAAACGCACTTGAGTTACTGCTTTGGGAAAACAGTGAAACAAGTATAAAACACCCTGGAGGGGTTCCCGAGTGGCCAAAGGGATCAGACTGTAAATCTGACGGCTCTGCCTTCGATGGTTCGAATCCGTCCCCCTCCACCATATAAAAAAAACCGACTCTTTGAGTCGGTTTTTTTTCGTCTGAACCTTTTAATATAAATACTGCCGAATATCATCACAAACCTAGAGCGGAGTGCTACATAGAACAACTCGCCTTACATTGTAAGAAATGTAAACTAATACAATAAGTTAACTTACTCCCGCTTACAGCAACTCTTGAATGTTCGATGATAAGATCTCTCATGTCCTAATAACAATATCCAATGAGAAATCAGAATGAAAAAAACACTATTAGCACTTTCCTTGATCATAAGCTCTGTGTCTGCATCATCCATGGCGAGCGAAGGCTTTTATCTTGGCGCCGCCTACTCAAAGATGAATTATGACGCAGCGTTTGTGGCCAGCAATGAGGTCGAAAATGGCTACGCCGTAAATGGTGGATACGACTTCCCTATCGGCAGCTTTTTCGTGATTGGTACTGAAGTTGAGTACAAGAACTTAGGCTCGACAACAGAATCCATCGGCAGCGACTACTATAAGCTGTCTATGACCTCTTATGGCGTTAACGTGCTGCCAAAGCTCTACATCGGTGACCACTTCTACGCGCTGGCTAAATTCGGTTTTCATAAAATCAATTCCGAAATAAGCACTAACGTTACGACTGATGCTACCGCGGTATCTGACACCGCTTCGGTATATGGATTGGGCGCAGGATACGATATTTCCCCAAACTTTGCTATTCAAGCAAGCTACGAGATCCACAATATTGCTGTCTACAATACGTCTTCCGCCAACATTGGTGCAAAGTTTAACTTTTAATTCTTAATGGTTAACAACGCCTCACAAGTAGGCCATCAACGAATGGGCTACTTGTGATTTTTTAAAACAAAGGACCGTAAGTAACTTTAAAAATACAGGGGCGTGTAAGTAAATTTGAGGCTATTCACTTACCACACGTTCAGACAGCGGCTGGTAATACTCAATCACATCGACATCTATGCCGTTTAATTGAGTAAAGGCATTAATTTCTCGAACTGGACGAAAGCCATTACTCTCCAATACCTTTCTAGAGCCTAGGTTAGTGGTTACCGCGTGTGCACGAACCTCTGTCAGTAAACTTGATTCACGTAATTGCTGGAGCAATAACCTCAGAGCCGATGAAGCAATACCTTGCTTAAGGTAATTGTGTCCGATTCGATATCCAATCTCTGCCTGAGTGGGTGTGGACTCTTTAACATTGACATTAATACGACCGCAAATAGCGCCTGACGGTGTCTTGATTAACATAGGAAACATTAAACCAGCGCGATGATATAGAAGGAACTCTTGTGTCTGAGCTCTAACACCCTCGAGAGAATAAAAGCCATCCTCACGGGGAGGAACATGTTGTTCAAACCACGCTTGATTTTCTGTTTCGAATGCCAGCAACGCCGCGCAATCATTAAGGTGAAGCAAGGTTACCTGTATGCCTTCCATCGCTTATCCCTCGTCAATACAGTATTAACATAGACAGGTTGGGTAGTCCGTCTAAAAGACCTCATTGACATGGAAGTAAAAAGTACCACCATGCTCACCATAACCGATGTCGGCACGAACATTCACCGTATCTTTAATCTTCAATCGAAAGCCTGTCCCTGCGCTCGCGAGGGTATTGTCCCATAAGCCTGACACATCATTGGAAACCGTACCTGCCGCCCCCCAGAATACGACTCCGACACGCCAATAGACAGGCAATCTGTATTCAACTTGCCCCATCATCATTTGGTTGTCACGGTAACGCCCAAGAATGTACCCACGCATCGCATCTGAGCCGCCGAGATCCGGAAGATGATTCCATGGTACTTCACCCGACGTTAAATTGGCCTGAACTTGCCACGCAAGCAGGCCTGGCATCGGCGCCAATGCCAAATACTGCGATGCCTTTAATGAATACTTGCCAAAGTTTTCTGAGTTGGTGGTGTCGTGATACAAGCCAATATCAGCCTGCAATAACGTGCCTCGAGAAGCATTGGTGACGTTATCGCGTGAGTCATACACATTCGAAACAAACAGCCCATAGCTGGTGTTATCGGTAAGCTCTGATGCGACCCCCTCTTGAGTAGGCGTGTCAGACTTTATTTCATGCGGCTTGACCGATTTGATGTTACCGCCAAAGCCAATAAAGTAATCACCAGAAACACGGTTAAGCCAAGTCGGCTTAATGTCTATGACCTGTTCTTTAAAGTTGACGAGATTACCGTCTTGCTGACCATTGTCGTAGCCTTGGCCGTAGTATGTGGCCGCATCATCAAAGATTTTAAGATCTGTATAAAGACGATTATCGCCGCCATTATAAAAATGCTTATTACTTAGCGTGATCCCAGCAGAGCCGTTTGAAGAGGCATACGGATTCACAACCAAAGATGAAGGTTGCCCTGTGCCATCCGTTTCATCACCGTATAAGCCAACGTACAGTAACCCTAACCCTAGCCCTTGTTCTGGTTTGTAGAATACCGCGGGAATATAACTGGAATTTAATCCTTTTGATGAATCATATTCCGACTCGGCACCGAACACATCCAGCACTTTATCTAGTGCGTCAGTGGTTGCATTGGGCTCTGCCTCAAAAAGGGGGACAACGTCTTTAGAAGCTGCGGTAGCCTGACTGATGCCGATAAAGGAGAATCCAAAAAGAAGAGTAGAAAATAGATTGCGCATAAATTGAGTTCTTAAATTCATCACTGATTGAGACAAACGAATGTGTCGAAGTATACGGGAAAATAATCCAAGACGTGCAAATATCCAGTCAATTGCGGCAACGATGCGCAAATGACTGCTGCCAGATATAAAAAAACCGTGGCCTTTGCCACGGTTTCATTCGGGTAATAGCAATGACAGAAACGCTAAACTCTAGGGGTTGCGTTATGAGCCAATGCTTACCTTAACCTTGAATACCCACTATCAACCATGGTGCATTCGGCGCTGTCAGATCACGCTCTAGATGCCAGATATCCTCGATATCTTCCTCAACACCCTCGGCAGCATCACGGTAACGACCTGAGAACTGTAGGCTTAGTTGAGCTTTATTTGCATCATAGTCACCACGTACAATTTCAACATCCACGTACATAACGTCAGTGTGTTGTTCACCTTCAAGTTTCGCACGCTCTGCCATTAAGTCTTGTAGCAAGCTTGGCGATACATACTCTTCAATAGTATGCAGTTCATTATGGTTCCACGCACCTTGTAGGATTCGGTAGTGCTCACGAGCACCATTTAAGAACGCCGCAGAATCAAAGCCTGGTGGGTAATTATGAGGAATATCACTTTGTCCAGCCGCACCAAAACCACTGCCTGTTGCCGCGCCCTGAGGCTGCTCAAAGCTTTGGAAGTTTTGTTGTGTTTGCTGCTTTTGCTCAAACGGATTGCGTGCGCCGTTGCCGCCAAATGCTGGCTGCTGTCGCTGCTGGTTCATACTACCCTGCTTAGCGCCGAGCATGCCTCTCATTAATTTGAAGATAACAAAAGCAATCAGACCCATAATCAAAATATCCATAAATTGGATACCTTCAAACGCGCCGCCAAAGAATGCTGCCAATAAACCGCCAGCGAGAAGACCACCTAATAGTCCTCCCATCAGCCCTTTCTTACTGCCTGCTTTATTTTGATCCTGTCTTACCGTATTGGTGTTCTGCTTTTGTTGTTTTGGCGCTGGCGCCGTTTTAAAGCTTTTACCAAACGATTTGCCGCCACCGAATTTCTTCGCTTCAGCAACAGGATTCACCGTTACTGCAAGTACGAGTAACGCGATGAAAGAGAATAAACGTTTCATTCTGTACCTTTTTTATTATTACGCAAAATCGTAGACTCTACGGTAGGGAATACGATGGTTAACGAATCATATACTGAGCTTAGCACTAAAGGAAAGCATCATATGATCCGACTTGTTTCAGAATATTGCACGTTTGTTGCAAACATCGTAGAAATTACTGAACGATTTAGCGATGATCTCTTCTTATACAAGGCTTCATCAGTTGACGCTGGTAGTGCCTCACTCTAAAATAGTGAACTGTGTTCAATTCGATTATCACTATCATGGCCCGTAGAAACGATCATACAAGGGAAGAGCTTGTCCAGCTAACACTTAGCACGGTCAAAGACTACCTTAGCGAAAACTCACATCACACGCTTAGCCTGCGAAAAATCGCCACGCTGATCGGCTATGTGCCAAGCACCTTGGTCAACGTTTTTGGTAGCTATAACCTTCTATTGTTACGAGCCGTTGCCGAAACACTCGATGACTTATCAAGTGAAGCAAAAAATGTGGTTGAGAATGCTCAAAATCCAGAAGAAGCGCTTTATGCTTTAGCGGCTTGCTATCACGATTTTGCCAAGCAATCGCCTTATCGTTGGCAATTGATTTTTGAACATAATATGAACGGTGATCGTCTACCAGAATGGCAAGCACAACGTATCGATGGAATGACCGCTATGCTTGAAGGTTTACTCTCTGTTCATAGACCCGATAAATCTCACTCTGAGGTACTAAAAGCCAGTCGTGTGTTATGGGCTGGCGTACACGGTATTACATTACTGAGTGTTGATGATAAATTTTTCTCTGCCGAACCTATCGACGGCAACGAGCTTATTCGAGATCTGATCTCGAAATACCTACAAAGCTGGTAACACCACAAGGAACGGCAATGCCACACTCGAAATCAGGCTCTTTGCTCTCGCAAAGGCGCTTTTTACCCTATTTCATTACTCAATTTTTTGGCGCTTTCAATGACAACATTTTTAAAAATGTATTGCTATTGTTCGTTGCGTTTGCCGGTCCCCAAGTACTACCGGTATCGAGTAACTTATTTATTAACCTAGCGGCGGGTCTATTCATTCTGCCCTTTTTCCTATTCTCTGCCTCTGCGGGGGTGCTTGCAGATAAATACGAAAAATCATGGTTTATTCGTAAAGTTAAGCTCATTGAAATCGCCATCATGTGCTTGGGTGCCATCGGTTTTATCACACAAAGCTACGGTATTTTGCTCTTTTTGCTGTTCCTTATGGGGACACAATCGGCATTTTTTGGTCCAGTGAAATACGCATTGTTACCTCAACAGCTAAAGCCTAATGAGCTCCTTTCTGGCAACGCCCTCGTTGAAACGGGAACATTTATTGCCATTCTTGTAGGGACACTAGGTGCTGGGATTATTGCTTCGGCTGAGCATGCCAACTATGTCGCGGCAGCGAGTGTCGTTATTTTTGCTATCGCAGGTTACCTATCAAGTCGCTACATTCCAGAAGCCGCCGCCAGTGCTCCTAACTTGAAGTTTCGTTGGCAGCCAATTAAACACACCAAAGAAACGCTGAAAATTGCTCATCAAGATCGTGTGGTATTTCAGTGCATCATGGCGATCAGTTGGTTCTGGTTTTTAGGGGCCACTTATCTAACCCAATTCCCCAATTTCACTAAAAACCATCTCATGGGTAACGAAGCGGCCGTGTCTTTTCTACTGGCCCTATTTTCTGTTGGCATCGCGTTAGGCTCTATGCTGTGTGACAAGATGTCTAGAAACCGCATTGATATTGGTATCGTGCCAATCGGTAGCCTTGGCATCACCATTTTTGGGGCGCTCATGGCCTATGCTGTTCCAAGCCATTTACCGCAGTTTGATACGTTTTCCATGTTTGTTGCACACTCCGAATTATGGCCTGTTTTTGGTTTCTTGCTGATGCTAGGTATTTCTGGTGGCCTCTTCATTGTGCCGCTTTACGCACTAATGCAACAACAAGCGAAAGAAACAGAACGCGCTCGAGTGATTGCCGCCCTTAATATCTACAACTCGCTGTTTATGGTAGGCAGCGCCGTTTTAGGTATCGTCACCTTGTCAGTGCTTGAATTAACAATCGTGCAGCTGTTTCTTGTTCTGGCATTATTGAATTTTGCAATGGCGGTTTACTTGTTTCGACAAGCGCCTGTTTTTGTCGTTTGCTCTATCGTCCGAGGTTTAACGGCATTGCTTTACCGAGTCAATCTAAAGAACCTTCACCACATACCTAAAGAAGGCGGTGCATTGATCGTTTGCAATCACGTCAGCTATATGGATGCGGTGGTGGTAACCGCTGCCTGTCCACGCCCAATGCGCTTTGTTATGGAAGAAGATTACGCCAACTTTAAACCAGCACGTCGCTTCTTTAAGGGCTTAGGTGTCATCCCAATTTCTGCGACCAAACAAGGCTCCATTCGCCGAGCCTTTGGTGAAATTGAAGAAGCATTACGTCAAGGTGAAGTCGTGTGTATTTTCCCAGAAGGACGCCTTACCCCAGACGGTGAAATGAACGAATTTATGCGTGGTGTTAACTTGATTATGAAACGCTCTCCCGTTCCCGTCATTCCAATGGCGCTTAAAGGACTATGGGGTAGCTATTTCAGTCGCCACAAAGGGCGTGCTTGCAAAGGTCTACCAAATCGATTCAGAGCCAAACTGGAAGTTGAAACGGGTGAACCGGTAGAACCTAGAGAGGCAAGCTGCCAAGTAATGTTTGAAAAAGTGTCTACGCTGCGTGGCCAATATCGCTGATTAACGCGCTACATGTTCAGTATTATTGAACGCTAGTTCACTAATATTAGATTTTTCTATCCAGTCAATAACGATAGGATGGCAATACTTATATTCGCCATCCTATTTATTTACGGTTACCCATGCTGACCTTGCTTCGATCATCTCCGCTGTTTTTTCTAGCCTTACTTGTTTGCCTCACCCCTTGGGTCTCATCACCAATCGCATTGATTCTGGGTTTTCTGCTCACAACCTTCAGCTTAGTTCCACGTGGGTTGCCATTGGCAAAATTCACCAAAACGCTGCTCGCCTACTCTATTGTCGGACTGGGGTTTGGGATCCATCTCGATCAGGCCATTCAAGCCACTAGCCATGGTATCGGCATTATTGTAACGACTATTTTCGGCACGCTAATCATTGGTTGGTTTCTTGCCAAACGTATGGGTGTTGAAAAACAAACCGGATATTTAATTGCTTCCGGGACGGCGATATGTGGCGGAAGCGCCATCGCCGCTGTCGCGCCCGCGATTAATGCCGATGACGAAAAGATTGGCATTGCGCTCGCCACCGTATTTGTGCTTAATTCTGTGGCTCTGTTTGTATTTCCAGTCATTGGTCATGCGTTACAGCTTGATCAGCACACCTTTGGTACATGGGCGGCCATCGCCATCCACGATACCTCTTCTGTTGTAGGGGCAGCATCGGCGTATGGTGAAGAAGCCCTGACAACCGCAACCACGCTTAAATTAGCTCGCGCGCTATGGATTGTGCCTGTCGCTTTTATTAGCGCACTGATTTTTAGCAGTAAGCAAAAGAAAATCACCATCCCTTACTTCATTGTGTTTTATTGCGCCGCGATTTTAGTTAGTGACTACTTTCCACAATTTGACGTCGCCTACCAAAGCATCTTCGCACTTTCGAAACAGTTATTGGTGGTGTGCTTATTTTTGATTGGCTGCAGCATTTCTGTTGATAAACTCAAGCAAGCCGGAAGTAAACCCATGATCTTTGGTGTTACTCTGTGGCTATTGATTTCGACGATTTCGTTGGGTTGGCTGATGACCGGTTTTGCGTAGTTAATCAGAAGTTACACCGCAAAGATAACCCGCGTCTTTGTTAGCTATGTCGAAATCATCACACGATAGCCAAGGTATCGTGTGATCCAATTCTGAGTCTAAACGCTTAAAAAAGAACTCATATACTTTAGGGTTGGTTACCGGTTTACCCAATGCGATTGATTCTATCGAAACAAAATCCCCCTCCGATGTGATAGCGGGCATCGTTGCGCCTTCTTGACGTCCAATGCTCACTTTCACATCCACTCCCCCATTGGCTTCATACGCCTTTACTATCCAGTTATCCGCCCCGTTTTGCGTCGACAAAATAACATATCTCCACCACTCTCGGCTCGCAGACAATTGGTCATCAGGGTACGTAAATTCGAAATCATGATCAGATTTTTCTAAAACCGATCGGGCGGCATCAAGTGCTTGGTTTTTTGTCACTCCATCATAATGACGCGTCGTGACTTGGTGCCACTCCGAACGAGACAACTGGGGTGCGGTTGCACAACCTGTCATAATAATTGCGGTCACAGCCAAGATAAAAATGGTTCTAGAGTGCATTCTTGTTACCTATTGATTTATTGCGATTGTTTTCAATTGGTACCACTGAAGTCTGAACGACTCCCGATACTGGGAGTCTTCACTTTTTTGGGGTACCATCCATCTTTTTGCCACTATGCCGTCGGCTCTCTATCTCTCATTATCTAAATCTCTAAAATTGATAACCAACATCGACCAACCATTGACCAGACTTGAATCCGTTCGTTTCTTTTGAGTAACTAACACCAGTCATAATGTGCTCGTTGAATTCCCCTTTCACTCCGACTGAAGCAACAAAGCTATTATTAGTTTCGTTTTGTCCGCTTCCTTTTATCTTATCCCACGACCAACCTGCAGTAACATAAGGCTTAACCACGACAGAGTTTGAAACGTGATAGGGCATCCCATAACCGATAGCAGCTTGATATCGGTCTAAATCAACCGAGTGACCATACTTTTTCTCAGCATCGGAGTTAGAGTTCAAATTTCCTGATGTTGTTGTGACTCGAAAATCAGTAAATAGGCTCTCTTTTAGCGAGGGGACGAGATAGCCTTGAGAGAAAACCGAGTAGCCTTGTAACGTACTTCCATGGCTGTTGTCGGTTGCATACCCTGCGCCTACCGTGATGCCTGAAAAAAAATCTTTCATTGTGGCCGCTTGGCTAAGCGTTGATACAACAGAGAGTGATAAAAAAGCAACGGTTGCTTTGTTCATGTTACATACCTCATTTTATTGGCTTCCCCTAGTATTTCGCAGGGCGAACGATTAAAAGAGGACCATCTACTTTTTGACTATTCACCTTTTTTATTTTGATCTACACTTTTGCCTACATTCCGTATTATTCGAGGTATTTTGTGGACAAGTCTGGCAACGTCATTCAATTACAACGCCTTAAGCAATTGGAGCAACGGTTTCATCTCACCCGCGCCATTGTAGATAAAAATCAGCTATCAGACGTGTTCGTATGTTCAACGCGGAATGTCACTAAGATAATGAATAACCTAGCGTCTTTAGGTTGGGTAGAGTGGCACCCGGGGAAAGGTCGTGGCAATAAATCTACGCTGTTAATTCTGTGCTCGTTTCAGGACCTACTCACTGAGCAATTGAAAATAATGATACAAAATGGCGGGCTAAACGAAGCTTTTAAGTACGCGACTATTTTTCACTATCAACATATTTTCAAACAAAAACTGCCAGAATGGTTAAAAGTATATTCTGATGACCTTGAGCGCTCTGATGAACTCAATGGATTGGTGGGTTATTCATTACCTCCTTGCCACCCTATGACGATGACAGAACTTCAGTCTGGGATATACGTGAATGCGATGTTTGATACGTTAATCCGATTCAACTCTGTAAGCGATACCTTTATTCCTCACTTAGCACACCAGTTCTACCAATCGAATAACACTTACTTTTTTCGAATTCGTCCGGACGTCTATTTCCATAATGGCGAGTTACTGACACCAGAACATGTAAAGAGCCACATGATCAAACTCACCAAACATACACCGTTATTCACGAGTGTAAAATCGGTGTCAGTCAACAAACGTTGGCTTGAAGTCACTTTGCATCATGATGACCCGATATTTTTGCATGCGTTAGCTGACATTCATTGTAGTGTTTATTTGGATAATGAGCGTGACCCAGAGTTTCCATTTGGCACAGGATGCTATCGCTGGGAGACTCGCCTTCCTGAACACTGGTCGCTAATTAAGAACGAGCAATACTTTGGGGTACACGGGATACTAAAACGAGCGGATTTCTGGGTGGCGGATTCGAATATGACTGACCAGCTTGAACAAAATAATATCAGTGTTCAAACCGAGGTTGCAATGCACAGTGAAAAGGAACGACAAGCCCACTCAAAGCGTACCACCCATTACCGACTAAAAGGGTGCCAAGCGGTGTGTATTGCTCACCATGTTCCCGTTCATGTCCGAGAACAACTGGCATCAAGGTTAAAACGTACCTCACATCAGCACTTTTCTACCTCTCAATCAACCCAACTGTCGTGTCAGAATCTGTTTGGCGACGACTTTAATACATCAACATATTTGGCAACGAGTGATCTAGACTCAAATGAACACTCCGCATTAGGGGGGGAAACAATAACCTATTGGAATAATGAAAATAGTGCCTTAGCGGCAATGTTAGAGAGCCTATCAAGTACTGGGGCGACTCTAAAACCCACCAATGAATTAAGCGAAGCGGATGTCTGGCTAAACGACTATTTGTTTGGTCATGACATATTACTTGACCAGTTTTATTGGTTGCTTGCTAATAAAATGACTGAGCAATTACTTCCTCCCGTTCTTCATAAGCAATGGAAAGATGCGATTGCACATTCCAGCCACTTATCTCAGCTATTTTTAGATATTGAAGAAGTATGTAAGCAGAAACACTTCATTGTTCCTCTGTGGGGGAAAACCGTTTCGTTCACCACCCATGAGTCACTTCGAGGAGAAAGTACGGATTCGCTCGGTCTGATGAATTTATCTCACCTATGGTTTGATAAGCGCGATCATCAGCGTTAAAAGTATGTCATTACAATGGATGAGCAACATGGCATGCATCGTACCGTTTAAATGCCGAATTGATTGCGAATAACCGACTAACATACATGCGAAAAAAGTATCGTTTTTTTATTCATTTACTGCTGAGCATTGATTGAGGCGGTTTAGTCGACGATGTTGTACGGCGCTTTACACTAACGAACAACACAACGGTGAGAATGAATGCGGTGAGCTCCGCCATTGCCCGTGGCAGCCCTTCCGTGGAGAGTGCCAGTAAAATCTGCAGCACAATTGCTATTCCAAGAGTTATATTCATTCCATTTGCTCACGTCATTATCCTAGAGACATTATGGTGAGCAATGACCAAAGAGAAAATTCCGTTTTGGACTATGAAATAACCACATAGTCAGACTGCGCGCTTGATAGCCAGATTTTAACTTGTGCCCTTGATATTTTAATACCTGACGACGCCAATGATTCTGGTAGATGATAATACGCGACAGGATATTTAAACGTCTCTAAACCAGTGCCTTTAAGTCGTTGGTTCATTACTAACTTTTCATCTGAGCTCCATTCGCATGGACTCATTTCTGAGTCATCACTATTAATATTTGCGCTTTGTATTACGGCAACGGGACGCGCACCAAACTCATCGCAGCCAACAGGTACGATAATGGCCTGAATAATATTGGGAAGTCGATTTAATACCGCTTCTATCTCTTCACAGTGGATATTTTCCCCACCTGAGATAAACAAATTGTCTGCTCGTCCAGTCACAAGCAGCTCATGATTTTCACTCCAGCGCCCCAGATCCCCGGTATCAAACCACCCATCCGTTAATGCCAGCGCTCGAAGGTGTCCTTGATAGAAGTAGCCTTGAGACAATACTGCCCCTCTGACCTGTATGCGCTGATCTTGTAACTTAACTTGTCGATTGGGTAAGGCGGTACCAGAAGAATACTGTTGGTCAACGAGCTTGGCCGTGACGGTTGATGCGGTTTCTGTCATGCCGTACCCCATCCACATTTCAATGCCCAAAGCTTGAGCTTGTTGGATCAAATCTGCAGGGATATGACTGCCACCCAGTAACACGCGTTTAAGCTGATTGGGAATACGCTGATCGATAATTCGTTTCAGCTGCGTGACAACCAAAGACGCATGACTGACATCCACGATGTCTTGGCTAAATACACCACTGGCAAGTTTTAACTGTGCACCGACGGATAGCCAACGCCAGATAATCGCCAAACCGGAGACGTGAAACATAGGTAGGCTAAGCAGCCAGCTGTCGGTGTCACGATACGTAAACCGCTCTAACAATCCTCTTGCGGATGCTAGGTGCTGCTCAACCGTGTGAACGACCGCTTTAGGTTGACCGGTCGATCCTGAGGTAAAAATAATCGAGGCGCGTTGGTTTAGATCAGTATCGCTGAACACCTCAAGTGACGGCCTTTTCTCAAGGTGCGATTTATTCTTGAGTGAATGTAGACGTATTGAACAACAATCTCTTGTGAGATTCTGCGCAGTAAAATCGATACCAGAATCTGAGCAGTCCCATAGGTAGGCTTTCTCGTTCGCTTTGTATAGCGTCTCTAGCCTGTCATTAATATTTGATGATGCTGACACCAATGCCGGTATCGCACTATGAGCGATACACGCCAGATAAGCGAACACAAAATCAACTTCTGATCGCCCTACTAGGCATACCACGTCGTGAGCTTGTACGCCTTCGTCAATTAAGTATTGTTGGTATTCCTGCACCGTATTCTGGATCTGCTGCCAAGTGTAAGGGCGATTCACCGTCACTAACGCAGTATCATTGGGCTTATGCTTCGCCCACGTTGTCCACAAATTCACGCGCTCATGGTCTCCATAGCCTGCCACTTGGTTACGACTGCCAGTACAACGTCTGCTCATCGAGTGTTACGACCGGAAGCCGACATTTTGGCCACGTCACTTCAAGTTGGGCGGCGAATAACTGCATTGTATCAAGCCCCGGCGTTTCGTTTGGAAGTTGCCATTGAGAAAAACGAGCCAGGTGATTAAGACCGATACTGCTTTCTAAACTCGAGCTAATGACGACTTGGATACCTTGCTGATGCGCCGCTTCAATCAGAGCGATGCACTTCTCTAAGCTACCGACCAAAGTAGGTTTAATAATCAGCGTTTTTACGCCGGTTAACGATTGGACCGAAAAATCCGATGCTCTCACTGCTTCTTGTAACGTTTCATCCCACGCAATCGCTATTCCGGTATCAATAGCAAAAGACAGACTATCTCCCGGTGTCTTGCAAGGTTCTTCGATAAAGTCGATACGCTGGCGCAGAGATGGGGCGATATAAGAGGCAAATTTGGTCGCTTTTTCAACGCTCCACGCTCGATTAGCATCCAGTCTCAACGTCAAATCTGGTATGGATTCTAAGAATAGGCTGACGATCATACCATCACGGATCGCTTCATACATACCTACTTTAATCTTTGCGACTTTACGACCGGGCATCGTATTGAGGATAGGAAGAAGGTCATCGGGATCACCAGAACACAACGGCGCCGCCTGATAGTTGCCACTGATCGGTAAACGATTAGACAGCTCCATGGCTGCGCAAGATAAGCCAAATGCCACTGAAGGAAAGCACTCGTCAAGGTCAAAGTCGGGATGGTCTTCTTTCACCCATGATTCAAGGTATTGCTGCGCTTGAGTGCCAGCTTCTTGTATCGATTCCTGACTAAAACCCGGTAGCGGTGCGATCTCGCCCAACGCCTGTTTGCCGCTTTCAATCAGTTCAACAACCCACCCTTCACGTGAGGTAAGTTTGGTATCTCGTAAGATCACGCCACTGTCCATAGGTAGCGTGTAGCGATAAAGCTTTGCTTGTCTCATGGTCAACATCCCGCGTTTAAATAGTAGTTTTGATCAATTTAGAAGTATTGAAGGTAGCGGTCGTCGGCCGCTCTTCCTATCAAAAAGAGCGGCATAACTACCGTTGTCGCTTAAGGGTTACGTGGAAATTTATGGAAATCAGGACGACGTTTCTCATTAAACGCATTGCGCCCTTCTTGTCCTTCTTCCGTCATATAGAACATCATCGTTGCGTTGCCTGCAAGCTCTTGCAGACCAGCTTGACCATCGCAATCGGCATTTAATGCCGCTTTAAGGCAACGTAGTGCCATTGGGCTGTGTTGCAGCACTTCACGAGACCAACGGATCGATTCTTTCTCTAGATCAGCAACCGGCACCACCGTGTTAACCAGCCCCATCTCCACGGCTTCTTGAGCATCATAAAAACGACACAAGAACCAGATTTCACGCGCTTTCTTTTGGCCAACGATACGCGCCATATAAGAAGCGCCCCAACCGCCATCGAACGACCCTACTTTCGGGCCAGTCTGACCAAACTGAGCGTTGTCTGCGGCAATAGTTAAATCACACATCATATGTAATACGTGACCGCCACCCACAGCCCAACCTGCTACAGCAGCAATCACTGGCTTAGGACAGGTGCGGATCTGACGCTGAAAGTCGAGAACATTTAAGTGGTGCGTCCCCGTATCATCTTGGTAACCACCGTAGTCACCACGAACGGACTGGTCCCCACCGGAACAAAATGCCTTTTCACCCAAGCCCGTTAAGATAATTACACCAACATTTTCATCATAGCGCGCATCGGCTAACGCACGGATCATTTCTTGAACGGTACGAGGCGTGAATGCATTGTGAACTTGTGGTCGTGCAATAGTAATTTTCGCAATACCATCTTCAGATTTGTGATATTGAATATCTTCAAAGTCACAAGTAACGTCAGCCCAATTTACGGGTGCATAAAGTTCTTCTTCGGTTAATCCAACTGTTTTTGCCATGGTATGTTCCAATGTTAGCCACCGTTTAGTTCGGTGTGTTTATATACTTGAGCAGAGCTGAGGTAAACGCCTTAGGGTGCTCTTTATGAACGTTATGTCCCGCATGCGGAACCACGTGATGATTTAGGCCGCTAAGCCTTGCCAGTGCAGTGAACTTAGTATCATTTGCACCACTGATGAATAACGGCGTATGACCGGAGTCAAAACTCAGTTGTTGCACTTTGTCTAGTAAGTACGGCTGCCGCCCTAATGAGGTGCTATCAAGCATCGCACTTAATTTGTTGCCTAGGTTAACACTTCGCTTCACGATCAAAAGTTGTCTTTGCTCATGATTTAATGAAGAAAACACCGGCTGTTGGTACCAGTCGGCTAAAACCTCTGCAATTTTTTCATTCTGAAAGCGTCTTGCCCAGACTTGATCCGCCATTAGGCGTTGCTGACGCTCATCATGGCTTTGCAGGCCAAAATTGCCGCCTTCAATGACCAGCCCTAAAATTGGGTTTGTACACCATGTCTCTGGATGGTCCATCGTTAAGCGATACATCAGCAATCGCGCCCCCAATGAATAGCCAATTAGACACACGGGGGTCACTGGGTCAATTTGGTATTCATCTAAAGCACGTTGAATTGCCATACCCAGTAACGAACTTGCCTCTTCAAACCCAGAGCATGTGACGTGGGCACTTAAGCCATGTCCTGGCAAGTCTAGGAGCAAACGTGGGTAATCCGTCAGCTCATCGGTGACGTTACACCAATCATCGGTCGAACCAAGAAAGCCATGCACAAAGACCAATATAGGTCGATGCGTGTGCGGTTGGCATCCCGGCAGGAACCGCGTGCTCAGTAAATGAGAGTTTAGTAAATGATCGTTATTCGGCATGATGCAAGTGCGGGAGTTTCAACGCTTTCACCTGCTGGGCAAGCGAACGAATGTGACCGCCGACTTCTTCGCTAGGCGTGTTCACTTCCACTAAGAGCGTCTTTGTACCGTTCGCTAAGTGATTAAGCAGCGTCGACTCAAGCTCATCACTTGATTGAGGCTGGCAATACTGCAACCCAAATTGCGCAGCCGCATGCTGGAACGTGAAACCATGAGGCATTTGATAGCAAGCGACTTTTTGCTCCACAGGAACCGGAAGTAAATCAAAAATCGCGCCACCATCATTGTTCGTGACCACTATGACGTTCGGCTTCGTTGAATGACTAAACAACGCTAACGAATTCAAATCATATAAGAGCGAGGTATCACCGAGATACATCACAATTGGCGACTCTTCGGCACGAGCAACACCACTCGCCGTCGCCACTAGCCCATCAATTCCTGACGCGCCGCGATTGCTATAAGTACGACGTCCATGAATCGAAGACACCATATCAACAAGCCGAACAATAAGGCTATTACCCAAGAACAACGGTATCCCTTCGGGTAAACCCTGCGTACTTTTCGCGACATCCAATTCACTTATTGTTTCACTCGGAGCCGATAAATGTTGGGTCGCAGAGGCAAACCGAGTCAAATCATCTCCCCAGTGTGCATATTGAGGTGACGTTAACATCGCCAATGCATCCCCTAGCCACTGCTTTATATTCACCGACAAATGTGTCATCGGCAAATGGTCAGGGTTGATACGATCCCAATGCTCACTGAGCAAGACGCAGCGGGTGCCGCTGGTCACTTGTTCCTTTAACCATTGGTTAAGCCTTTTAGACACAAACCTGGCACCAACTTGCAAGACAAAATCGGCTTGTGAAAGATGCTGATGTGCTACTTGATTTTGCAACCAAAGATCATAATGTTGCCAATCGCCACCTTGACCCGATTGAGGGTCAAACAAAATCGGCCACCCCAACGATTGAGCCAACGCGGCCGCCTGATTGGCGATAGTCAAGCTCGTATTCCCAACAAGAATGACCCCTTTTTTCGCCTCTAGACCCAGCCTATTTACGCTCTCACTATAATCACCAACGACAGGTAATTCATATCGCACATAAACATCATCACTTGCCAGCCAGCTTTTGATTGAGCCTCGATACGCCTCAAACATCGATTGGTCTTCCCCGCCGTACAATGGCTCTGGGTAAGGACAGTTGATGTGAATGCTTCCACCATTTTGCTGTTGCGAGACAAACGCCGAATCAATGGTGGTTAGCAGCCAATTTAATGAAACAGCGGTATTAGGAGAAGGCAACCCGACATATTTGGTCACGTGATGAGAAAAAATACCCGTTTGCACTATGGCTTGGTTTGCGCCGCACTCCACCAGCTCGATCGGACGGTCAGACGTCAGCAATATCAGCGGTTCTTTGGTCAGCATAGACTCGGCAACAGCAGGCAGTAGATTAGCCACCGCAGTGCCTGACGTGACAATAACCGCGACCGCGTTATTGGTCGCTTTTGCTAGCCCCAGCGCGAGAAAACCCAACCCACGTTCATCAAAATGGGTATGCAAGGTAAAACCACCGTGTGCGACCGCTTCTAATGTTAACGGTGTGGAGCGAGAGCCGGGAGCAATGCAAAGGTGGCGTACCCCTTGTCGATACAGCGCCTCCAACATGACCTTTGTCCACACCCGATTTAATGCGGCTTGGTGTGCCATCATGATGCCACTCCAAGTAACGGATGCTCTGTAATCAGGCTAAGCAAGGTCGACATTTTTTTATCCAGCTCTTGCCATTCGTGCTCAGCAACAGAACCGGGAACAATGCCTGCGCCCGCAAACAGTTGCAATTGGTCTTCAACGATCAGTGCACTACGAATCGCCACACAAAACTCGGCACCATCGTGACTAAGATACCCGACAGAGCCGGCATACCAGCCACGAGCAAAAGGTTCATTTTGCTCTATGTACTGCATCGCAGCCTGACGCGGTAAACCCGCCACCGCCGCCGTTGGTTGCAACGCTTGCAACAACTGCACGCCATTAATTCCGGCCTTAAGTTGGGCATGAATGTTACGTTTCAGATGCTGAACTTTTCGCAGACGAACCAAACGAAGCTCTTCTTCTATCGCAACCATGCGTGAATGCGGCGCCAAGCTTTGCTGAATATCATCCACGACATACTGATTTTCATTAATATTTTTAACGTCTTGGGTTAGCCAGTTAGATAATTGCATGTCATGAGAGGCATTCCCTCCTCGACCTATCGTTCCAGCTAATGCTTCCGTCTCCAGCTCTTGCCCGCGGCGTCGATACAAACGTTCGGGTGTTGACCCAACAAAGCTATGCTTGGGAGACAGCGCCATTAAAAAGTGAAAGCTATGATGGTTGTTCAAATAACTGGCTTTTAACAGTTGAGCGGGAGAAATTGGCGTTTGCAGATCAATTGACGTTTTGCGTGCCAGTACCACTTTTTTAAATTTATTGTGCTGAATTCCCTGCAACACATCATCAACTAACTGACCCCATTTTTCTTCTGTAGGGGTGTGCGTCATCGCTACTACCGAGGTAGAAATAGGAGGCAAGTCCTGATGGGAAACAATCAGCCGCTGGAGAGCTCGTATTGATATATCAACGTTTGTCCCGATATTGACTGCTAAGCGCCAGCCTTTATCAAAACGAATCAATTCAATTTGCGGTAAAAAGAAGAAAGCAGGCATGCAACGGCGGTTCTTGGCCGTATGACCATCAAAAGAACGTCCACCCCATACACGCTGATTGTGGCCTAAAATCGCATACGCAGGAGCTGGTTCAGAAAACGTATGCAACTGACCTAACGCCACGACTTCTTCACGGGTGTCTCGCGACTGCCAATAGAATTTTGGGTAATGAGGTTGCACATCTAACCAGTCAATACTTGATGACTTGGGTTTACCATCCAATGGTTGCTCGAGACGCTTTGTACCCGGCGGTACACTCTTCAACTTATCAAGAAGCTGGATAATAGCTGGTTCTAAATGAGACAAATCAACCTCAAAACGATTTCTTTAATTTAATCAGTAATACAGAAGCTACTGTATTTATACCTACAGGATAGATCAAGCGCCATTACCCTAATTTGCTAGCCACGTGTTGTAGCACGTCACAACCAGATTTATATCAACACTTTATTTGTGCGTTTTCTTAGATTTTTATTCTAAAAAAACGCAATCTGGTGTAATTTGGTAAAGAAATTATCGGATTTTTAGGAACATAACAATGAAAAATATCGAGATGTCGTCAAAACTCGATAATGTCTGCTACGACATTCGAGGACCAGTACTCAAACATGCTAAGCGCATGGAGGAAGAGGGGCATAAAATCCTGAAACTCAATATTGGAAACCCCGCCCCTTTTGGTTTTGACGCCCCCGATGAAATCTTAGTCGATGTGATAAGAAATTTACCAACATCGCAAGGTTATTGTGATTCCAAAGGTATTTACTCCGCTCGTAAAGCTGTGGTGCAGCACTATCAAAAGAAAGGCATTCACAGCCTCGACGTTGAAGACGTCTATATCGGCAATGGCGTATCTGAGCTTATTGTAATGGCGATGCAAGCTCTGTTAAACAACGGAGATGAAATGTTAGTTCCCGCTCCTGACTATCCTTTATGGACAGCAGCGGTTTCTCTGTCTGGTGGCACGCCCGTTCACTACCTCTGCGATGAGGAAGCCGATTGGTACCCAGACCTAGATGATATTAAGAAAAAGATTACACCGAAAACACGCGGTATTGTGCTTATCAACCCGAACAACCCTACGGGTGCAGTGTACAGTCGCGACTTTTTGCTTGAAGTGATCGAAATTGCTCGCCAGCATAAGCTGATTATTTTTGCTGACGAGATTTATGACAAAGTTCTTTATGATGGCGCAACACATATTCCAGTAGCAACGCTTGCTGAAGATGTACTGGTTCTAACCTTTAATGGCTTGTCTAAATCGTACCGTGTTTGTGGCTTCCGTGGCGGTTGGATGTTTTTAACAGGACCAAAAGAACATGCGGTTGGTTACATCGCCGGTTTAGAAATGCTCGCTTCCATGCGACTTTGTGCCAACGTGCCTATGCAACACGCCATACAAACAGCGCTTGGTGGATACCAAAGTATTAATGAGCTCATTCTTCCCGGCGGTCGATTACTTGAGCAGCGAGATCGTGCGTACGATCTTATTACGCAAATTCCGGGTATTTCTTGTGTGAAACCGAAAGGTGCCATGTACCTGTTCCCAAAAATTGACACTAAGATGTACAACATCAAAGATGATCAACGCATGGTACTCGACTTTCTCAAACAAGAAAAAGTACTGCTAGTACAAGGCACTGGCTTTAACTGGCCAAAGCCCGATCACTTCCGCATTGTGACACTACCACATGTCGAAGACCTTGAATTGGCCATTGGGCGATTTGAAAAATTCCTGACAACATATAGCCAGTAACTCTTTCATATTATTATTAATAAGCCTATTCTTATTGAATGCCGCACTGTGAGGTGCGGCGTTTTATTAGGGAGTATGTGCAATGGAAGACAGTTGTATCAAAGAAAGCCATTTTTTTGCCCACTTAGCGCGGATGAAGCTCATACAACGCTGGCCTTTAATGCGTTCCGTATCCAACGAAAACATCTCCGAGCATAGCCTTCAAGTCGCGTTTGTCGCGCATGCACTGGCGATAATAAAAAACAAAAAGTTTGGCGGAAAAACCAACCCTGAACGCATCGCGATCTTAGCGATGTATCACGATACTAGTGAAGTGTTAACCGGCGATCTCCCCACCCCAGTAAAATACTACAATCCTGAAATCGCCAAAGAATATAAAAAAATAGAAGCTGCGGCCGAATTAAAACTTCTGTCCATGCTGCCTGAAGAATTTCAAGATGATTTTAAGCCTTTTCTTGTCTCCACTAGTGCTTACGAAGAAGACACAAAAATCGTCAAACAAGCCGATTCTCTTTGTGCTTACCTCAAATGTCTTGAAGAACTCAGTGCGGGCAATCACGAATTTGCATTGGCGAAAAAGCGACTCGATCAAACGCTTAAGTCCATAGCGACCGAGGAAATGAATTACTTCCTATATACCTTTGCCCCGAGCTTTGAATTGTCACTCGATGAAATCAGTTAATCTGCCTCAAAATTAGGTGCGAAAACGACAAGACAAAACGAACAAGCAAACAAACAAACAAACAAACAAAAACACAATAACTCCATCGCTGACCGCTTGAAAATAGCATGATGGAGCGTAATGAGAGTGGTAACCCTATGCAGCTAGAACAACCGTTGATTTGGCAATCCAGGCACAGTGATGAGCACAAGCTACGCCGTAATGACCATAGGGACCCTTACCAAAGAGATAGAGCCCGAGTCCTGCATTCCGCCGCTTTTCGTCGCCTACAAGCTAAAACACAGGTGCATGGTACTGGAGGCAATGACTTTCATCGAACCCGCCTGACGCACTCACTTGAAGCGGCACAAATTGGCTCTGGTATCGTTTCACAGTTGCGACAAAAACAGCCTGAATACGTAGCCATTTTACCCAGCGATGCATTGATTGAAACCCTATGTCTGGCGCATGATATTGGCCACCCCCCATACGGGCATGGTGGCGAAGTTGCACTAAATTATATGATGAGAAACTTTGGCGGTTTTGAAGGTAACGCGCAAACATTCCGCATCGTGTCCCAACTCGAACCTTATACCGAACATAACGGGATGAATTTAACTCGTCGAACGTTACTTGGTTTACTTAAGTACCCCGCATATTTGAGCCAAACCTGCGCAAGAATTCAGCCAGAGCCAGTCGCACATCAACGTCAGCTTAAAGCCAAAGACTGGTCACCCGCTAAAGGCATTTATGACCAAGATAACGCGCAATTTGAATGGGTCACACAGCCACTCAGCCAAGGTGACCAATCGCAGTTACAACAAATGCGTACACCACTACCGAAATGTCACCAGCACCACAAAACCAAATTCAAATCTCTAGACTGCTCTATCATGGAATTGGCCGATGATATTGCCTATGGCGTTCACGACCTCGAAGACGCCATTGTGCTTGAGTTAATCAGTAAAGAAACTTGGCGAGCGAGTATTGAAGGTCAACTTTCCCTACAAGCTAATTCATGGTTTGCTCAGCATTTTGATGCCATTACTGAGTTGCTATTTTCTGGCAAACACTACCAAAGAAAAGACGCTATTGGGGGCATTGTAAACGCGTTACTCACGAGCATTTGTATCACACCGCACGCTGATATTGCCTTTGATTCGCCTTTGCTTCAGTTCAATGCCTACTTAGAGCCTGAAATGGCGCATGTACTCGCCATCCTCAAGCAATTTGTTAGTGAGCACGTCATACAAGTGCCACGGGTTCAGATTTTCGAATATAAAGGTCAGCAGATTATTATGGATCTTTTTGAAGCGTTCAGTGCGGATCCAACACGCTTGCTACCAGAGTCCACAAAAGAGGTTTGGCTGAGTACCGAAGGGAACAAGGCAAAAGAAATGCGTGTGATCGCTGATTATATCTCTGCAATGACCGACGGCTATGCACAAAAAATGCACCTACAATTGTTTGCGGCGCATTCGCATTGATCACGGCCATTTATCGGCGTTGGCAGACTAGTCGTAGTTTCGCTCAAAAACACCCGGTGGCATCTGCGAGATATGAAACTCAATCATTTGGTTAAAAGCAAAGATTAGCGTGGAAAAATCTCGTTCGGGTTCGAGTATAGACAAAATATGGTAGCCAGCTTCCACTGTTGACAAGGCATTACTCGTTGGGGCTTTTCTGATACGATAATCACCCTCAAGATCGGTCGGCAATTGCACCAATGGCAGCTTATGAAGGTTCTTCGATAGGGTCCAAATCTTATAGGCCTTTTTCCATGTACCATCTAATAAAATAATACGAAACGGTCGAGTATCATGGATTTGATCAAGCTGCTCTAGTGGCTGAGATTGCTCACCGAGAAATAACACGCAACTTCGAAAACTCTCGTCTGCCAATAATGCATTAAGTGCAGTATCATCTGAAAAGTCTTCACCGATGAATACCTGTGTCGAAGGTAAGGACAACTGCAATATTTTAGCCGTACCCAGTGGGCGTTTTTCCTCAGTTGAGTGCTGTAAAATAATCAATTCAGATCGGCTGTTAATCGATGTAATCCATTGACAGATACAGGCACGCTTTGCCTTAAAACATTTAGGACAATATCGCAACATGACCTTTTCTTTCGTCATAAGACTGGCTCTCATCTTACTACTTTGCATGGTGTTACAAATACCCGAGATCCAAAATTGGGCAATGTGGCATCGTGAAGCTATTTGTAACGGTGAATGGTGGCGGATAGTAACAGGAAACTTCTCTCACACCAACCTTGCCCATTTAGCAATGAATATGGCAGGTCTCATCGTCATTTGCTATTTGTTTAGACCTTCCGAAAAAGCACTGTATGCTCTGTTAGCACTATTATCCGTCTCGGTTGGTGCAGGATTACTGTTAACGAGCCTTGACGCTTATCTAGGTCTCTCTGGCGTCTTACATGGCTTATTTGCTTACTGGGCATTAACCGAATGGCTATCAGGAAAAAAGAGCAGTGTTTGGCTGGTACTGGGCGTTTGCATCAAGGTCGGCTGGGAAGCGGTGTTTGGTGCATCGGCCTCGACCAAAGACTTGATTGCTGCCAATGTGGCAACCGAGGCCCACGCTATCGGCATGGGCGCTGGTTTTACGTTCGCGTTATTGTACTGGTTGTATCAAAAACGTCATTTACAATAAGATTCTGGCACGGTTTTTTTCAACCGTTGCAGGCCCCACGCCTTTCACTTGCGTCAGATCATCAATGGTTTTGAAGTCACCGTGCGTATCGCGATACTCAACAATACTTTTTGCTTTTTCAATACCAATGCCGTTAAGCAACGCCGCAATTTCTTCTGGTGTTGCTTGATTCACATTAACGGTAATTTCGATACCTTCTAACTTATCGGCTTTGGCGGCGAAGCTCGTTGATAGCGGACTCAATGCACACAATACAATAAGCCAAACTGACAGCAATAATTTCATTTCTGATCCCTCTCTGATTAGTGATTCCTCAAAATACACTCAGTATCAAGAATAACCAGATGACAATACGTAAAATAAAACGGGCCGCTTTCGCGACCCGTTTTTATTCTACTATCAGTTGCATTGTTTTCGTGATCTCACAAGGGTTTCTCATGAATTCAACGAGATACTCAGCAACATTTACTCAGAAACAATGAAGTACTCAATCTCTGTGTTTTTACGCAGAATCGTTAGCACTGATGCTAAGTCTTGTTGAGTTGCAGCACGCTCCATCTGAGCACTAATTTGCTCGTTATACATAGGATCAGCATTTGACGCCACTTTACTCAGCTCTACCACTACGACATTGCCGTCCGCGTCTTTCGCTTGAGCAAAGGTCAACGCGCCTTCTGCTGGTTTCGTCATTGCAAAGACGGTACCAGCCAGTGGTGAACTACGATCAATCGTTTCAAGCTCACCAAAGCTTAACTGGTTCGCCGTCAGAGCGTCAGTGTTGCCTTCTTTGAGTTCGTTAACGAGTTGAACGCCAAGCTCCATTGCCGCTTGCTCACCTTTCACGCTTGCTAGCTGTGAGGTCACTTGTGCTTTCACTTCCTCAAGAGGTAATACTGTTTCAGCACGAATGTCTTCTACACGAACAACCACAATATGTTCTGGAGCGACTTCCATTGCCTCAGAATTCAAGCCGTCTTCCTTCACTTCAGGTGATTGAAGAGCTTGTACTACTGACTGGTTCTGTAGAACGTCTGGCAATTCTGATAGTGAGATAAAGTCTGTTGTTACTACATTTTGCTTAATTGCAGCAGCAGCATCATCAAGTGAATCTGGGTATTCAAAGGCGATTTTTTCCAACTCGTTTTGTAAGTTATAAAAATCATCAACCGCAAGTTGATCAACCAACTCTGCAGAAATTTCATCTTTGACTTCAGTTAAAGGCTTAGACTCTGAAGCTTTGATTTCATCAAGTTTAATGATGTGATAACCAAAGTCAGATTTCACTAACGCTGTCACGTCACCGACATTTTTAAGCCCAAACGCGGCTTCTTCAAATGCAGGGTCCATAACGTCACGCTCGATCCAACCTAAAGAACCGCCTTCTTCAGCACTGCCGATGTCTTCAGATTTCTCTTGCGCCAACGTTGCAAAGTCAGCCCCTGCATTCAATTCATCTAAGAGAGCTTGTGCTTTAGCTTCGTCATCACCTTGAACCAAGATGTGACTCACTTTACGCTGCTCCGACGTAGAGTACTTATCTAGGTGCTCATCGTAGTACTGCTGAATTTGCTCGTCTGAAATTTCAACGTTGTCTTTTAGGGCTTGAGCAGATAATTCAACGTAAGACACTTTTAGCTGTTCAGGGCGAGTAAATTGCGCTGGGTTAGCATCGTAGTACTGCTGAATTTCTTCGTCAGTAATCTGCGCTTGCTGTGCAAACTCTGCAAGAGAGAGCGTCAACGTCTTAATGTCTCGAGTTTGAGTCAATAGCTGGCTTTGTAACTCGATTTCGCTAGGAAGCGTGAATTCACTGCCTTGTAAAGCAGAGAGAAGTTGGTTACGCACTAAATCTGTACGTAGGTATTCAGCAAAGCTATCTGCACTAAAACCTGCACGGCGTAGCGTTGCTTGATAAATATCTTGGTCAAACTTTCCGTTACTTTGGAATTGAGGCATTTCTAAAATCATTTGGCGAATCTGATCGTCACCAATTCGAAGGCCCAAAGACTCTGCGTGTTGCTCAAGTAGCACATCGTTAATCATGCGATCAAGAACAGACTTGCGGAACGATTCCACATAATTTGGATCAGCCAAGAGCGTCGAGAAATAGTCGCCCATTTGAGATTGCATTCGATTACGCTCATTTTGGTAAGCTTGCTCGAATTCGCCACGACCGATCTCAACATTGCCAACTTTTGCTGCGGTGTTACCACTGCCACCCGCGATGTAGCTGCCTACGCCCGCAAATACAAAAGATAGGATGATGAGTCCAAGGATAATCTTAACAGCGATACTGTTCACGCCTTCGCGCATTCGCTCCATCATAATTTTATTACTCTCCAGATAGGAAGGTTTATCTTCTACTGAATAGGATAATATCAGAAAAAGAAATGCGCATCAGTAAGATGCGCATATTTAACAAAGGTTGGCCTTTTTAGCCAATCAAACCCCAAAAAGGTTCGATTTTTGCTCAGTTGGTAATCAATTTGCTTCCAACTGTAACAATTGATTAGTTACAAGCGTCTTTCAGCGCTTTACCAGCTTTAAACGCTGGCACTTTTGCTTCTGCGATTTGGATTTCATCACCCGTCTTAGGGTTACGACCAGTACGTGCTGCACGAGTACGCACGCTGAAAGTACCAAAGCCAACTAGCGCAACTTGGTCACCATCTTCTAGCGTTGTGCTTACTGCTTCAATAAATGCATCTAGCGCACGTCCAGCTGAAGCTTTAGATAGGTCTGCGTTCTCTGCGATTTTTTCTACTAATTGAGTTTTGTTCACTGTGTTTCCCCTTAGTGTTACCGAGTTATTATTTTGAAAAAGGTAACGTTAGTTCCGTTCTAGTAATAAAAGACCCTAAGCCTTGTCTATCAAGGGTTCAGAGTTACATAGCTAAAGTTAGTGCGACAAAAAAACGCTGACAAGCTTTTTTTACTTATCAGCGTATTTCTTTTACCTAAATTTGGAGCACATCACTATTTTACAGGCTCAAATGCGACACCAAGTGGTGAACGCTCTAGCGCAACTTCCAATACATCATCAATCCATTGCACTGGAATGACTTTCAAATCGGCAATAACGTTGTCAGGAATCTCTTCTAGATCACGTTCATTATCCTTAGGAATCAGCACGGTTTTAATACCGCCTCGGTGCGCTGCAAGTAATTTTTCTTTCAAACCACCAATCGGAAGTACTTCGCCACGAAGGGTAATTTCACCCGTCATTGCCACTTCAGCTTTTACCGGGTTACCCGTTAAGCTAGACACTAAAGCGGTACACATTGCGATACCCGCACTTGGTCCATCTTTAGGCGTCGCCCCTTCCGGAACGTGTACGTGAATATCACGTTTTTCATAAAAATCGGTATTAATACCCAATTTTTCTGCACGAGCACGTACTACTGTCATTGCTGCCTGAATAGACTCTTGCATGACATCACCCAGCGAACCGGTTTGCGTCAACTTGCCTTTACCTACCATGGACTCAGTTTCAATCGTAAGTAGATCGCCACCAACCTCCGTCCAAGCAAGACCCGTTACCTGACCAATACGATTGCTGTCGTCAGCTTTACCAAAGTCGCAACGTTGTACACCAAGGAACTCTTTCAAGTTATCTTGATTAACGACGACTTTCTTCAGGTCCTTGTTAAGCAGAATATTCTTCACCGCTTTGCGACAGATTTTTGAAATCTCGCGCTCCAGACTACGTACACCAGCTTCACGGGTGTAGTAACGAATAATGCCGATAATCGCCGAGTCTTCAATCTCGATTTCGTGTGGTTTTAAACCATTACGCTGTACCTGCTTCTCCACCAAGTGACGACGAGCAATATTTAGCTTCTCGTCTTCGGTGTAGCCTGACAAACGAATTACTTCCATACGATCAAGCAAAGGACCAGGAATGTTCATTGAGTTCGACGTTGCAACAAACATCACATCGGACAGATCGTAATCCACTTCTAGATAGTGGTCATTAAAGGCATTATTTTGTTCTGGGTCGAGTACTTCAAGCAATGCCGATGAAGGGTCGCCTCTCATGTCAGATGCCATCTTGTCGATTTCATCTAACAGGAACAATGGGTTTTTCACGCCCACTTTTGACATCTTCTGAATCAGCTTACCTGGCATTGAGCCAATGTACGTGCGTCTATGGCCGCGTATCTCTGCTTCATCTCGAACCCCGCCTAATGCCATACGTGTATACTTACGGCCTGTAGCTGACGCAATAGAGCGCCCTAGCGATGTTTTACCAACGCCCGGAGGACCAACTAGGCAAAGGATTGGTCCTTTAAGCTTGTTGATACGGTTTTGCACCGCAAGATACTCAAGAATGCGCTCTTTAACACGTTCCAAACCGTAATGGTCTTCGTTAAGCGTTTCCTCAGCTTTCGCCAAATTCTTTTTCACTTTAGAGCGTTTCGCCCAAGGTACGCCGACCATCCAATCAATATAGCTACGAACCACTGTCGCTTCAGCCGACATTGGTGACATCATTTTAAGCTTTTGCAGCTCTTGTTCTGTCTTTTCTTTCGCTTCCTGAGGCATTTTAGATTCTTCAATCTTTGCCTTCAGCGCTTCAAATTCATCCGGTGCATCATCTAAATCACCAAGCTCTTTCTGAATCGCTTTCATTTGCTCATTCAGATAGTACTCACGTTGTGATTTTTCCATCTGCTTTTTAACGCGGCCGCGAATACGCTTCTCAACTTGCAGCAAGTCTATTTCAGACTCCATCTGCCCCATTAAGAACTCTAGACGCTCGGATACGTCAAGTAACTCAAGCACTTGTTGCTTATCCACTAATTTCAGTGGCATATGCGCAGCAATCGTATCCGCTAGACGTGCAGCCTCATCGATACCACTCAATGACGTTAGCACTTCTGGTGGGATCTTTTTGTTTAGCTTAATAAACCCTTCGAACTGATCAATAGCACTGCGAACGATAACTTCTTCTTCGCGTTCTTCAAGCTCTGGGGTAATGAGAAATTCAGCGTCCGCCATGAAGAATTCTTCATCACGGTATTGGTTAATTTTGGCTCTTTGCTGACCTTCGACAAGGACTTTTACCGTGCCGTCTGGAAGTTTTAATAATTGAAGAATAGTGGCAACGGTGCCAGTGGTGAAAAGATCTTCAATGGTGGGTTCTTCAGTATCTGCTTCTTTTTGAGCGACGAGTAGGACTTGTTTGTCATTATCCATTGCCGCTTCTAAGCAACTAATGGACTTTTCGCGGCCAACAAACAAAGGAATTACCATGTGTGGGTAGACCACAACGTCGCGCAGAGGCAATACCGGGATTTCGATACGCTCGGAACGTTCCAAGTTCATATTATTCTCTCTTCCGCTTAGTATTATTTTCTGTATATGGGGGCGTATTCGTTGGATTCAATAAAAGAATAAAAAAAAGGAGGTATCAAATACCTCCTTTCTTTATCACTCTTGCAAATTAGTCTGCACTTGCGACCTGATTATCATTATTGCTGTAAATAAGCAGTGGTTCTGACTCACCATTTATTACACTTTCATCAATAACAACTTTGCTCACACCTGTTGCAGATGGTAGCTCATACATCGTTTCTAAAAGGACACCTTCTAGAATAGAACGTAAGCCACGAGCACCCGTTTTACGCTCCATTGCTTTTTTCGCAATCGCACGCAAAGCGTCTTCACGGAATTCAAGCTCAGCACCTTCAAGGTCAAATAATGCACCGTATTGTTTCGTCAGCGCATTCTTTGGTTCATTCAGTATCTGAATCAACGCTTCTTCATCAAGTTCCGTCAATGTAGTTGTAACGGGTAGACGACCGATGAATTCAGGTATAAGACCGTACTTCACCAAATCTTCAGGTTCTACCTGCTTGAACAACTCACCCGCCGTTTTGGTTTCATCTTTAGAGCGTACTTCTGCTCCAAAGCCAATACCAGCTCCCGTCGCAACACGCTGGTCGATAACTTTATCAAGACCAGCAAACGCACCACCACAAATAAACAGAATCTTCGATGTGTCTACTTGTAGGAATTCTTGTTGCGGGTGCTTACGACCACCTTGTGGTGGAACGGAAGCGATGGTGCCTTCAACGAGCTTGAGTAGTGCTTGCTGAACACCCTCACCTGATACATCACGGGTGATCGATGGGTTTTCTGCTTTACGCGAGATTTTATCAATCTCATCGATATAAACGATGCCGCGCTCAGCTTTGGCTACGTCGTAATCACACTTTTGAAGAAGTTTTTGAATGATATTCTCAACATCTTCACCCACATAACCCGCTTCGGTTAATGTGGTGGCATCAGCCATTGTAAATGGTACGTCTAGGAAACGAGCAAGCGTTTCAGCAAGTAGCGTTTTACCACTACCCGTTGGACCGATAAGCAGAATGTTACTCTTACCTAGTTCAACACCATCAGCTGTCGTATCACCATTGCGAAGACGCTTATAGTGATTATATACCGCAACTGAAAGCACTTTTTTTGCGTAGTCTTGACCGATTACATAATCATCGAGGTGCGCGCGAATATCTTTTGGCGTTGGTAACGCTTCAGATTCTTTTTTCGGCAACACATCTTTAATTTCTTCACGAATGATGTCGTTGCATAAATCAACGCATTCGTCGCAGACGTAAACAGAAGGGCCCGCAATTAGCTTGCGAACTTCGTGCTGACTTTTGCCACAGAAAGAGCAGTAAAGCAGTTTACCACTACCACTCTCTTTGCTTTTATCTGTCATTCGCTAACCTCTTAGCCTGTACTTTCTATGATTTGAGTGTATATCAATTTGGACCAAAATGCGCCCGAGAATTAATCATTCTAGGCGAACAATTTGGTCTATTTACAATCAAACCGTTATGGATCAACCTCGTTGGGTCAATACCTCATCAATAATGCCGTATTCAGCCGCTTGTGCCGCTGACATGAAATTATCGCGATCCGTATCTTTTTCAATCACTTCTAGTGGCTGACCTGAGTGCTCAGCGAGTAGCTTATTCAGCTTCTCTTTAATCGTCAGGATTTCTTGTGCGTGGATTTGAATATCCGACGCTTGCCCTTGGAAACCACCAAGTGGCTGGTGAATCATGACGCGAGAATTTGGCAGAGCAAAACGCTTACCTGGTGCACCACCCGCCAATAGGAATGCACCCATTGAACAAGCTTGACCAGTACATAACGTACTTACATTCGGTTTAATGAACTGCATCGTGTCGTAAATCGACATACCCGCCGTCACACTACCACCAGGTGAATTGATGTATAGGAAGATGTCTTTGTCAGGATTTTCTGATTCTAAGAAAAGCAGTTGGGCAACCACAAGGTTTGCCATGTTGTCTTCCACTTGACCCGTCAAGAAAATGATTCGTTCTTTTAGTAATCGCGAGAAAATATCATAAGAGCGTTCACCACGGGAAGTTTGCTCAACAACCATAGGTACTAGCGCGTTCATAATTGGCGACATTGCATTTTTTTCTTGGTAGCTCATATTCTTATGTCCCTAAAATAAATGGCCCGGATGATAAACATCATACGGACCATTGTTAGCAGAGAAGTCGACTCTAAGTCAACCTTCTATACAAGATATTGCTTATTGAGCTGGTTGCTGATTCATTAGCTCGTTGAAGCTAACTGCTTTATCAGAAACTTGTGCTTTAGCAAGAATCGCATCAATCGCTTGCTCTTCTAGTGCAACGTTGCGCATGTTGTTCATCATTTGCTCGTTTTGCTCGTAGTAAGCGATAACTTCTGTTGGATCTTCGTATGCTGTTGCCATTTCAGCGATAAGTGCTTTCACTTTCTCGTCGCTTGCTTCTAGCTTCTCAGACTTGATTACTTCACCAAGAAGAAGACCAACAACTACGCGACGCTTAGCTTGCTCTTCGAACAATTCACGTGGAAGTTGCTCAGCTGCTTCAGGGTTGCCACCGAAACGCTGTGCTGCTTGTTGACGTAGGCCAACAATTTCTTGGTCGATAAGTGCAGAAGGAACGTCCATTTCGTTCTCTTTTACTAGACCGTCAAGTGCTTGCTCTTTGATGCGGTTTTTGATCGCTTGCTTAAGCTCACGTTCCATGTTCTTACGAACTTCAGCTTTAAGTGCTTCAACGCCACCTTCAGCTACACCGAACTTAGATACGAACTCGTCAGTTAGCTCAGGAAGCTCACGCGCTTCAACTTTGCTTACTTTGATTGCGAATTTCGCCGCTTTACCTTTTAGGTTTTCAGCGTGGTAATCTTCTGGGAAGTTTACGTCGATTTCAAATTCCATGCCGGCAGTCTTGCCTTTAACACCGTCTTCAAAACCAGGGATCATGCGACCAGCGCCCATCTCTAGTGGGAAGTTCTCAGCTTTACCGCCTTCGAATTCTTCGCCATCGATAGAACCAACGAAATCGATAGTTACGCGCTTACCGTCTTCTGCAGCTTCTTCAACTTCAGCCCACGTAGCTTGTTGCTTACGTAGAGTGTCGATCATTTCTTCAACGTCAGAGTCGTTAACTTCAGTTGCTGGCTTTTCAACAACGATGTTTTCTAGGCCTGCTAGTTCAACTTCTGGGTAAACTTCAAACGTTGCAGCAAAAACAAGGTCTTTACCCGCTTCATTTTCAACAGGAGCGAATGTAGGTGCGCCCGCTGGGTTGATTTTTTCAGAAACGATTGCTTCGATGAAGTGGCGTTGCATTACTTCGCCCATTACGTCTTGACGTACTGCTTGGCCGTACATTTTCGCAACCATTTTCATCGGCACTTTGCCTTTACGGAAGCCATCAAAACGACGGTTTTTCGCGATGTTGCGTAGTTCAGCTGTCACTGCATCTTCGATGTTTGCAGCAGGAACAGTAATGTTTAGACGGCGCTCTAGGCCCTCTAGAGTTTCAACAGTAACTTGCATTCTATAAACCTCAGTTTGGCTCAGCTTTAGCCGAGCATATGAGCATCCATATCAGGTAAGCGATATGACTATCAGCTTAAACGATACTTCTGCTTCATCCTTGTTAGTGCACTAATGCACCTTCTAAATGGGTATCGATAATCATCAAACATGTTTCATGACTACCGGACTAATAAGTGACGTCTTCTTTTTTATGAAGTGTAACTTCGAAGGCATCTCCAATTAGTCTCAGGACAAAATTTCAGACGCGACATTCTAGCGATCTCAATCTATGGTGTCGAGTCGAACTCCAATCAATCGGTGGTTTTGTCACTAATTACTCAACGAAACGAACAAACCGAAGAGTTTCCTCTCGGTTCCAACCAGAAATGGGGACAATATTGCCATTTTCAAGAAAATAAACGTTTTTTTTTGTCAAACCTTTAAAAACGCGAACTAAGTCCACTTTCCCTCCTTGCTACCTCTCAGTTCATATAACTTTTTCGCCACATTTCGATCAAATTCGTTAACCTATGCACAAGCAATATGACGGAGGTGCTATGCGATTAAAACAGATATTATTCGGCCTAACCGTCCTGTTTGTTATCCTTTCCACACTCGGGGGAAAATGGTACTGGCAACACAACTTTGCTTTACTTAAAGAGCAGCATGAAAGCTGGCTCAGCCGATTTGTGGAAAATATCGACAGTAAACTCGACAAGTATCGGCATATCCCGCAACTTTTATCCCAAGATAAAGAACTTGTTGATGCCCTACTGACGCCAAACAACAGCGCTCAGCTTGAAATCACCAATCGTTACTTATCGCAGGCCAATCATGTTGTCCAAGCTTCTGACACCTATCTTATCGACAAGTTCGGCAATACCATTGCTTCAAGCAACTGGCGTCTTAAGCACTCTTTTATTGGTAAAAACTTCGCATTTCGGCCTTACTTTCAACAAGCGATAAGAGGACAACAAAGCACGTATTTTGCCTTGGGTTCAACCTCTGGGCAACGTGGCTACTATTATTCTTATCCCGTGACCTACGCCGCTGAACATATTGGCGTGGTCGTGGTTAAAATGGATCTCTCCACCATAGAGCGAAACTGGCAAAGTGATACCAGTATCTATGTCGCGACCGATAATAATCATGTGGTTTTCATGTCAAGCCAAACGGAATGGTTGTTCCACAGCTTAGCTCCGCTGTCTGCGGGTACCTTGAACAACATCAAGCGCTCAAGACAGTATCTCTCTACGTCTATTCCCGATCTCGGTTTTAAGGGTTTGTTGACGGCAGATTCGAGTATTATCACCAAACCAAACAACAATCTGTTTACTCAGAGTTACTTAATGAGCCAACGAGATTCCGGCGTGCCCAATCTCACCTTGAGGGTACTCACGCCACTTTCTACGCTTTACATCGATATATTAGCGTTTGTGTTTATCCTGTTTCTTTTATTTGTGACCGCTTATTTGATTATGGTAGTAATTGCTACACGCCAATCTAAACATCGACAAATTGAACGCCTTCAAGCAGAAGCAAAGCAAAAGCTGGAATTTCTGGTGATGGAAAGAACCTCAGAACTGCATGTTGAAATAGATGAACGAGTCAAAACCGAAAAAGCGCTCCGCAAAACACAAGATGAACTGATACAAGCCGCAAAGCTGGCGGTACTTGGACAAATGTCGGCAAGCATTAGTCATGAGCTGAATAACCCGCTCGCAGCCATTCGAAGCTTTGCTGAAAATGGTCAACGGTTTATCGAAAAGCAAAAAATTGACCGCGCGGAAGATAACTTAGCCAGAATTGTTGCGTTAACGGAGCGTATGGCAAAGATAAGCCAACAGCTTAAATCCTTTGCCAAGCGTAGTGACGCCGATGAACTGTGTGAAGTCAGCCTAGCACCCATTATTTTTTCCACGCTTGAGCTAATTCAGCCACAATTAAAAACCAGCCAAGTGGTCCTTAATTACACGGCCACAGAAGATGAAATTCTGGTGTGGGTCAATCCGATTCAAGTCGAGCAAGTGCTGATCAATTTAATCACCAACGCCATTCAGGCCATGGCGCAACATGAGACTAAGCAACTCAAAATTTCCATCCAGACGCATGACCATAACGTCGAAATCCATATCGATGATTCTGGACCTGGGTTAAACGATCATATCCTTAGCGAGCTATTTGAACCTTTCTACACGACCAAAGATAATGGACTGGGGCTTGGGCTTTCAATCTCCCAACAGATCATCCACAACCTCAATGGGAAAATCTCAGCGACCCACTCTCCTCTAGGTGGCGCACGTTTTACCGTTTCACTTCCCACCCGGCATGCCGAGACAAAGAAGGAATAACCTATGAGCCATGTGTTTTTTATCGACGATGAAACCGATATTCGCATTGCTTTACAGCAAAGCTTTGAGCTAGCCGATATCAACGCGCAGTGCTTTTCTTCAGTCGAAGACGCTCTGCTAGCGCTACAACGACAAACGCCTCCATTGGCGATTATTTCTGATATTCGCCTTCCCGGTTTATCTGGGATGGATTTGCTAAATACCATTACGCATCAACACCACAGTATTCCGGTTATTTTAATTACGGGGCACGGTGATATATCTATGGCAGTGCAGGCCATTCAAGACGGGGCCTATGATTTTATTGAGAAGCCATTCTCTGCCGATAGACTCATAGAGACCACGTTGCGCGCCATTGAAAAGCAGCAATTAACTTTAGAAAATGAACGCTTAAAGCAGTCCTTAAAAGTGAGCCAAACACTGGGCCCAAGGATCATCGGCGACACTAATATTATTCAAGAACTAAGGCAGACTATTACTGCAGTAGCCGACACCAGCGCTGACATTTTGTTATTTGGTGAAACCGGTACTGGCAAAGAACTGGTCGCGCGCTCTTTGCATGAACAAAGCGCACGACGAGATGCAAACTTCGTTGCTGTCAACTGTGGCGCGGTACCAGAAAACCTAATAGAAAGTGAACTATACGGCCATGAAAAAGGCGCATTCACAGGTGCAGATTCTGCACGCATCGGAAAGTTCGAACACGCTCAAGGAGGCACGCTGTTTCTTGACGAGATTGAGTCAATGCCAATACAAGCGCAAATCCGTCTCCTCCGAGTATTACAAGAAAGAGTCATCGAGCGAGTCGGTTCCAATAACCTAGTCCCTCTGGACATCCGAGTTATTGCTGCAACTAAAGTGGATCTCAAAACAGCCGCAGCTCAAGGTACCTTCCGTGAAGATCTCTACTATCGTCTTAATGTCGTCACGCTGCAACTCCCGCCACTGAGACAACGCAAGGAAGACATACCCGCGTTATTTCATCACTTTTTATTGGTTGCCGCAGCTCGTTATGGAAAAGCCGCCAATGCACTTCCTGCTACCGATTTACAAACATTGATGAGTCAAGACTGGCCGGGAAATGTGAGAGAGTTACGAAACTGCGCAGAACGATTCGTACTATTAGGAAAACTAAGTAATTCCGCTGACGCTAACCAAGCGAGCACAGACGCGCCACTTACCACGCAAGTCGCCGACTTTGAAAAAGCACTGATAGAGCAAGCTTTAGCTAGCTGTGATGGCAGGATCAACGACACGATGAACATTCTACAAACCGCAAGAAAAACGCTATATGACAAGATGCAAAAATATGGGCTAGACAAGAATAATTATAAAAATGACTAAGGCAACACAACGGTGACCACACAAAAAACCAAACAAATAAACTCGAAATTGGTTTAGCGGTTTCTATACTGAAAACATGAGTAACAAAATGTTAACATAGTATATAGAGAGGTTGCCCATGGGTGAAAAAACAACCGTTCCAGCCATTACCGAGACCATTGAGATTGATGGCGTCTATTATGTCGAGCAACGAGAGTATCAGGATCGTAGAAAAAAACCGACGCAACGGGTCTTTTATGAGCGACGCTCACAGCCAGATTCCCGTCTAGACAACATCAAACACATCGACGAAGAGGTTTAACCCTCTTCGCCTCACGGTGTAAGCCGTCTTCGATGTTGTGATGTTATTTGGTAATGATCTCCGGCCCCATCAATAGCGTTGGAAGCCACGTAGAAACCCAAGGTACATAGGTGACGATAATCAAGAACAGGAACATCACACCTACCCATGGCAGTGCGGCTTTCACTACACTCATCATCGACATTTTCGCCACGCCAGCCGTCACAAACAGATTTAATCCCACTGGCGGTGTGATCATGCCTATTTCCATATTCACCACCATCATGATCCCTAGGTGAATTGGGTCAATACCAAGCGCTATTGCAATAGGGAAAACCAATGGCGCGACAATAATCAGAAGCCCGGAAGGCTCCATGAATTGCCCACCAAGCAATAGCAAAATATTCACCACAATAAGGAAGGTAATCGGTCCGAGTCCTGCTGATAGCATAGATTCAGTGATCATCTGCGGGATGCGTTCTTCAGTTAACACATGCTTCAATATCAACGCATTGGCGATAATGAACAACAACATGATTGTCAGCTTTCCTGCTTCATAAAGCGTATGTTTGGTATCTTTATGAACAAAAGTTTGCACTATCTTCACGAGCACTGGCTGACGGTTTTCTTTATCAGCAAACGGCCCCATGTCTTTATAAATAAAGTTGGCAATCAGAAATGAATACACAGCAGCAACGGCAGCAGCTTCGGTTGGTGTAAAAATACCGCCATAAATCCCGCCTAAGATGATCACCACCAACAACAAGCCCCAACTTGCATCTTTGGCCGCATCAAAAGCTTCTTTCCACCCCACAAACGGTTGTTTGGGCAGTCCTTTCACTCGTGCGGCAATATAGATGGCAATCATCAACATGAGACCAGCAAGTAGCCCAGGAATGACGCCCCCTAAGAACATTCGTCCGACAGACACGTCCGTCGCCGCAGCATAAACTACCATCACGATAGAGGGTGGAATCAGTATTCCTAGTGTCCCAGCATTACAAATAACGCCAGCGGCAAACTCTTTGGTGTAGCCATTTTTAATCATCCCTGCAATAACGATACTACCAATGGCCACCACTGTAGCCGGTGACGACCCAGACAGCGCTGCAAACATCATACAAGCAACAACCGACGCCATGGCCAAGCCACCACGAAATGAACCCACCATTGCAATAGCGAAACGAATAATACGCTTCGCCACGCCGCCCGTAGACATAAAGCTGGATGCTAAAATAAAGAACGGGATCGCTAGCAGCGTATAGTGACCAGCAAAGGCATTAAATAAGGTTTGGGCGACTGATGCTAACGACGCATCGGAATGCATCAACAAAAATAAAATGCTCGACAGTCCAAGCGAAATGGCAATTGGCACGCCCACCAGCATGAAAGCAATAACCATTAAAAATAGAAATAAAATTGCCATAGGTTACTGCCCCTTATCCTTGGTATTGCCTAACGTACTGTGCTTGCTAGATTCACTGGCTGCTATATTTTCGAAGGCGTTATTTTCAGCCATCTCAGCCTTTAGCGCCTCTAAATCTTCTTCGGCTTCGTGACCCGCAATCATGCGATCCATTTTTCCTGTCACAACCTGATAAGCAACATGTAAGAAACGATAAGTCAGCATTGCCATGCCGATTGGTAGCGCCATATAAGGGATGAATCGAGGCAGTTTCTCGTAACGCTCGCCTTCATTGAGCCAATCAGCCAAAAATTGCAACATCTCAGGCATAGGGATATCGTCGGTTTCATACCACGCTCGCTCGGTGACAAATGGATACCAATAATTCCAAGAGCCGATTAGCAGCAGTATCGAAAACGTTAAGCAACTCAGTACCGCGATAATGGCGCACATTTTACGCCACTTAACGGATACCATATTGATGATGACATCCACGCCAATATGAAAATGTTTTTTAACACCATACGACGCGCCAACCAGTACCATCCACGCGAACATAAAGACGGTTAATTCAAGTGCCCAAAGAATATTGCTGTTAAACACATAGCGAGAAATAACATTGGCGAAAGTCAGCAGCGTCATCGCACCAAGAAAAAAGGCGATCAACGCTTCTTCAAATGCATCGGTCACCTTACCGATTTTTGTCGTTATTGATTGTTCCATGTGAACCATCACTTTTAATAAATAAGGAGAAGAGAAGTTGGCCTTGCGTGGACAAGGCCAAACTTGGGTTTGATGGTATTACTGTTGATTCGAGGCTAATGCTGCATCAATCAGCTCCGAGCCAATATCTTTCTCAAACTTTGCCCATACTGGTTGTAGAGCTTCCACCCACAACTGGCGCTGTTCTGGCGTTAACGTTCGAACTTCCCCACCCGCTTCAATGATGTTGTTTTTGTTAGCTAAGTTAACCTGGCTGGATTCCGCATTGCGCGTTTCTGTCACTTCTTTAATGATAGTGCCAAGCTGGTCGCGAACATCGTCGGGTAGCCCTTTCCAAAAATCATTCGACGTCACGACTAAATAGTCCAAAATACCGTGGTTAGTCTCAGTCACACCATCTTGAACTTCAAAAAACTTTTTGCCGTAAATGTTCGACCATGTGTTCTCTTGTCCATCAATAACCTTGGTTTGCAAGCCACCATACACTTCTTTAAATGACATTTTTTGCGGATTTGCACCAAGCTGTTCAAACTGCGCCACTAATACATCGGATGCCTGAACACGGAACTTTAGCCCTTTCGCATCTTCAGGTGACAATAGCGGTTTGTTCGCTGACATTTGCTTCATACCGTTATGCCAGAACGCCAGACCTTGTAAGCCTCGGCGCTTCATTGCATTTTTTAGTTTGTCACCAGATTCTGAGTTCTGGAAGCGGTCTACGGCGTTCACGTCTTCAAATAGAAAGGGGAGATCAAAAATGCGGTATTTCTTCGTGAACTTTTCAAACTTAGACAATGATGGCGCAGCAAGCTGCACATCGCCATTCAGCATCGCTTCAAGCACTTTATTGTCATCATAAAGTGTCGAGTTTGGGAAAACCTGCATACACGCCTTGCCGTTCATCTCGGTATTCACACGCTCTTCAAGTAACGATGCCGCGATGCCTTTTGGGTGTTTGTCGGTATTCGTTACGTGGCTAAACTTAATAACAATTTCACCCGGATCGCAATTAGCGGCCGCATTGAAACTCGCAACAGACAGGATGGAAACCGTAAGTAGGGATAGAGGCTTTAACATTCTTATTCTCCTTGGATTGAAGCAGTCCCTTCAATGGGTACTGATACTTCTATAGAGCAAGTTGAATGCCAACCATGAAATATAACTACATTTCAATGATTTAACCGAAAGCTCACATCTAAATACCGAAATAGACTAAGAAAATGGGGGGGAAATGACCCATCAGTTACGTTAGAAAGGGTAAACAATGACTCATTTTGTAAAAGGAACACACGCTTGATTTGCGGCCAACGAAAGGCAATAGGATTTGACCATTTTCACGCTATTTTTGAATAGGATTGCTTCTTCGTCAGCAGCCAACGTACGCCATAACTCGCTATTCCTGCGCAAGCAGGAATCTACTCACAGCGTTTAAAGAATCACAGCTACTTCCCCCCTAACTTGAATGGAGCCGGATAATAGCTAAACATACACACTAGGTGATGTCAGGTCTGCCCTATATATCATGGTGTCATCAATAAGGTTTGACCTTATTAACGTTTTTAACAGCAAAGATTCGTTACACTCGCAGCCTTTCTATGCCCTGCGGAGTTCGACGTGGCAACCATCAAAGATGTAGCGGCACTTGCCGGAGTTTCAACAGCAACCGTTTCACGCGCCTTAAACCGCACCTGTTATGTCGAGCCAATCACCTTGGAACGCGTAGAACGAGCAGTAAAAGAGCTCAACTACCATCGCGATGCACGAGCAACCGCTCTGGCGAGCCGAAGCAGTAATACTTTGGGCTTGTTAACCGGTAACTTAGCCGACCCATTCTTTGCTCTGGTTGCAAAAAGCGTTGAAGAAGTCGCCCGTACCAATGGTTACCAGCTCGTTGTAGTTAGCGGTGGACATAACGCCCAACGAGAAAAAGAAGGCCTAGACTTTCTTATCAGCCAAGGCTGTGAGGCGATGGTCATTCACTCAAAAATGCTCGATGACACGACGCTATTGCGTTACACCGCTCAGTTACCCGCCATGGTATTGCTCAACCGCACCATCGCCCAAATATCGAATCGCTCGGTATGGGTAGACAATAGACTAGGCACACAAATATCGGTACAGCACCTGATCAAGCTCGGGCATAGGAAAATAGCTTACGTCTCTAGCGACCTACCCATAGAAGACAGAACCGACCGACTGGAAGGCTACCGAGACGCCATGAAAGCGGCCAATATCGAAATACAACCCAACTGGATCATCAGCCAAAACTTTAGTGAGTCGGGTGGTGAAGCGGCTGGCGACATCTTAGCAAGCCAATGCTCAGAGGTTACCGCAGCTGTCACCTTTAATGATGTGATGGCCGCAGGCTTAATGACCAGTCTGCAGGACCAAGGTATCTCTGTACCCAACGATATTTCAGTGATCGGCTTTGATGACGTCTTACTCGCTCGCTACCTTTACCCGAGATTGACCACAATGCACAACCCTATCGATGAAATGTCGACCTACGCAGCCAACCTCGCAATTAAGTTGAAGTCAGCGGGGTACGTACCGCCGACACAACATAAATTCGAAGCAACCTTGGTTGAAAGACAGACCGTTAAGGCAATCAAGCGCTAAAATGAGACAAAATGTGACCAAAATCTCATGTACACACCTCATGTAACCGCTTACATGAAAACAATGCTGAAGTCGCACTTTCGATCTCAGAGCACGCTTATTATCCATTCCGAACAAACCCTACATTCACCTGAGGACAACTAATATGAATAACTCAAAGCCTCTACCATCGTTCGGATTAGCATTAGCGCCTATAGCCGTTATGTTTGCGTTGCTTGCTATTGGATACGGTGTGTTAGGACTTCGCATTGAGGTTCTACTACTGATTTCTGCCACTTTCACCGCATGTATTGCTTGGAAAATGGGCTATAACTGGGATGACATCATCAACGCTATTGTTGAAAAACTCGCCAAAGCAATGCCTGTAATATTGATATTGGTTTCAGTGGGCGGTCTAATTGCCAGCTGGATGATCAGCGGCACCATCCCATACATGGTTTACTGGGGACTTAAAGTCATCAGTGCTGAATACATTCTAATTGCAGCATTTTTCGTCACTTCTATCGTCTCGGTATGTACAGGTACTTCATGGGGTTCTGCAGGTACGGTTGGTGTTGCATTGATGGGGGTTGCCGCAGGCTTAGATGTGTCACTTGCTGCCGCAGCGGGCGCTGTTGTCTCTGGTGCCTACTTTGGCGACAAGATCTCTCCTCTTTCTGATTCAACAAACTTTGCACCTGTCGTTTCTGGCACCACACTATACGAACACATTCAGCACATGCTTTACACGACACTGCCTGGTTTTGTGATTGCTTCTGTTGTCTTCTTCTTCGCAGGACAAAGCGCTGATGTTGCAAACATTGGTCAGCCAGAGAAAGTAACGCAAATCCTTGCGGGGCTGGACAGCCTTTATAACTTCAGCATCTTCCTTATCATCCCGCCAGTTATGATCCTTTGGGGTGCATTAACTAAGAAACCCGTTCTGCCACTGATGTTAGGCGCTTCAGCACTAGCGATTGTACTGGGCATGGTTTTACAAGGTTTCTCGCTACAACAAGGCTTCCAAGCTTATGTTGACGGCTTCAATGTTTCGTTATTCGAAGCAAATGGAACAGCGACTGACGGGCTAATCCCAGACGTATCAAAACTGCTTAACCGTGGCGGCCTGTTCTCAATGATGAGCACCATTCTACTGGTTTTCTGCGCCTTCTCTTTTGCTGGTATTTTAAGCTTAACGGGCGCGTTGAATGTAGTACTGGGTCGTTTCCTACACCTCATCCACTCAACAGGTCAACTTATCGCATCAACAGTGATTGCAACCATCACAGTCGTATTCACAACCTCTGACGGTAAATTAGCACTTCTTATCCCTGGTGAATTGTTCCAGAACGCTTACCGTAAGATGGGACTCGACACCAAAAACCTATCTAGAACCATCGAAGATGCGGGCACTATCATCGAACCACTGGTTCCTTGGACTGCCGCTGGCATTTACATGGCAAGCACGCTAGGTGTTGCAACGCTAGATTACCTACCTTGGGCAATCCAGTGCTACACCGGTGTCGTTTTCGCTCTGATTTATGGTTTCACTGGATTTGGTATCGCACAAGCAAAGCCAGAACAAGCAGAAGACACGCGACAAACTTCTACTATTAACAACGCTGCACCCGCTAACAACACAAAATAAGGCTCGCTTCCTATGAATTCTTTCGACAATACGATTAACCGCCGAAATACAGGATCGGTAAAGTGGGACTTTATGCAGCAGAAGCTTGGCTTAGAAGGCACCGACTTACTGCCAATGTGGGTGTCTGACTATGACTTCCAAGCACCTCAACAAGTATTAGATCGCTTAGCACAAGATGTCTCGCATGGTATTTTTGGTTACTCAGAACGTCAGGATGACTACTACCAAGCCGCGATCGATTGGTTTAAAAACCAACATCAAACAGAAATTAAACGAGAGTGGATTACAACGGTGCATGGCGTTTTACCCGGTATTGCTATGGCATTACAAATGCTCACGCAAGTGAATGACCAAATCGTTATTCAAAGCCCGGGCTACGGTTCATTCCGTAAGATCATTGAACTAAATGATCGTAAAGTGCTGAACAATCCGTTGATAGAATCGGGAGGTCATTACCAGCTTGATTTCGCACATCTGGAAGACTGCTTTGCGAGTGGCGCCAAAGCATTGATTTTCTGCAACCCACACAACCCGACAGGTAGAGTATGGAGCGAGCAAGAAATCATGCAAGTTGCCGAGCTTTGCCAAAAACACGATGTGTGGCTAATCAGCGATGAAATTTGGAGCGACCTAACACTAGCACCGAATGCTTTTCATTCGACGTTAAATTTGCCAAAAGCACTGACTGACAAGCTCATTGTCGCAACAGCGGCCAGTAAAACCTTTGGTTTGTCATCATTGAGAATTTCAAACTTTATCATTCGAAATCCGGAGTTGAAGAATCAGTTTGTTCGCCGCTTGGATGCCCATGGCATGGATTGCTACAACAGCCTATCGATGTCAGCAGCGACCACTGCATATCAAGAGTGTGATGCTTGGCTAGCGGAATTAAAACAATATTTACAAGGCAACATCGAAACACTGCACGGATTTTTGAAAGCAGAATTACCTTATGTTCGTTTTGTAAGACCTCAAGCGACTTACCTTGCATGGCTTGACTGCCGAGCAATGAACATAAGCGATGCTGAGCTTGAACAAAAACTCATTGGCGCCGGTATCGTACCGAGTATGGGGTGTGCGTTTGGCGAAGAAGGAACGGGGTTTATTCGCTTGAACCTAGGCTGTCCTGCTGAGGTGTTAGAAGATGCATTAACGCGACTTAAAAAAGCGCTTAGCATCAATATCGTTTAAGAAGACTTAAACGATATTGCATTCAGAAGATAATCCCTATTAACAACGTTAATGGGGATTTTTTATGTCTGAGCAAAATTTAGCTATGGCGCACGAGACCATTTAAGGTCCGGAGAATTCTTAATCCGTCATCAATGGCATTCAGCGTGAGCAATTAGAGTCAGTATCAAAGGACAAAATAGTTCGATCGGAAATGTGGGTTCTTCACACTATTTTCATCAATTTGAATCCTAAAACTTGATTATTTGTAAGTGTATTACGATTACCAAGGTTAAGGCGATGGCAATAAATATTGATCAATTTCAAAAACGTTTTTGGACAGAAGCTTGTTAGCGATTCTTCTAAATTAGAAAACTACTAATAACTACAAGTATCTCAAGCCATCATTCAAACGGTACAGGCGAAGACTCACCTTTACCATCAAACAAAACAACCATTTCTGTTGTGCTCGATGGGTTCATCACCACCCATCCATTTGGATCCGCATCTTCATTTGGTGAACAATCCATCCGGTAAGAATAACAACCAACAGTAAACATAACTTGAATACGCTCTTCATCTACGATGACCTGCATTGAAGCTCGAGTAGGCTGGTAGTCTTTATAATAGTTTTGCAAAGTACGCATTTTTTTCTCGGCTAATTCAGCGTCAATTGGCGCATCAATACGGTAGTAGACTAATTCATCATCATAACTCCAACCTTTACTCCACATACCTTTGATGCGTGATGGGACACCCATTTTACCGATATCAGCACTGGCTCCAGGGTAGCCATTGACAGCGCCATAACTAAAGCCAGTCCACCCCCCTCCTGTGGTTTGGATAGACACGTCACTCATAACATAAAAATCACTAAGGCTCCCCGCGTTACCGATGGTCGCTTTTATTAACGGTTGCTTTTCTTGACAGCCACTCAAGGCGCCCACTGCTATGACGAGTATCGTGATTAAGTGCTTAGACATTGTCCCAGATTCTCCGCTCTGGTGTTTTCTCTGTTTTTTCATCTGTTGTGATGCCATTTATAATTATTTCAGCTACCGTCTTATACGGGAGGTTCATGAGAGCGGTGGATATAGCTGTCAAAGGTAAGCATTGGTTGAAGCGTTGTCTCCCAATCTTCCGTGGTTATTTCTCCCAATGGCTTGGTTGATAATTCACTCCATAAAGATTGACAAAGCTCATCGGTGACATAGTCAGGAGTTAGGTTTTCCTGATAATCACCGTCAAGCCAATCAATGCCAACCATTGCTCCTTGCTGTTTCATGCGCTCAAGGGCTAGCCCCGCTATAGCATTACTCACGGGTTTAAAGTGATAAAAATAAAGCGTGTTATCTTTTTCTTTAACCTCACCGTAGTGGCCAAATCGTTGTCGGCATGTCTTCTTCCATTCGGCGTCTTTAACTTGGCGAGTGCGCTCTATCATCGCAGCCTTATCTAGACTTCCCCCTGGGTATGAAAAATTAGCGTGCACGATATCAATGGTTTCTGATTTAAGTTTGAAACCTTATTAGAGATTCTTCTAAATTAGAAAACTACTAATAGCTACAAGTATCTCAAGCCATCATTCAAACGGTACAGGCGAAGACTCACCTTTACCATCAAATAGAACAACAACATCCGTATGGCCGGTAGGAGACTTAACGACCCACCCTTCTGGATCACTATTTCGAGCAGAGGAGCAATTATCATAAGGTTCATGACACTTTTTAGTGAACATCACTTGAATGCGCGCCTCGTCAACAACCACCTGCATTACCCCACTTTTTCGTTCGTGGTTTTCATAGAAGTTCTGCAAAGTACGCATTTTTTTCTCGGCTAACTCAGAGTCAATCGGCGCATCAATACGGTAGTAGACTAATTCATCATCATAACTCCAACCTTTACTCCACATACCTTTGATGCGTGATGGGACGCCCATTTTACCGATGTCAGCACTCTTTCCAGGATAGCCATTGACAGCGCCATAACTAAAGCCAGTCCACCCCCCTCCTGTGGTTTGGATAGACACGTCACTCATAACATAAAAATCACTAAGGCTTCCCGCGTTACCGATGGTCGCTTTTATCAACGGTTGCTCTTCTTGACAGCCACTCAAGGCGCCCACTGCTATGAAAAGTATCGTGATTAAGTGCTTAGACATTATCCCAAATTCTCCGCTCTGGTGTTTTCTCTGTTTTTTCATCTGTCGTGATACCATTTATAATCGTTTCAGCTACCGTCTTATACGGGAGGTTCATCACCGTATCATGAGAGCGGTGGATATAGCTGTCAAAAATAAGCGTTGGTTGAAGCGTTGTCTCCCAATCTTCAACGGTCAGTTCTCCCAATGATTTGGTTGATAATTTAGCCCACAAAATTTGGCATAGCTCATCGTTCACATAGTCAGGAATCAGATTTTCAACATACGCCCTTTCGATCCACTCAATCCCTACGTTTTGAGCCTGTTGCTTCATGCGCTCAAGGGCTAGTCCCGCTATAGCATTATTCACGGGTTTAAAGTGATAAAAATAAAGCGTGTTATCTTTTTCTTTAACCTCACCGTAGTGGCCAAACCGTTGTCGGCATGTCTTCTTCCATTCGGCATCTTTAACTTGGCGAGTGCGCTCTATCATCGCAGCCTTATCTAGACTTCCCCCAGGGTATGCAAAATTAGCGTGCACGATATCAATGGTTTCTGATTTAATTTCGTTACGGTTGTAGGTACCGCTCACCGGAAAGCCCACATAGTCAGGGAGTCCCTTTTTCTCATATTGCTCAATCGAAGGGTAGCCTCCCCCCACATCGGTATGACATCCTGGGAAGTATTCTTGGTGGAAATTATCGGGTAACCAATTATCGCGACTCAGTGAAGTTAAAGGGAAGTTTTTCCGATATTCATGTTCTGCAACCAACTGCAAGACCGTGGTGGCCATCGTCGGCTCAAGACCCAACTGAAAATTACCTTCATCGTTATTCCCTGCTAAGTAAAACGACCCTACGGTATCAAATAACCCTAAGAACCGTACACTAACACCTTTGGTATCGTCTCGCTCATACCCCCCTTCTTCAGAAAACGTTTTGTTGGTTTCATTACCCAGTAGATGAGGGTGAATTGTGACATCCGTTTGCTTACCCGTGATCTGTCGATGGTAATCGGGTAAACCTTGATACAGGGCATTAACAAAGTGACGAGACAATGCCGCACCGCGGCTAAAACCGATAACATCAAAAACGACATGGGTGGCGGCTTGGTATCCGCTTGATTCATCCGTTGCGATATCTCGTAATGTCGACAACAAACTTTGCCATTTGTAAAACGCACCATTTTCACCGTCCACATAGTTGAGCAAGACTTTGCCGCTAATGCCTGCAATTGCATCAGCAAAGTCTCCACCAAACGCCTGCTGAGCACTCACCCCAAGTGCCTGCTCTGGACCGGTTTCATCTTTTTCTGCATCTATGATGGAGGGGCGCTGACTGTCGTCTTCAATGTCGGCGGTGCCGACACCGGATACGTAGATTGCTGCTGATTCACCTTGAATTTGCGGATAAGCCGCAAACAAACGCGCCACATTACTGCGTGACTTATTTCCACGCAGCTCTTTGTAAGCGTCATTCTTATCGTTGGCCCCCGTGCCATCAAAAAACACGCCGATACGAAAGAGCTTTTCAGGGCGAAGATTGACGACCGGAATACCTTTTGCAACGATACTGGGACTATTGATAGCGACAATCTCTGTCCCATGTAATAAACGGCCAGGGTATGAGTAATGGCACTCCAGTGGCGAATAATACCGTTCGTTATGGGTTTCCTTACCTTGCCCTGCATCCACAAGCTCTGAAATATTCAATGCAAGCCCTTGTTCGTTGAGCCATGCTGAGTTCACCGCTGAAAACTCATCTTGTGTTAACTTACGAGGTAGATAGAGTAAGTGCTGGTTGTCCAATATCTGATTATCTATACGCCATTGAATCGGGATCGCACTTTGCCAAGCGGTAGGGCGAAGCTCATCGCTAAGTGTGAGTTCATCCGAATAGGTCAGGCAGAACCGGCAATTACCATTACCGATGATTTTATACTCTTGAACGAGCTTTCCTTCACTAAAGTGGTAATAATATCCTTGAGTGGCAAGCCCTAGTCGTTCACCAAACTGTACGGCTGGCATCACTGCGAGGAAGGCTTCATTGAGCGCGTTCGTCCCTTTAGGCTTGGCTAAAACGTTGGGTATGGAAAGAGGTACCGAAGTACCTCGCGATGACAGTGCTAGCGTCCTTGGTGCATCCTCTTTTACGTTGGCCACCAATTGCATGCTGTGCTCGTTTTCTTGCTCACTCCAACGAGAATGTATTGGCGATGTCCTCGTCTTCGCTAACGCCACATCCCATCCAACATGTGCATTAAAAGACGATTGAGAGCAAGAGAGCTCAAAAGCGTATTCAAGCTCCGGTCTTTGGTCTTCTTCTGTATGACTGACGGTGGTTTGGGCGCTTGCGAGTTGAGGCTCTTGTTGCACTGGTGGGTAGTACGCACTTTTATAAGAAGAGGCAGACACGGAAGATGCCGCGTTGACTGCCACCCACCTTTCTGATTTTAATTGGGACTTTAATACGTTGAGGTAAGCATTTGGGCCTTGTCCCACAAAAGGAGCAAGTATTCGTTGCAACTCATCAGGCAGCGTATAGTGAAATTTTGATATTGAACCACCGTCAGTCAAGTAGCTTGTTAGCTCATCGGCAGAGACGGACTGACCACCTTGCTTTTGATGAAACTCTACTACTTTTATATCCGATATACTCATGACACTTATTCCTATACAAGTCCGACTAATTACTGGCGAATAAATAGTCGTATCTTACTGAATAATATGGTGTGTGTGTGCCGTTCTTCCCTGTCATTATGACTGAATTACCTAATAGTCAGTGTCAACGGATGAAAATATTAGAAAAAATAAGTTAAATGATACACCGATTAAGTGATTGGTTATTTGCTGAAAGAAGAAATAGGCCAAGCCTCGTCAAACAACGAGCCGCGGTGTAGCGTGTGATTCGGTGAGCGTTGTCGTAGATTCCTTCCGACGTAGGCACACGGATAGTGGAATGACGGTATTTGAACTTGGGTACTTACAGTCAGTAACACCGAAGGCATTTATGAATTAGCGGCACACCTAAACGTTGAGTAACGACTAAGCGATACCGGGCGGAGGCGGGGTATTACCCCCCCCTGCTTACCTAAATCGCCGCTTTTACCGCTTTGGCTAGCTTCTTCGCGGTCTTTTTAGGGTCGGCATTTGGATCATTAAAAAAGTCCGTCACGACATCGAAGATAGCACCTTGCACGTAACTCGTTGTCGCCATTCCTTGTGACACACTCGGCACCAGATCACCGCTCTTTTCTGCCATTTTAAAACTCTCCAATGAATCCAGTGAGCATTGGTCGAACTTAGACGTGTCTAAATCCGTTCTGGCGGGTAATGAGCCTTTTTTAAGATTAAAGGTTTCTTGAAAGTTTTTGTCTAAGATTGCGGCGGCGAGTGCTTTCTGGGCATCCACATCACCACTGTCTTTTAAATCAAAAAAGGCAAAGCTATCAATGTTGTAAGCAAATTGAGCCGCCGTGCCCGGAGCTGGCGCGCAGATAAAATCCTTACCGGGTACTTTACCTAACGCGATAAACTCACCTTTTGCCCAGTCACCCATTATCTGCATTGCGGCTTCACCATTGGCTACCATGGAAGTCGCGACATACCACTGACGCTCTGGTGCATCGGCATCCATATACTCACGTAGTTTCTTAAATTTAACGAGCGCTTCCACCATTTTGTCGCTTGCCAACATGTCTAGGTCAAGTTCAACAAAAGCCTTTGTGTAACCTTCTGTTCCCAACACACTTAAGGCGATGGTTTCAAACATGGTCGCATCTTGCCAAGAACCCACACCGTTTGATAACGGTAAGTAACCTGCCGACTTAATTTTTTCAGCTACAACAAAAAATTCATCAAGAGTGGTAGGCACACTCACCCCTGCTTTTTTTAGTACCTCAGGGTTCGCCCACAACCAGTTCACTCGGTGGATGTTGACGGGCACCGCCACGTACTCACCATCAAACTTCATGATATCGGTGACGATTTTCGGGACTTTTGTGTCCCATTCCCCTGCTGCAGCCACATCGTCCAAGTTGGTTAAAAAGCCCAGGCTTCCCCACTCTTGAATATCATGGCCCTTTATTTGTGCAGCCGATGGCGGATTGCCCGATACGGCGCGCGTTTTGAGTACCGTCATTGCAGTTTCGCCACCACCGCCCGCTACAGCGAAATCTTTCCAAGTATGACCCTGCTCTTCAAGGCGCTGTTTCAACGGTTGTACTGACTTTGCTTCTCCGCCTGACGTCCACCAGTGCAGCACTTCGACTTCTCCCGCATGAGTAAGAACGGGCAATAGAGCCGAGGTGGCCATCGATAGTGTCAGTAGCAGCTTGTTTATTCTCATTGTCGTTCACATCGTCGTCGTACAACACTCGCAGTCCACGAGCTATCTAGGGTGGAATAGATAGAAGTTAATCAGTTTTCACTAAGTTTCTAGTTTATGACTAAGCATCTAGTTTTTACTACGCTTCTAAGTTTATTACTAAGCTTCTAGGTTTGGCGGGATGAAGACCTGTACCTCTAGGCCGCCAACATCTGCGTTTCGCATGATTAAATCCCCGCCTAAGCCGTGGAGAATACTGCGGCATATCCCGAGTCCAAGGCCGTGCCCATCTTTATCTGTTGCCAATCTCACATACGGCTCAAAAACCGCTTCAATTTTCTCTTTCGGGATACCCGGCCCTTTGTCTTGAATCGTCACGATTATCCAATTCGGTGTTTCTTCAACGTTAATGAATGCTCTATCCCCGTACTTAACGGCGTTATCCACTAAGTTGGTTAGCACTCGCTTAATCGCAAGTGGTTTGGCAATAAAAGGTTCAATCGGCTCGGACGTGACCGATACTAGCGTATGCACTTGGTTATGCATTTCAGAAACACTACGGATAATCTCATTAAGGTCGATATAAGCGTTATTTTCATGCAGATCCGTGTCACGAACGCACTGCAGCGCACCTTTTACCATCATTTCGAGTTCATCGAGATCAAGATTGAACTTGTCACGCTTAGCGTCATCATCGAGCAACTCAGCACGCAATCGCAATCGCGTGATTGGTGTTTTTAAATCATGAGAAATCGACGAAAACAGATGTTCACGATCGGCAATGTACTTACGAATACGCGTCTGCATGCGATTAAAGGCACGCGTTGCCGTCACAAGTTCTGTCGCGCCTTGTTCAATGAGTGGTGGCTGGTCAATATCCATGCTCATATCATTCGCCGCTTTTGCTAAGCGCCGTAATGGTTTCACCTGCGCTCGAACCAGTAAAAATGTGAGTAGCAATAGCAATGTGGTAGAGGTGATCAAAAACACCATTTGATCTTGAGTCAACATCGTATCATCGAGCTGGATATAAGGAGACGGTAACAACGCGGCAATATACAACCACTCGCCTTGGGCAATTTTTAACTGCACAACAAGCACTGGAGGATCAAGCGGTCCAAGCGTTAGTGTATGGTGCGCCCATGACTTGGGTAAGTCATTGAGAAAAATATCGTTTTTTAATAATCTTAAATTTTCTGCTTTAGAGAACTCAACACTAACCGCTTGAATCGACGGTAGTTTTTCATTCAATACGTCGCTGACCGATGTCATCGAGGCCAGCTTTAAAGGCGTGTCTGGAATCGGGTCGACGATAAGCTCTTCTTTATTAAACGATACGAAGAAGCGTGTTCCACCCATATTACGGATTTGGTCTAGAACAATATGTCGGTATTTGATGGGCAACTTTTGAAAAAAGGTCACCGTCGATGCAAACATGTTTGCCATGCTAGCGGAAGTATCTCGGATCCCCGCCAGCTCATCTTGTTTGGTTTTTTGATACCAGATAGCGGTTAGAACGCCCTGCGAGCAGACCACCGCTAACAGGGTTAATAACAACGTACGAGCAACAAGCGTATTAAGGTTAAAGCGTCTTAACCAGCGGGAACGAGACATCAGGAATTTACCATTCTAACTTAGCGCCAATTTAACTAAGTACTATTTTAACTAAGCACCATTGTATCTAAGCGCCATTGTAACTAAGCGCCATTGTAACTAAGCGCCATTCGCAACAAGTTACGGTTGGAGCCATCGCCAACACTAATAACCATACTCAACCGGAACGGAAAGAATATATCCGTTACCACGCATCGTTTTAATGTAATGTGGGTACTCGGCACTTTTGCCTAATCGATTACGGATTCGGCTCAGTTGCACATCAATCCCGCGTTCAAACGGTAGCGCTTCTCTGCCGCGAGTCGCAAATGAAATGGTGTCCCTATCCAACACTTCGTTGGGCTTAGACAGAAACAACATCAATAACGCAAAATCACTACCAGACAAATCATGATGGCGATTGGTCACCCGATTCACCATACGTTGCGATAATGTATCAAGACGCCAGTCACCAAAATCAATCGTTCTTGGTGGCTGTTCATCGCGATCTTCATGAATGTGAGCTCGTCTCAATAGCGCTTTAATACGCGCCATCAGTTGACGAGGGCTGAACGGCTTAGCAATGTAGTCATCAGCACCAATTTCCAGACCAATAATCTGATCCGTTTCATCTGAAACGGCCGTCAGCATAATAATCGGCACTTGCGAGTCACGGCGCACACGTTGACACAACGTAAAGCCATCATCACCAGGTAACATGACGTCCAGTAAAATTAAGTCTGGATAGCCTTTGGCTTTAATGAACAACTCCATTTCAACACCATCTTCTGCTGTGGTGACCTGAAAACCCGACTTACTCAAATACTCATCAAGTAATAAGCGGATCTCCTCATCGTCATCTACGACAAGAATGTGTGTCTTTGGTTGCATTTCCAATCCTTAATGATTACGTCACAGCCTATAGTGTAAGGCTTTGCGGTTTTATTTATCATCGCTTCATTAATAAAATTAACATACGAATCTTGACCAAGATCACGAAAGTGATACTTAACAAGCCATGTAAAAACTGATAGCACAAAAAGTATTCAACTTTATGAAGAGCAACTGATCTCCATTTTTTTCCCCCAGTTTGGTGGGGGCGCCGCTAAGGCTGCTGATTCGGGATGTTCATCGTAGGGCGTTGTTAATACCTTGAACAGTGTATTAACTAAGTGAAAATTGCCCTGCTCCGCCTCTTCGATGGCTTGTTGAGCCAAATAATTACGCAGTATGTATTTGGGATTTACCGCGCGCATTCCATCACAACGTTCATCAACAGATAACGGCTCTAGCGTTGCCCGAGCCTGATAACGTTGCAACCATTTTTCTGCTTCAGTTTTATCATTGAACAAGTCCAGTACTGGTGTCTTTCCGCTAGTATCTAGGTTAGAAAGCGTTCTAAAGAACAGCGTAAAATCGACCTGATGACGCTCAATAAATTCAAATGCATCATTAAAAAACACACCATCTTCGCTCTGTTTCGTCAATAACCCAAACTTGGCGCGCATCTGTTGGCTGTATTCGCTCTGTAAGGTAGCGGTGAACCCTTCAAGCGCGTTATCCAGCTCCGCTCGCTCGATAAATGGTGACAATGCATGTGCTAAAGCGGTTAAGTTCCACAACGCAATGGAAGGCTGATTGTCAAACGCATAGCGCCCCTGATAATCGGAGTGATTGCAAATATAGCTAGGCTCATAGTCATCGAGAAAAGCAAACGGTCCGTAGTCAAACGTTTGTCCTAGCACCGACATGTTATCGGTATTCATCACACCATGAGCAAAACCAACCGACTGCCACTGGGCGATCATCTGCGCAGTTTTTGTCACGACTTGATTGAAAAAATACGCATAAGGGTGAGCCTGATTCAGACTGTCTGGAAAATGCCATTCAATCACCTTATCTAGCAGTAGTTTTAGTTCGCTATGTTGTCCGGTGTAAAAGAAATGTTCGAAATGACCGAAGCGAATATGCGTTTCCGCAACCCTCACTAGCATCGCTCCCTGTTCAACACGCTCTCGATAGACTAGAGTCTCGCTGACCATCATGCCCAATGCTCGGGTTGTTGGGATACCTAGCCCATGCATGGCTTCACTACATAAATACTCTCGAATCGTTGAACGAAGTACTGCCCGCCCATCTCCCATCCGAGAATACGGTGTTTTCCCCGCCCCTTTAATATGAATGTCTTGATAAACACCATTTTTGTCTTCTATCTCACCAAGGAGTAATCCACGACCGTCACCTAAATCAGGGTTATAGACCCCAAATTGATGTCCAGCGTATTTCATTGCCAGCGGCGATAGGGAATCAATGGACTCCATTCCAGACAATACTGCTAATAGCTCTGGGTAATCATCAACGTGCCGCGGCAATCTTAACTGCGTGGCAAGATCACTATTCCAAGCCACCCATTGCGGCGCCAAAAGCGGCGTTGGATTCACGGGAGTATAAAAGCTCGCGGGAAATTCAGTAAAGCGCGTGGAGAGATGAATACTATCCCAAACCGACATAGGTAAACCCTTTTACAGCAAATATGGTGTAATTAGAGTATAGCGATAAGATTGTAATAAAAAAGCAACAAAAAGAAGGGTCTTTTGCCTAGAGGAGCACCCAGAAGCCAATGTTTAATTGGAATTTGAACTGTCCTCTAAGAAAGCAGGTAGGGTTAGATTAGCGCGAGAATGGCAACCACTGAACCTAGTGAAAATAAGCAAGTACGGCTAATCACGCCAAAATTTGAATGTTGGATCATTTCATGATGCATAGGCAATTTCTCCTTTTTATTACACTACAATTACAATTTAGTACGAAGTGGCCATTTATTCAATATTATTGATGCAAATCTTTGAATTCGTACCAACAAAATAATACCAAACACGATAAGTACAGCGATAACCATAGAGAAAAGCGAGAATTAGGTGTGTCCCAATTCTCGCTTGAGCATTAAACAACCTCTATCTATTCAAAACAGATCGTTAACCTTATTTCCGTGCCAACCACTCATTTTAATGTGAAAACTCGGGCTGTTTTTCTAAACGAACCGCTGATACCTTAAATTCCGGGATTTTGGCATAAGGGTCCGTTGCGGTGTTGGTAAGTTTGTTCGCCGCCGATTCTGCAAAATGGAATGGAACAAATACCACGCCAGCTTGCATCCGCTTAGTGACAAACGCAGGCGCTGATATTTCGCCACGGCGAGATACCAACACTACCGGTTCACCATTAGCGATACCAAGACGCTCTGCATCTTCAACACTGATCATCACTCGTGGGCCCGCTAGATTATCTAATCCTTTCGTTTTTCTCGTCATGGTTCCGGTATGGAATTGCTCGAGTAGTCGCCCCGTTGTTAATGTCAGCGGAAACTCTTCGTCCGGCAGTTCTGCCGCGTACTCAAACGCTATCGCCGCCATGGCGCCTTTACCACGAATAAATTGGTCTTTATGCATGATACGAGTACCAAATGGTTTCACATCATTACACGGCCATTGCAGCCCATTACCACCAATCGACTCCCATCGAATCCCTTTATATTGAGGGGTGACCTGCGATATTTCTTCGGTAATATCTTGCACCGTTTGATAATTCCATTCTCCGCCCATCGCGTTAGCGATATCTTGGATAATTCGCCAATCTTCCATAGCATCACCCGGCGCTTTAACTGCCGGTACTAAACGCTGTACCCGTCTTTCGGTATTAGTAAAGTGCCCGGCTTTTTCTGCAAACGAGTATGATGGTAAGACGACATCCGCTAACGCCGCGGTTTCAGTTAAGAAAATGTCTTGAACCACTAGGAAATCTAAGGCTTTTAAACCCTTAAGTACATGAGCTTGATCAGGGTCGCTCAGCACTGGGTTTTCCCCCATAACGTACAAGGCTTTCATATCACCGTCACAAGCGGCATCAATAATTTCAGTTAACGTCAAACCCTGTTCGGTCGGCAATGTGTCGCTTTGCCACGCCTGAGCAAACTTTTCTTGAACATCAGGACGTGTCACCTTTTGATAGCCTGGATAATCTGTCGGCAATGCGCCCATATCACACGAGCCCTGCACATTAGATTGGCCACGAAGTGGATTAATACCGCCCCCTTCTACCCCAACATTTCCACATAACATTTGTAAGTTGGCGATCGAGCGAACGTTGTCGTGCCCTGTTGTATGCTGAGTGATACCCATTGAATAGAATACTGAGCTCACGCTTGCAGTACCTATTATCTTGGCCATTTTTTCAATGTCTGCTTTCGGTACGCCAGTAATCAGCTCTGCATTGCTTGAAGAATACGTTGGCTTACTGACCTCCGCGAGTAGCGCCTCATATCCTTCCGTTCGTTCGGCAATATACGCCTCGTCTTGCCAACCATTAAGTACGATTTGATGCATGATGGCATTGAGTAACATTACATCGGTACCCGGACGATGGCGCAGGTAAAGCTCAGCATGATCAGCCATATCAATACGTTTTGGATCCGCAACAACCAAGCTAGCGCCATTCGCGACTGCCTGCTTAATATGAGAGCCAATAATAGGATGGGCGGCACTGGTATCTGAGCCAATAATAAAGATCACATCCGAATGTTTGATGCTCGGGATATCATTGGTCATTGCCCCGCTACCAAACGCCGCCTCTAACCCTGTAACGGTAGAAGAGTGACAAAGTCGCGCACAGTGATCGATATTATTGGTGCCAAACTCACGGCGTAGCAGCTTTTGAAAGGCATAGTTATCTTCATTCGTTGTTTTTGCCGATGAGAATCCGGCAAGACTATCACTACCATGCATAGCTTTAATTTTGGCAAACTTACTGGCAACGTAATCAATCGTCTCCGGCCAAGACGCAGGCTGAAGCTGGCCTGACTTACGGATCAACGGCGTAGTTAATCGCTCATCGCTGCCAATGAAATCAAAACCAAATCGCCCTTTTACGCACAGCATACCTTGGTTCACTGGCGAGGTTTTATCCCCTTTCACATAACGAATGGTATTACTTGCGGCATCCACATACAGCTCGACTCGGCAGCCAACACCACAATAAGTACAAATGGTTTTGACTGGTGTTAGCATCTCTATTCGGCTATGGGATTTATCACGCTTATCCACCAGCGCCCCTGTAGGACAGACTTGAACACAAGCACCACATTGCACACAGTTGCTGTCACCCATTAAAGCATTCTCCGGAAAGCTAGGACGGTGTGACGACTCTGAGAAATTCAAAATACCGTGTACTGACTCCGTTTGACACGCATGTACACAGGATCCGCAGCTGATACAACGGTTGGCATCAAATACAATGAATTCACTCGATTTGTCTACCGGAAACATTTTGCGTTCGTTGATATCAATCTCACGATAATCAACCTGATATTCTGTGGCGTAATCCCGAAGGTCGCACTGGGTATTAGCTTGGCAACCACACTCTAGACATCGCGCTGCTTCAGAAATGGCGCGTTCAGTGTCAATATCCAACTCCACTTCTTGGTATGTGGTTTGGCACGCTTCAACATCCAGCTGCTCAGCTTGCGCTCTCGGTCCCGCGTGCTCTTTCAAGTACTCGGTTTGTCGCACTAAGCTGATTCTTTCTGCTTTGTGGCTATTAAATGGCGTTTGCGTTGGCTTAAAGTGCCCTTGCAAAATAAACCGCTCAATCGCGTCGGCGGCTTTCTTACCATCCGCAATGGCTTCAATTGCCGTCGCAGGGCCTCGCCTAAAATCACCAATACTATAGATATTGTAACCGTGATGCATAGAGTCCGAGTCTGATGCAGCTGTTCCCCAGTCGGTAAGAGGCAGTGCATATTTGCCAGTTTTCAAGAAATCGGTTTCTGGCTTCTGTGACAGAGCAGAAATGACCGTATCGAAGGGCTCTACTATTGTTTTACCTGTAGATACAGGGCGTCGGCGCCCTGAACTATCAGGCTCTCCTAGCTCCATGATTTCTAGCTCAATATGGCTAACTCGCCCTTGAGAGTCCGCACTATTTTCTACTGGGTTGGTCAAAAATCGAAACTTAACTCCTTCCAATTCTGCCGCTTCAATTTCATGTAACTCTGCCGGCATTTCATTGCGAGTTCGTCGATAAATAATCGTCGTCTCCGCGCCCTCACGGATTGCGGTTCTCGCACAATCTATCGCCGTATTACCACCGCCAATAACGGCGACTTTATTACCGACCTTAAAGGCTTGATTCGTCATTATGTCTTTAAGAAAATCGACACCAAGTATGCAACCTGACAAGTCCGAACCGGGATAAGGCATGTTGACGGCCTTAGTTGCGCCAACAGCAAGACAAACCGCTTCATAGTTTTCGGTTAACTCATCCAGCGTCATATCATTGCCCAACTTAGTGTTGGTGTGGAGACGCATACCACCACGACACATAACTTCAATTTCTTTATCTAAAATATGTTTCGGTAATCGATATTCTGGGATGCCATAACGTAGCCAACCACCCGCCTCTGGCATCGACTCAAAGACATCAACCGCAAAGCCCTGATAACTCAGATAGTAACCGCACGCCAAACCGCCCGGCCCCGCACCAACGATCGCCACTCGATGGCCGTTATACGGCAATTTTTCCGGTTCGAACTGTTCGCTAAGAGACAGGTCAATATCAGCCGCATGGCGCTTTAACTGTCGAATCGCCACAGGTTCATCGACTAAGCTGCGTCGACACTCATGCTCACAAAACGCCGGGCACACTCGGCCTATTGAAATAGGCATTGGTAGCGTGTCTTTAATGACTTCCACCGCTTTAATGTGATCATCTTGCGCAATATGATGAAGGTAGGTTTGGATATCGACATGCGCAGGGCACGCCACCTTACAAGGTGCCTCACAATCGGCATTATGATCGGCAAAGATACGATTAAGCGCTTGGCGACGAAGGGTATTAATTTGCGCGGATTGTGTAACAACGGTCATGCCATCTTCTATGTCCGTTTCGCAAGCTTTGACGATGCCTTGCCCGACGATTTCAACCACACACAAATCGCACGACTGTTTATCGTTATGCTGACTAATAGAACAAAGGGATGGGACATCAACGTGAATGTCTTTGGCGACATCTAAAATGCTTTTACGCTGACGCAGCAGATACGGTTGACCATTGATTGTTACATTCATATAGAACTATCTCTTTTAAATCACTGAAACGCGTCCACTGAGGTCATGCATTCCGGCAAAGCGGTGCCTTGCCAGGCTATTCGGTAACCACACTGGATTGATAATCGCGAGACAATTAATCATACCAGTGCATACAAGTCCACACGACGGGTAAGGACTTAAGAATAAAACGCATGACGAACCATCAGTAAGGTTCTGATTAATAGGGTTGTTGCACAGTGGTCGAACTAGTTTAAAAAAGAATTCTTGGCGCTCTCTAGGGGTCTCTCATTGAGAGAGATTTATAAATAGGAGCATACTCACTAAAGTATAACCTTACATTTGAAAAGGATAAATGATACGACCCTAAAAACGAGATCTTACGTGGCGCATAATGGTAAATACCCGTTCTTTATCATTGCTATTCTCCTCCTCGTCAACAAAACAACTAAAAACACCACGAGGAATAAAAATGAAAATGTTCAAAGAAATCGCATTAAGCACCGTTATCACGACCATCGTTATGCTGAGTCTAAACGCTTCTTGGGATTGGGTTTTCATTGCAAGTTTAGAGGTTGCTGTACTCGCATCTATCATTTTGGCTAGCATGCTCAAAGGCGCGATATCACTCGAAAAAGTGATGGCGTCTTACTTCTTAACCCATAAAACGCTACCTAAACTAAAACGCGGCATTTCTTCTTACGTAATCCTTGTCGGCTCAAAATTTGTCGCTATGGGTATCATTGCTAGCGTTTTCGGCCAGCACGTCGCCTTTACCGGCGCATTTGGTGGCGTTGTCGCTTTCTTTGCTATTATTTTTGCCGTGCTTGGTATCGAGTCATTACTTGCCCGCTTTCATTCACAAGCAAGCGCGTAAGGGGGATGTCCCCCTGCAAATAATAACGGTTTGCACACAATCAAAATGTAAGTGATTTCTATCAATTACATATCTGTATATCGCAACTCGAAACACACGCATTTACGCAACCTTTCCTTAACAACTTACATTAGCATTGCTGCGACTATTATAACCAAGGAACCGTTATGAATCGCATCACGCTACTCGCAACTTGTATCGCAGGAGTCATTTCTCCCGCGTTACTCGTTGCCGCCCCAGCGGCACCAACACGATCAATAGATCTCAATACTATTAATCATGAGCATATATTAAACACACTCAATGGCACGACAATACTTGCCGCAAGTGAAGAAGCAGACGCAGAGCAAGCACTGCATCACCATTTGAACCACCACCAACACCTTAATGACACCGGTGCTCTCGATGACTATGAACAGAGAAGAAATCAGCGTTTACGCCAAATGATGACTGGCTCATCACTCACAATGACTGAAAGTACAGCGACAAATAATGAAACCGGCGTACACACCGTTCTCAAAGCAGGCGCATGGAACGGGCCCATAACAAGAGACAAAGTTCTCGCTCTACTGATAGAGTTCCCCGATTACCCCGTCAATACCGTCACCGCCGATGAAACATCCAACTACTACGATGATTACCCCGCAACGCACTACGCTGACATGTTATTTGGGCAGCAGGGGTATGTGGGCAGCAACGGAGAAACACTCCTGTCAATGGTGCAGTTTTATGAAGCCCAAAGTGGCGGCTCATATAGCCAATATGGCGAAGTGTCTGGTTGGTATACTGCACAATTCCCCGCCGCCTATTACGGGGCGCAAAATGGCTCAATTAATGATATTAATGCACGAGCACTCGTTAGAGAGGCATTGCTCGCTGCTGACAAAGACCCCAATATCAATTTAAGTGATTTTGATCTCGAAGATCGATACGACATCGATGGCGATGGAAACTTACGAGAACCAGACGGTCTCGTTGACCATGTGATGATTTTTCACTCTGCTGTTGGACAAGAGGCAGGAGGCGGCGCCCTCGGTTCAGATGCCATCTGGTCCCATAGGTGGAACCTTGGAAGCTTACAACTTCTTCCGAACTCTCCCGCAACCGTACCAAACTGGAACGGGCTAATGGCGGCGTACGACTATACCATTCAACCGATTGACGCTGCTGCTGGCGTGGCTGCACATGAATATGGCCATGATCTCGGCCTGCCTGACGAATATGACACTGTGTATGGGCAAGACGAATATGGCACAACCCCGGGAGAGCCCGTTTCTTACTGGTCTATCATGTCATCGGGTTCATGGGCGGGTCTCATTCCAGGTAGTGAACCGACGGCGTTCAGTCCATGGGCTCGCGAGTTTCTTCAGCGTTCTCTAGGCGGAAATTGGTTCAACGTCAAAACGGTGTCCTCTGAGGCGCTTACCACACAACCTCAACGCTTTGAGCTTACTCACGCAGCAAACCGAAATGAAAAGCTCGATGCAATTAAAGTCGAGCTCCCTAATAAATCAGTAAAAGAAATTGACCCTATTGGCTCTCATGCTTATTTCTCAGGACGAGGAAATAACCTTAATACGCTAGCATCCTTTGAGGTTGATTTAACTCAAGCCAGCACTGCGACGCTCTCTTTCATGGTGCATTACAGCATCGAACAAGATTACGATTTTGGACGAGTTCTCGTCAATGGCGCACCGATTGCTGGAAGTATCACCACCGATAGTGATCCATTTCAAACCGGACATGGCATTGGGTTTACCGGGCAATCTGATGGCTGGCAACCAGCAACGTTCGACTTGTCTGCATACGCAGGCCAATCCGTTACCATTAGCTTTAACTACTTTACCGATCTGGGGTATATCGATGATGGATTTTGGTTTGATGATGTCAGCGTCACTAGTGAAAATGGCATCATTAAACAGTTTTCAGCAGAAAATGAAGAACCTGACCTCACCTTGCTGGGTATGACACGAAACTCTGGTTCATTTGAGTATGAACATTATTATTTAGTGGAATGGCGTCAACACCAAGGAGTGGATAAAGGCCTAGCGCATATCAATCGTAGTGGTAGTTTAATGAGCTTTGATCCCGGCATGGTCGTTTGGTATGTCGATACTTCCTTTACCGACAATGGTGTCACAAAACACCCAGGAGAAGGGTGGCTTGGTGTGGTAGACGCAGACCGAAATCCGCAAATTTGGAGTAATGGCACTCCTGCAACAACGCGATACCAAGTTCGAGATGCCGCCTTTAACATCCAAGCGGGTTCCATTATGAATTTACTCGATCGCATCGGCAATCAACTCCATGACCCGTACATCGTAGCAAACCCAATGTTTATTGATTGGGAGGATTATTCCAACCCAATTCGACCAGCCACAGGGAAACAATTGCCGCAATACGGCTTAATTTTTAATGTTGTTGCCCAGCACTCCAACGGTCGTGACGCCACACTGGAACTATCTAAAGTTTGGTAATACGAAACTAATCAAAAACTTCAGACGTAAAAAAGCCTCGTCATTTATGACGAGGCTTTAGAATGAGGTCAATAAAGAAAGCTTCCTCACGACAGGGCTTCCATTCGACTGGGCTCTGACCGCCAGATCACATGTGCACTTCTTTGACTCAAAGTTTTTGATATGCCAGAAAGCAAAAAACCTCGCTAAAAAGCGAGGTTTTTTTAAAGATGGTCGGTGAAGAGGGATTCGAACCCCCGACCCTCTGGTCCCAAACCAGATGCGCTACCAAGCTGCGCTATTCACCGAGATGTTGCGTTAAGTCTTCCTAAGCAACGGATGGGTATATTACTGATTATTTTTTTTGGCGCAAGTCATTTAGCACATCTTTTTTGTGCTAACCGTTCGTTTGCTTAACTAACGACCAGAAATAGTAAAACCGTGACTAAGCACACACAGTTAGCTACAAATATTTAACGAGTTGTTCTCATTTGATCCAGATCAGTGTCGCTCTTTTGGCCAGCCCGTAGCATTAAACTTGTCACGCAACTTTGGAGGAAACATGGAATTTTGGCTTGAACTCCTATTTGGTAATGCTATAGGCCTATCATCAATGATCGTTATTTTTGGTGCTTTAGGGCTTATGTTGTTTTACGGTGGTTTCTTCATCTATAAAGTAATGCATGACGAATCTCCTCACTAGAATCGCTTAGCTCCTACTCTAAGAACAGAAACATCTAAGATTAGAAACCGCTATGCACCGGAGTGAATCGCTTGTTCACTCCGGACTTTTATTTACCCCACGTATTTCACTACTCAATACTTTTTCCCCACCTCAAGCTTGGTATATACTCCGTTTATCCTTTTCCCTCACGTGTCGTGACCTATCCGAGATACTGCTATGTCTCAAGATAATGACCTAGAACTATTCCAACAAATGATGGGCGACGTTAAGCCACTGCAAAACGATACCGTCGAACTCAAAAAACCGCTGCAAATCTCCGAAGCCCAATTGGCAAAACGAGAAGCCGCGCTTTGGCTATCAGAGCAATGTCCAGACCATCTCTCTCTTGATTTTGCCCCACCACTTAAGCCAGAAGATATTATCGAATTCAAACGCAATGGCGTACAAGAAGGTGTTTACCGTAAACTTCGTCTAGGCAAGTATCCATTACAAGCTAAACTTGATTTACATAGACGAACTCTGAGCCAAGCCAGAGATGAAGTCATTGGGTTTCTGCAACAATGTATGCGTTTAGATGTGCGTACCCTTCTTATCGTACATGGCAAGGGAGAGCGCTCTAATCCGCCAGCATTGATAAAGAGCTACCTAGCCCATTGGCTTACTCAAATTAGAGATGTTCAGTGTGTGCATAGTGCTCAACAATTTCATGGGGGCAGTGGTGCGGTGTACGTTTTATTGCGAAAAAGCCAAGAAAAGAAGCTAGATAACCGAGAACGTCATCAAAAACGGACGAGTTAAGTGACTTGTCACTCACTTGAGTATAAAATACGCGACCTTATTTGTGTCTGACCAACCAAGAGTAATATAAACTCATGCCTAACTCTGCTGACGGTAAACGTCTTAATAAATACATCAGTGAAACTGGTTTTTGTTCTCGTCGTGAAGCCGACCGCTTGATTGAACAAAAACGCGTTACCATCAACGGCATCATTCCTGAAATGGGAACGAAAGTGCTTGCGGGTGACAATGTCGAAATCGATGGTAAGCCAGTTAAAAGCAAAGAAAAGCCTGTTTATATTGCCCTTAATAAGCCAACGGGTATCACTTGTACGACCGAACGTGATGTGCCGGGAAACATTGTTGATTTCATCGGACACAGCAAACGCATTTTCCCCATAGGTCGATTAGATAAACCCTCAGATGGGCTGATTTTCTTGACGAACGATGGCGACATCGTCAACAAGATTTTGCGGGCTGGAAATAACCACGAAAAAGAGTATGTGGTGCGTGTCGACAAACCCATTTCTAAAGAGTTTCTCAAAAACATGGGCTCTGGTGTCGCCATTCTAGATACCGTTACCCTACCTTGTAAGGTTGAGCAAGAAACGAAATTCTCATTTCGTATTACTCTAACTCAAGGCCTTAATCGCCAGATTCGTAGAATGTGTGAAGCATTAGGCTATGAAGTTCTAAAGCTACGTCGTGTACGTATCATGAACATTAGCATCGATGGTATCCCAAATGGCAAATGGCGCTACCTAAGTGAAGCCGAAGTTCAGGAAATTCATGCTTTGTGTGAGGACTCTTCAAGCACAGAAGAAGCCTCTAGAAAAGATGGTTCAGGCCGCCGCATCAATAAAGCGACCGATGCTAAGCTTCACGATGCTCGTATCGAAGCAAAACGCGAGAAGATGAAAACCTTTTCTGGTCATGGTGCTGATGAATTCAGACGTGGACCGAAGCAAAGTGACCGAAATAGCCAAGATGCTCGCGGTCACCAAAGTGGTCGCGGTAAGCAAGGCGAATATAATAAACAAGGTGATCGTAACAAACCGAACCACCGCAATCACTCGAATGTCACTCGTACGCATACTGACAGCAAACAACGCTCAAACGATACCTCTAGTAAGCCTAGAGCGCGAGTCAGCGGTACGCTATCACTTAAGAAGTAGTCACTTAAGAAGTAACCAAATTAACAGCCACTCCTTAACAAATAGCCACTGGCGACTTTAGCCACTAAGCTTCACACAAATTAGCGAATTGACCACGAGTTAGTGCTGCCAAATCATGCGGCGCTAACTCAATTTCTAGCCCTCTTTTCCCTGCACTCACGCACATGGTTTCTCTTGCTTCGGCACTCACATGAATAAACGTTGGCAACGCTTTCTTTTGACCAAGTGGGCTAATTCCACCTAAAACATACCCTGTCGTTTTCTGAGCGATCTCCTTGTCCGCCATTTCTGCTTTTTTACCGCCCGCCGCTTTAGCTGCCAACTTCAAATTCAATTTTTCTTCAACAGGAATAATTGCAACGGCAAGGTTTTTCGGTTCACCATTTAATGAAAAAAGCAGGGTTTTAAATACCGACTCAGGATCTTGCCCAAGCGCTTCAACCGCTTCTAATCCATAACTTTCATGCCTTGGATCATGATGATATTGGTGCACGACATGGGTGATTTTTTTCTTTTTGGCAAGGTTAATAGCAGGTGTCATAACAGTATTCCCAGACATTAAAAAAGCGGTACCGACAGTACCGCTTATTTATAACTGACTCATTCAAAAAGAGTCAATGCGTGATTATTTAATTTTGTAAACAATCTCGCCATTTGGCTGATACTTATTGACGTCAATTGGGCTATTCGCCTCTAAGTAGTCTTTTAGCACTTCTGCATCAACAAAACCGGTGTCAACATAACCAGGGTGGTTGTTGAGTTTTGGATAACCGTCACCACCAGCCGCATTGAAGCTAGGTACGGTGAACCGATACGTCGCTTTTGGATCTAACGCTTTGCCGTTAATCACCACGTCCGATACCGACTCTTTACCCACTGTCATTGAGATACCAGCAAACTGCGCATACGCACCAGAATCAACCGGTTTCAATGCGACTACATTTAAGTAATCTAACACTTCTGCACCTGACATATCGGTGTAAGTCACGATGTTACCAAATGGCTGAACCGTCAATACATCTTTATAAGTGACAGCACCTTCAGCAATAGAATCACGAACGCCGCCAGAGTTCATAACCGCAAAATCTGCTTTCGCACGTTCTTTATGAGCGGTACCGATTAAGCGACCAAGGTTTGTTTGACTGAAACGCACAACGTTACGGTCACCCTCTAACTTGCCGTTAGTCTCGGCGATTTCTGCGCTCAGCTGGCCTTGACCTTTTTCTTGGAAAGGCGTCAAAAATGCCAGTAGTTCTGCATCAGGCTGAATCTCTTCTTCGATCAACACACGCTGCTTCTTACCGTCAACTTTGATTTTTTTCTTCAAGTTCACAGGAATTAAATCATAGCTCACCATCTCTAGTTCACCATTCTTGAATTCATAGTCTGCACGACCCACGTACTTGCCCCACTCGTGTGCTTGAACAATCCACGTGCCATTTTGTGTATCGGGTTTACACTCGTCGGCAGGCTTAAAGTTTTTCTTCACCACATTTGGGCCTTCCATACAAACAGGCTCTTGTGAGTGACCACCGACAATCATGTCCAGATCGCCAGGCTCAAGGTAACGCGCCAGTGCCACATCACCCGGCGCATTCACACCGCGCTGACCATTTTCATAGTGACCCATGTGCGTCACGGCGAAAATAAGGTCTGGCTTTTCTGTTTCTTTCAGCTCAGCAATAAGCTTTTTCGCTTCCACTTTAGGGTCACGGAACTCAATGCCACCGATATATTCAGGGTTACCAATTTTCGCGGTATCTTCTGTTGTTAAACCAATAACCGCGATTTTTATACCCTGCTTATCAAACATTTGGTAAGCGTCGAACATACGCTCACCGGTTTTTTTGTCATAAATATTGGCAGATAGCATTGGGAAGTTTGCCCACTCTTTCTGCTTAAAAAGCACTTCAAGTGGATTGTCAAATTCATGGTTACCGAGTGCCATCGCGTCGTAACCAATTTTGCTCATGCCTTTAAAATCAGGCTCAGCATCCTGCAAATCGGATTCTGGTACACCAGTATTAATGTCGCCGCCAGAGAGTAGCAATAAGTTCCCCCCTTCTGCTTCAACCTGTGAACGAATATCATCGATCAACGTTTTACGCGCCGCCATGCCATATTCGCCATATTTGTTTTGCCAGAAACGACCGTGATGGTCATTGGTATGAAGTACAGTTAGCTTATACGTTTCATCTGCATTCCATTCGTGCTCTGGTTGAGTTGCGCATCCTGCAAGTGACGCGATGATTGCCGCACTAAGTACGGACTTAAACATAAGGCTCTTTTTCATTGTCATACCTTTGAACTTTGGAGAATTCCACTGCTTTAATTATTTTAGAGTAACTCACTATCATTAAGTTAGAGAGACTCACTATCTATGCTGAACAGTCAGTTTATGCTGAGAACGAATGAATAGACCGATCTTGAAACATCAGCAAAACTTGCGTTAGTTTAAATTAACCTATTAAACATAACATGTTGATTTCATTTTTATGATGCATTGGTCACAAGTTGCTGGGCAACTCTAGAAGTGGCTCGCACCATCACAATCAACATCGCTCATAACTTGGTTAATAACTAACGTTGATTGATTAAAAGATAAACCAACTCACCCCAAGAGTGTTAACCATTCCCAGCAAAGTTAAAGAGAACTAGGAGGAAACCGCTTTTACAACACAAAACGTGAACATTTATTACAAGGTGGTCATTGTAGTTTTACCAAACGGTCTATAGCCTACTCGCTATACTTATTATAATAAGCGTCACTCTAAGGATGTTCTTTGTTTTCTTTTTTGCACTTAACTAGCACGCTTCCATTTCAGGTGTTACGTTATCGCGTTTTTTTAGACTCGCAAATCTATCAGCCCTACTCACGATTTATGTACGGGGCGATTGCTGTTTTTTTGCTGTTTTCAATTTCCGATCTTCTGGTGTTACAGCAACACGGTCACATTATTGTCGCCGCTCGCTTTACTCTTGCTACCGTAGCGGCACTGTCCTTATATTTCGCATCCAAGAATCGATGGCGAGGCTTACCGATACTCGAGGTCAGTCTATTTGTCTGCGCTGGGCTCATTGTCCATCACGCTGGAATCATTGCGTTAAGTATCGGCAACACCAATTACCAAAGTGGTGGCATTCTATTAATGCTCTATATCGGCACGTTTTCTCGTCTTTCTTTTGGCTACTCACTGATCGCAATCGTCGGTGTCGTGCTTCCCTATGTGTTGTATTTACACCCAGCTCTGGTACTCCTAGATGAGGCTAAAGAGTACAACCATTATATGATTGTGCTCAGCACAGCGGTGTTTTGTATACTCGGCAGCTACCGTCGTGAGCTTGAAACAAAAAGGCGCTTTACTGAAATCCAACAAATTCGCAGTCAATCCATTCGTCTTTCTGCGTATTCAAAACGCCTCAAAAGTCTCAGCGAAACGGATGCACTCACCCAAACCAACAACCGACACTATTTAAACCTTTGGATTAACCAAGAAGATCACATACCGTCACCGTTCAACCTTGCATTCGTGATGCTAGATATCGACCGCTTTAAGCAAATCAATGATAGCTACGGTCATGATGTAGGTGATTCAGTCATAAAACAGGTGGCATCCGTATTGCTCGCGAATAAACCGCAAGAGGGCCAATTAATTCGTTATGGTGGAGAGGAGTTTTTGCTGATTTTCCCAGCAACCGATGTCAATACACTGGCCCATGACGTGGAATCAATACGAAAAAAGTGTTCTGAGGTAACGGCACAAGAAAGCGTTCACGCTACGGTATCGGCGGGCGTTTATCTAGCCAATGCTCAAAACGATACCATTTTGTCAGCAATCAACTATGCCGATAAGGCGCTTTACCAAGCGAAACAGTCTGGAAGAGATAAAACCGTCATACCACAGTTGGCAATTCAGCCTTATTAGACAACAAATATAGACAATGAGTGAGAAATCAAACATAAAAAAGGGTAAGTCACTGTGCGACTTACCCTTGTTAACTTTAACTCTGAACGAGATTAACGAATATCAATATGCTCAAAGCCTTTAATAAGATCGTCCAACGCTTTCATTTGCGCTAAGAACGGCTCTAGCTTATCCAGTGGTAATGCAGACGGACCGTCACACTTCGCCGCATCAGGGTTTGGGTGAGCTTCAATAAATAGACCAGCAATTCCCGTAGCCAAACCCGCTTTCGCCAGTTCAACGGTTTGCTCACGACGACCACCAGAGGCGGCACCAGAAGGGTCTCTCATCTGCAGAGAGTGCGTCACGTCAAAAATGATTGGACTACCATTCGAGACTTTTTTCATCACGCCAAAGCCCAGCATATCAACGACAAGATTGTCGTAACCATGGCATGCACCACGCTCACACAAGATAATTTTCTCGTTGCCGCATTCAGCAAATTTGTCCACGATGTTCCCTACTTGACCAGGGCTCATAAATTGCGGCTTCTTCACGTTAATGACGGCATCAGTTTTCGCCATCGCTTCAACGAGATCTGTTTGACGAGCTAAAAAAGCAGGGAGCTGAATCACATCAACCACATCCGCAACAGGCTGTGCTTGCGCTTCAGTATGAATATCGGTAATGATTTTTACGCCAAAGGTATCTTTCAGTTCTTGGAATATTTTCAACCCTTCTTCCAAACCTGGGCCACGATAAGAGTGTACTGAACTGCGGTTCGCTTTATCAAATGACGCTTTAAACACGTATGGAATGCCTAACTTTTCAGTGACTTTTACATAGTGCTCGCAAATCTGCATCGCCATATCACGAGATTCAAGCACGTTCATGCCTGCAAACAATGTAAATGGCTTGTCATTCGCGACTGGAATATCGCCTACGTGAACGGTTTTAACTGTCATTGGACTATCTCTAATTTTAGTGAAGGATTACAGGCGAGCGACTGATCGCAGAAACCTGTGTTTTCAGTAATTCAATTGCAGGATCATCAGGGCATTGATCAATAAAAAATTGAAAATCACTCGCGGCGATTTGATGACAATCTAACTGCTGGTATATGTAGCCTCTATCTCGAATCTCATAAGGATCGTCAGGCACAAAGGTAAGTGCCAAATCAGTGCAACGTAGCGCCAACGTGTACTTCTCTTCGCGTAATAGGGCACTTTTAAGCAAGGCTAACCAACGACCAATCACCGTTGGGTTGTCAGAACTCTCTAAATGCTTTGCTTCCAATTTCGCCAATGGCCCTTCATTACCAATCAACCAAGCTCGTAGTGTCGACTTTGCCACATACTCACCATCATATGGATTGATATAACAGGGTGCTTCATTGGGCCATGTTACCTTTAATAAAAATTGAGTCGGAAATGTGACTGCCTCAACAGGGAAGCCTAGCTTGCTGGCGAGATAGATCAAGATCGCCCCTAGACTTACTGGCACACCTTTTCTTCTTTCTAGCACTTTATCAATAAAAGCATTGTCAGATGAAAAATAGGCTTCCTTGTCACCACTAAAGTTCCACTCTCGATAGAACAATCTTAGCAATGCATCAAAGCGCTGCTTTTCATCGATTTCATGAGCCAAGGTTTGCTCTGCTTCTTTTAACAGACGTGCTAGCTCTAACTCAGCCCAGTGATGCTGTGTTTCTGGGTCAACGGCTTTATTTAATATTAATGCGCCTTCAACTAACGCGATCGCGTCAAAATCTTCATCAAACAGTTCGATCATCGTTTATCCCATCAAAAATGGCGTTTTCAGCATGGCGATTTTCGCTGCCATCATCAACCAACCTAACGCACCAAAAAAGGCACAAACTCTCAGTAAATTGTTCTTTGCAAGTTTTAGCGAGAAGAAAGCAAGTGCAAAGTATGCCAAGATACAAGTGACCTTCTCTGTCATCCACGGCGCCGCATCGGTAAACGGAATGAAGCCAGTTACCATAATTAAGCCAATACCAGACAACAACAACAATGAGTCATTGATATGGGGGAAACGCTTTAAAAATGGATGATTCACCTTAGATGAGTTCATCATGATCAAACCAAATCGCACAGACAGTAGCGCAACACTCAGTGCAATTGTCATTAAGTGGAAATGTTTTAGTCCTTCATACATAGCAACTTTACTCTCTGTTTTATGGTTATTATTGATTACTGGTTATTAACTGTTCGTAGTCTGTTCGTGCTTACCTACTGCTCTGACATACTTGTTTGTATGACCGTTACTCGCACTTACAACCACTGACCGAGCGTCACACGATCATTGCCCGCGTAGTCTTGCTCAGTCGTGACATTCTTAAATCCATTACTTAGCAATATTGTGCGAACCGCATCACCTTGCTCAAAACCGTGCTCAAACATCAACCAGCCATTTACCATCAAATGTTGAGGCGCATTTTCCGTAATGTACTCAATATCCGCAAGCCCATTGTTCTCAGCAACTAAGGCTGTAGCAGGTTCAAACCTTACGTCACCTTCCGATAGATGAGGATCATTTTTATCGATATAAGGGGGGTTTGAGACAATCATGCTAAACGTTTTGTCAGCGGCAATAGGGGTAAACCAGCTACCTTGATAAAATGACACATTGCTAAGGTTAAGTTTCGTGGCATTGCCTGTGGCTAAATCAACCGCTTCTTGCTGGTAATCGACCCCAACAAATTGGCGGCTCGGTAACTCTGACGCAAGCGCAAGGGCAATGGCGCCGGTGCCGGTACCTAAATCCAGCACATCTCCCTCTAAGGATTGTGCTTTATCTAAAGCCAACTCAACTAAGCGCTCGGTATCAGGTCGTGGAATTAAGGTACTAGAAGCCACATTTAATGGCAGTGACCAAAACTCTCGCTCACCAAGAATATAAGCCACTGGCTCACCTTGAACACGCCGTTTAAGTAGCAACTCAAACTGCACAGATTCATCGTCGGTTAGCTGTTTTTCTGGCCACGTGAGTAAATAGCTTCTTGGCTTATCCAGCGCGTGACAAAGTAGCACCGCCGCATCCAAAGAAGCAGATTCGCTACCCGATTCAGAAAGAACAAGCGATGCTCGTTTGAGCACCGCTTCGATAGAGTATTCCAAAGGCATAAATTAGTTATGCTCAGCTAGCGCCGCAAGTTGGTCTGCCTGATGCTCGGTTAGCACAGGATCAACTAAAGACTGCAAGTCGCCTTCCATAATTTCAGACAATCGATAAAGCGTCAGCGTAATACGGTGATCCGACACTCGACCTTGTGGGTAGTTGTAAGTACGGATACGGTCGCTACGATCGCCCGAGCCTAATAGATTGCGGCGAGTATCCGACACTTCAGCAGCACGTTTCGCTTCTTCAGCTTGCGTAATACGGGCAGCCAAAACCGCCATCGCTTTTGCTTTGTTCTTATGTTGTGAACGCTCGTCCTGACATTCTACTACCGTGCCTGTTGGCAAGTGAGTAATACGAATAGCAGAATCGGTCGTGTTGACGTGCTGACCACCCGCGCCTGAAGCTCGGAAAGTGTCAATTTTTAAATCCGCCGCTTTAATCTCAGGGATCTCAGCTTCTGGTACTTCAGCCATCACCGCAACCGTACACGCAGAGGTGTGAACACGACCTTGTGATTCTGTTGCAGGAACACGCTGCACACGGTGACCGCCTGATTCAAACTTAAGTACGCCATAAGCGCCTTCACCAGTCACTTTAGCGATCATTTCTTTAAAGCCACCTTGCTCTGAGATATTTGAGCTCATGACTTCAATACGCCAACCTTTCTTTTCAGCATAACGGCTGTACATACGGAATAAATCACCGGCAAAGATACCTGCTTCATCACCACCCGCACCTGCGCGAATTTCCAAGAAACAGTTACGATCATCATTTGGATCTTTAGGAAGCAGCAGTACTTGAAGCTCTTCTGTCAAACGTTCAATTGTGGCTTTAGACTCTGCTATCTCTTCTTGCGCCATTTCGCGCATCTCTTCATCGTCTTCCTTCGCCATCTCTTCAGCGGCAACAAGATCGTCTTGTGCTTGCTGGAAAGCTTGGAAACACTTGGTCACTTCTTCTAGCTGAGAATACTCTTTTGATAACGCTCGGAACTTATTCTGATCGCCAATCACGTCAGGGTCACCAAGCAGGTGTTGAACTTCTTCGTAACGTTCAACCAGAGTTTCCAATTTCATTAGGATGGAGGCTTTCATAATTGCAGTCTTATCTCAGAATATGGCTTATTTAGTTTGGTCTAATCCCAAACTTTGTCTAATAACCGTCAGCTTAGCAGGATCACCCTGCTCTGCGGCATCTTGCAGCGCCTTAGTTGGCGCATGAATAAGCTTGTTGGTTAATTTATTACTGAGCTCTAGCAGCACTTTCTCCGGATCGGTTCCTGTGGCTAGCGCTTGTAAACTTTTTGATAATAGATCTTGGCGAGTATCATTCGCTTGCTTGCGAAACTCTCGAATACTATCAACCGCTTGCAAAGAACGCATCCAAGTCATAAACAAGGCGCTTTCTTCACTAACAATGGCTTCTGCTTGAATCGCCTCGACTTTACGCTGTTCAATATTACCGTCGACAATAGATTGCAAATCATCAACGGTATAAAGGTAAGCATCATTGAGCTCACCCACTTGTGACTCTATGTCACGCGGAACGGCAATATCAATCAATAGCATTGGCTGGTAACGACGCTGCTTAATGGCGGTTTCTACCATCCCTTTACCGATAATAGGTAAAGGGCTCGCCGTCGAGCTAATCACGATATCCGCTTTCGGTAATACTTCAGGAATCTCATTGAGTGCAATAACTTGGGCACCAAACTGGGAAGCCAACACCTCGGCCCGTTCCTTCGTTCGGTTTGCCACAATCATTTGCTGGCAGCCGTGCCCTTGCAGATGCTTTGCTACCAGCTCAATGGTTTCACCAGCCCCAACCAATAACACAACTGAGTCGGCGATAGTTTCAAATATTTGCCTTGCCAAAGTGCACGCTGCGTACGCTACCGATACAGCACTGCTGCCAATCTCCGTTTCAGTACGAACACGTTTTGCTACCGAGAACACTTTTTGAAACAGTCTCTCGACATTGCCATCAACCGCACTGTGTTTTCGAGCATCTGCATACGCTTGCTTCACTTGCCCAAGTATTTGCGGCTCACCTAAAACTAGAGAATCTAGCCCACACGAAACACGCATCAGGTGTCTAATGGCAGCTTGTTCTTCATGAACATAAAGCGAAGGTTTTAATTCTTCCGCTGCTACTCCATGAAATTTAATCAGCCAGTCAATGAGTTGAGTTTTCCCGAAGCTGCCGGTATCGCAGTAAATTTCCGTACGGTTACACGTAGATAAAATCACTGACCCATTAACCTTGGTATTTTCTTTTAGCTCTTTCAGCGCTCTATCGAGTTTTTCAGGTGGAAACGCCACCTTCTCTCTAAGATCCACTGACGCTGTATTATGGTTGATACCAATGGTAAGCAATGACATGTAACGCAAATTCTCTGATACGGATTTGACAAATAGGTGCGAATTTTACTTGATGGCAAGCGTTAATGAAAGGCTAACACCAATTTGTTTTCCTGAGTTTGTGGGTTTGATGCTATAGTCTTTCAATATTGTATTGAATTTGCACAATAAACCATCAAGTTAAGATGTTTCCTATGCTCAAACTCTCTCGCCAGTTTTTTTATACCTTTATCGCCCTTTATTTGATTGGGTGTAGCTCATTGCCGCCAGAACCCGAAAGTGTTGAATGGAAAGCGCATCAATCGCAGCTTGCCAACCTCACGCAGTATACCGCTATTGGTAAACTCGCTTACGTGTCTCCGGAGCAACGTCAAACACTCAACTTTCAATGGACATATTCCCCTAACTTTACCCAAGTTAGGCTCACGACATTTCTAGGTCAAACCGTATTAAATTTGACCACCACACCAAACGGTGCATTCATTGAAACCTATGATGGTCAGAAGTTAACTGGTAAAGACGTGAACCAACTCATCTATCAACTTGTTGGTTTAGACATCCCTATTGAACAACTGCAAGATTGGCTAATTGGGCTGCCATCGACCGCTGATCGCTATGAACTAAACCCACTCAACACCGTGGGGAGTTTGACTAAAAAACTGCAAAACAAACAATGGCGTTTAGATTATGAAGCCTACCAAAGCTATACGCTGTCTGACTCGTCACAAACACTTCCTATGCCAACTCGAATGCAACTTGAACAAGGCGATACCAAACTCAAACTTGTTGTTGCGAAATGGACCATCAAACAATGACCATGAACGCTCTACTTAACAATGCCGCCACCGTATGGCCAAGCCCTGCGAAACTGAACTTGTTTCTTTACATTACGGGTAGGCAAGCAAACGGATACCACGAACTGCAAACCCTGTTCCAATTCATCGACCTCTGTGATGAGCTAGAGATTACCGTTAATGATACTGGTCATATTACACTCTCCCCTGATATAGAAGGTGTCAAAACGGAAGACAACCTGATATGGAAAGCGGCGAAATCGCTTCAAGATACCACTCGCAGCCCATTGGGCGCTCATATTAAGATTAAGAAAATTCTCCCTATGGGAGGCGGCATTGGTGGCGGCTCTTCAAATGCCGCAACAGCGCTCGTCGCTCTCAATTTCTTATGGCAAACGCACTGCTCCACAGACGATTTAGCAAAACTCGGGCTTGCATTAGGTGCAGACGTCCCTGTTTTTGTCCGAGGATTTGCAGCTTTTGCCGAAGGAGTCGGTGAGAAACTCTCTCCTGCTACCCCTAAAGAGCAATGGTATTTGGTTATAAAACCGCAAGTAAGCATTGCAACCGTCGATATTTTCACTCACCCGAATTTGACTCGAGACACGCCAAAACGAGACTTATCAACGCTTTTAGACTCGGTTTACGAAAACGATTGCGAAAAAATTGTGCGAATGCTGTACCCAGAGGTTGATAAGCAACTTTCTTGGCTGCTACAATACGCGCCGTCGAGATTGACGGGAACCGGATCATGCCTCTTTGCTGAATTTGACAGCGAAGAGAATGCAGAGAAAGTTTTTCACCACCTTCCTGACAATGTCTCCGCTTTTGTAGCGAAAGGGTGCAACCGCTCTCCTTTATTAGAGACCTTGGCTAAGTACCAATTAGCCCAAACACAATCTGTTTAAACTGGACGCAACCCTGAGGTTTCCACCGTGCCTGATATGAAGCTATTTGCTGGTAACGCTACACCTGAACTAGCCCAACGTATTGCTGATCGTCTATACATCTCTCTTGGAGATGCTACTGTTGACCGTTTCTCTGACGGCGAAGTCGCTGTTCAAATCAATGAAAACGTTCGTGGTAGTGATGTATTCATCATTCAATCAACTTGTGCGCCAACTAACGACAACCTAATGGAGTTAGTGGTAATGATTGATGCAATGCGCCGCGCTTCAGCAGGCCGTATTACTGCTGTAATTCCTTACTTTGGTTACGCTCGTCAAGATCGTCGTGTACGCTCTGCTCGTGTACCAATTACTGCAAAAGTTGTTGCTGATTTCCTTTCTAACGTCGGCGTTGACCGCGTTCTTACTATCGACCTACACGCTGAGCAAATCCAAGGCTTCTTCGATGTACCTGTAGATAACATCTTTGGTACACCAGTATTGCTTGAAGATATGGCGAACCGTGGTCTAGAAGATCCAGTGGTTGTTTCTCCTGATCTTGGTGGTGTTGTACGCGCTCGCGCAACTGCTAAAGCACTAGGTGATATCGACATTGCTATCGTAGACAAACGTCGTCCACGTGCGAACGTGTCAGAAGTAATGAACCTTATCGGTGATGTAGAAGGTCGTGACTGTGTTATCGTTGATGACATGATCGATACTGGTGGTACTTTATGTAAAGCCGCTGAAGCATTGAAAGAGCGTGGTGCAAAACGTGTATTCGCTTACGCAACGCACGCCGTCTTCTCTGGCAACGCAGCGAAAAACATTAAGAACTCAGTACTTGACCAAGTGATCGTCACTGACTCAATTACACTGACTAAAGAAATGGCTGCTACAGGCAAAGTTCATCAGTTAACATTGTCTTCAATGCTAGCTGAAGCAATTCGCCGTATTAGCAACGAAGAGTCTATCTCTGCGATGTTCAGCTCTAAGTAAGACCGTAACGTATTTTAAAAAACCACTTCCTCGGAAGTGGTTTTTTTGTATTCAAGTTTTGTCCCCCCCGTTAGTGTGCTATCATACCGCGCTTTTTGATATTCAAGAGAGATCGGTCCGTTGACTCAGCAGATAAAGTTACTTGTAGGCCTAGCCAACCCAGGTCCTGAATACGCGAGAACGCGTCACAATGCAGGAGCATGGGTGGTCGAAGAGCTTGCTCGTATTCATAACATCACATTAAAGAATGAACCAAAGTTCTTTGGCCTAACTGGCAGAATACAAGCTAACGGCAGTGATCTTAGAATATTAGTTCCGACAACATTTATGAACTTGTCAGGCAAAGCTATAGCGGCTTTAGCAAAGTTCTACCAAATTCAACCTGAAGAAATCATGGTCGCTCACGATGAGCTAGACTTACCTCCAGGTGTTGCCAAATTCAAAAAAGGTGGTGGTCATGGTGGTCATAACGGCCTTAAAGACACCATAAGTAAATTGAGCAACAATAAAGATTTCTATCGTCTTAGGATTGGTATTGGCCATCCAGGACACAGAGACAAAGTCGCAGGCTATGTACTCGGTAAAGCGCCAGCAAAAGAGCAAGAATGCCTTGATGCTGTTGTCGACGAATCCGTACGCAGTCTCGACATCTTACTGAAAGATGGCCTGCCAAAAGCACAAAATCGCTTACACACGTTCAAAGCTGAATAAGGTTACAATCATGGGTTTTAAATGTGGCATCGTTGGATTGCCAAACGTTGGCAAATCAACTCTGTTCAACGCACTAACAAAAGCAGGAATTGAAGCAGCAAACTTCCCGTTCTGTACTATCGAACCAAACACTGGCATCGTTCCTGTTCCAGACTTGCGTCTAGACGCACTGTCAAAAATTGTTAATCCGCAAAAGATCTTGCCGACAACAATGGAATTCGTTGACATCGCTGGGCTTGTAGCTGGTGCTTCTAAAGGTGAAGGCCTAGGTAACAAATTCCTAGCTAACATCCGCGAAACTGACGCGATTGGTCACGTTGTTCGTTGTTTTGAAAATGACAACATTGTGCACGTTGCTGGTAAAGTATCGCCAATTGAAGATATTGAAGTGATCAACTTAGAATTGGCTCTTGCCGATTTAGACAGTTGTGAGCGTGCAATACAACGCAATGCTAAAAAAGCAAAAGGCGGCGATAAAGACGCTAAATTTGAAATCACAGTATTAGAGAAACTGCTACCTACTCTAACTGAAGGTGGCATGGCTCGTACGGTTGAACTAGCAAAAGAAGAACTCGCAGCGATTGGCTACTTGAACTTCCTTACGCTTAAACCAACGATGTACATCGCCAACGTTAACGAAGACGGTTTTGAAGATAACCCGTATCTTGATGCGGTTCGTGAATTTGCAGCCAATGAAAATAACGTTGTTGTTGCAGTTTGCGCAGCGATTGAGTCTGAGCTATCTGAACTTGATGATGAAGATCGTGAAGAGTTCCTCGCAGACATGGGGATCGAAGAGCCGGGCCTAAACCGTGTAATTCGCTCAGGTTATGATCTGCTTGCCCTACAAACTTACTTCACCGCTGGTGTTAAAGAAGTACGTGCATGGACAATTCCAATTGGCGCTACGGCTCCACAGTCTGCAGGTAAAATCCACACCGATTTCGAAAAAGGCTTCATTCGAGCAGAAGTCGTTGGTTACAGTGACTTTATCGAATTTAGTGGCGAATCTGGTGCCAAGGATGCAGGTAAGTGGCGTCTAGAAGGTAAAGATTACATCGTAAAAGATGGCGATGTGATTCACTTTAGATTCAACGTCTAACAAAGCAAACTTTGTTTTGTATAAAAAGCCAGCACTCGCTGGCTTTTTTTGTTTTTACTCCCAGAAAGCGACATTGTTTATTAAAGCGAAAAGCTATAGCTGGCATCAAGCGGCTGGTATTTTAGTAACAGTTTTTGATCACAAACAGCGCTATTTGTTTAAAAAAAACCCGAACGGCACTTTTTGGCTAATTTCTTCAAAAAAAAAGTTGACGCATTTGTCTCAACTACGCATAATGCGCCCCGTTCTCAGCGATAAGGCAACTTACCGAAGAGAGCGGATATTTAGAAAAAAATGGCTACTTAGCTCAGTTGGTTAGAGCACATCACTCATAATGATGGGGTCGCAGGTTCAAATCCCGCAGTAGCCACCATTTCTAAATTTGCTTTTAAGTAAGCACAAAATGCGGTCGTGGCGGAATTGGTAGACGCACCAGATTTAGGTTCTGGCGCCGAGAGGTGTGAGAGTTCAAGTCTCTCCGACCGCACCATTCTTTAGAAATAAAGAATCAAGTATGATGACTTTGAGTTTTAAGTACTCTAAACAATCCTGTTGGGCTATCGCCAAGCGGTAAGGCACTGGCTTTTGATGCCAGCATTCCCTGGTTCGAATCCAGGTAGCCCAGCCAACATTTCGTTTTACTGAAAGACATTTTTTGTCAAATTCGGTAGAACTAGAGATAAGTTTGTATTATATTGTCTCGCTCGCAAAACATGGCTACTTAGCTCAGTTGGTTAGAGCACATCACTCATAATGATGGGGTCGCAGGTTCAAATCCCGCAGTAGCCACCATACAACGTTACTTAGACTTACCAATGTCTTCTTAACTATACTCTTCGCTAGAGTAAAAGCTTTGCTGCGGTCGTGGCGGAATTGGTAGACGCACCAGATTTAGGTTCTGGCGCCGAGAGGTGTGAGAGTTCAAGTCTCTCCGACCGCACCATTATTAGAAATAGTATTTAGTTATTATTTCCTGGCTACTTAGCTCAGTTGGTTAGAGCACATCACTCATAATGATGGGGTCGCAGGTTCAAATCCCGCAGTAGCCACCATACAACGTTACTTAGACTTACCAATGTCTTCTTAACTATATATTCTTCTCTAAGTTATTTACTTAGGTTGAAAGCTTTGCTGCGGTCGTGGCGGAATTGGTAGACGCACCAGATTTAGGTTCTGGCGCCGAGAGGTGTGAGAGTTCAAGTCTCTCCGACCGCACCATTATTTTCTTATTCGTTAACTCGATTGACTGATAAGAAAGTGTGATTGACACAAGAAACAATCCTGTTGGGCTATCGCCAAGCGGTAAGGCACTGGCTTTTGATGCCAGCATTCCCTGGTTCGAATCCAGGTAGCCCAGCCATTACAACGTTATTGAGACTTACCAATGTCTTCTTAACTATATATTCTTCTCTAAGTGTTTACTTAGGTTGAAAAGCTTTGCTGCGGTCGTGGCGGAATTGGTAGACGCACCAGATTTAGGTTCTGGCGCCGAGAGGTGTGAGAGTTCAAGTCTCTCCGACCGCACCATTATTTTCTTATTCGTTAACTCGATTGACTGATAAGAAAG
>NZ_JAKJSR010000032.1:0-80194 GCF_050337155.1 Vibrio cionasavignyae
GTGTTAGGCCTGCCGCCAGCGTTCAATCTGAGCCATGATCAAACTCTTCAATTTAAGATTTTGTCGGCTCAATGAATACTGACTTCAAAACTGTCCCTTACTTAAAAAGTAAGAAGTAATTTTAAAGCTATTATCGTTCCAACAGAACGATAATGAATTTTGACTGTGTGACAGTAAGCGAACTTACTACCCTTAGGTCACGTGTTCATTGAAAACCATTTTACTTCCGAAGAAGTTGTTTATCTCTGCTCAAAGCAGAAGTAAACATAATGATTATCATCAACAAGTGTCCACACAGATTGATATAGGTCTATATTGTTAAAGAGCTTGTTTCGAGCATTGCTCGAAACGGACGGTCATTCTAGCGAGATAAGCTTCAGTGTCAAACACTTTTTGAAACTTATTTTGCCAAGCTCATTGAGCTTGATAACCTTCTGACTCGTTCTGGTTTTTGTTGAACCCTTCCCGTGTCAGCGAGGGTGCATTATAGAGATCCGAATCACATTGGCAAGCCCTAAAAGTCACTTTTTCTATTTTTTTTATCTGTCTGATTGTTTTTTATTCTTAATGGTTAAAAAACCGCTTAAAATCAGCTTAAATCACATTACAAACTCTCAACTAAGAGATAAATATGACTTCAGTTCGTAGTTTCAAAGGAATTTGCCCGCAATTCGACTCTTCTGTCTATATAGATATGACTAGCGTTATCGTAGGAGATGTTCACCTTGGTAAAGATGTGAGCATTTGGCCATTCGTCTCTGCACGTGGCGATGTCAATCGTATTGAGATTGGAGACAGAACGAATATTCAAGACAACTCCGTCTTACATGTAACCCACAAAAATATGGATAACCCCGAGGGTTATCCATTATTAATCGGTAGTGATGTCACTATTGGTCATCAGGTTATGCTTCACGGCTGCACCATTCACGACCGCGTGTTGATTGGAATGGCTAGCATCGTATTAGATGGTGCCATCATTGAATCCGATGTAATGATTGGTGCGGGAAGTTTAGTTCCACCAAATAAGCGCCTCGAAAGGGGCTACCTATACGTGGGAAGCCCGGTAAAGCAAATTCGCCCACTAACAGAAAAAGAAACCACATTTTTACAGACGTCATCAAACAATTATGTACAGAACAAAAATGACTACATTAATCATGTTGACGTTATTCGCTAGCCCACTTTAATGTGACCTTGGTCATCGAAGTCCTCATCTTCAATGAGGGCTTCTGCGCACTCTTCAATATCAAACTGCGCTTTTTTATATGCTTCGATAGCCTCTTCTTCATTATTCACTCGCATAGAGGCTAACTGACCTAGCTTTTCAGCATCAATAGTACAAGTAATTAGCATGCCGGATTGATTGGCATAAAATGTTAATGTCTGCGTGAGGGAGTTCCATACAATGTCATCAGAAAACAATATTGATTGATTCATTTTACTAACTTTCCAGATTTCTACGAAGTTCACGCAAGATTTGTCGAGACCCTGGGCGTAGCCCACGCCATAACATGAAACTTTCAGCGGCTTGCCCCACTAACATACCCAGCCCATCATAAGTGACTGCAGCACCTGATTCACAGGCCCACTGGTTAAATGTCGTCAGCCCTTGACCATAAGCCATATCATAACTCACCGTCTGCGAACCAAAAATTGCGTGACTTATATTTGGACGTTCGTTGTACAGGCTTGCAGATGTAGAATTGATAACAACATCATAGCTTTTCGAAACACTCGACATTTCTATGGCATTGATAGCCCCAAAGCTGGAAAAAATCCCTACTAATTCTTCTGCTTTTTCATAGGTACGGTTGGTCAACGTAATTGAAGACGGTTTTTGGTCTAAAAGAGGTTTCAGCACACCACGAGCTGCACCACCAGCCCCTATAACAAGAATTGATGCGCCCTCGAGCATCACTTGATGCTGTAATAAGTCCTGAACCAACCCCTCGCCATCAGTATTGTCTCCAATGATCTCACCATCATCGACTTTCTTTAACGTGTTAACCGCTCCAGCCAATTGCGCTCTTTCAGTTAGGCGGCTTGCAAATTGATAGGCTTCTTCTTTAAAGGGGGCGGTGATATTGCACCCTTTACCACCCTCATTAAAAAACACTTCAACTGCGGATATAAATTCTGTGTTATCCGGCTGCTGACGGCCATACTCCATATTTTGCGCAGTCTGCTTAGCAAACAAGGTATGAATAAAAGGAGATTTACTTTGAGTGATAGGATTTCCGAAAACAACATACTGATCTGGCTTGCTCATGTCCCTGCCTGCTGCATACTAAAGTGATACTAAAGACACTATCACTTCAGCATGCTTTCGCCAAGTTACCAGTCTCTTGGCTTCAAATAGTCCGAGTAAAGCGTCGCTTCTGGTGTATTTTCTTCAGGCTGATAACTATATTCCCAGCGCGCTAATGGTGGCATCGACATTAGTATCGACTCAGTCCGCCCGCCACTTTGCAAGCCAAACAGAGTTCCACGGTCATAAACGAGGTTGAACTCGACATATCGACCACGGCGATAGAGTTGAAAGTCACGTTCACGTGAGCCAAACTCTAAACTCTTACGTTGATTCACTATCGGCAAGTACGCATCGAGGTAACCATTGCCAACCGCCTGCATATACTGAAACGACTTATCAAAGCCCCACTGATTTAAATCATCAAAGAACAAGCCCCCAATACCGCGGGTTTCATTTCGGTGCGGTAAGAAGAAGTAGTCATCACACCATTTTTTATGTTCAGCATAGACGTCATCGCCAAATGGCGCACATAAATCCTTAGCTACCTGATGCCAATGCTGACAGTCTTCCTCAAAAGGGTAAAACGGTGTTAAATCAAAGCCACCACCAAACCACCAGATGGGTGCTTCACCCTCTTTTTCTGCCACAAAAAAGCGCACATTGGCGTGCGATGTTGGTACATAAGGATTTTTGGGGTGCAACACTAAAGAGACTCCCATGGCTTCGAACTTGCGTCCCGCCAATTCTGGGCGGTGAGCGGTAGCAGACGCTGGCATTTTATCTCCAAAGACATGGGAAAAGTTTACGCCACCTTGTTCAAACACCCCGCCATCTTTAAGCACGCGACTTCGCCCGCCGCCGCCAAGTTCTCTTTGCCATTCATCTTCAACAAATTGCGCTACACCGTCTACGCTGGTTAGTTGTTCACAAATGGAATCTTGTAATTGCAACAAGAATGCTTTCACTTGATGTTTATCTACACCTGACATTGTCTATCGACCTCTCTACCCTTGCCTAATCATTTTCCCGGTTCTTGCGTCACGAATTTCGCTCGGATTTTCACGCCCACCCACTTCACCATTGAGAATACCCGCTAACCGCTCGCCAAGTTGTACCTTCACTTCGCTTACCGTCATACATGAAGGCATACCGGTTAAGTTAGCGCTCGTCGATGTCACTGGCTTACCAAATTCTTGGCATAACGCTTGAACAAGAGCATGGTCGGTCACCCTTACTGCAATCGTATCAAACTGACCACTCAACCAAGGAGATACCTTTCTACTGGCTGGCATCACCCAAGTATAAGGGCCTGGCCAAGTAGAGAACACACGTTCAAGTTGCGTCTTGCTGAGTTGAGTCTCGTCAATATAGGGACGCAGCTGTTCATAGCTACTCGCAATTAAAATCAGACCTTTCTCTACAGGTCTTTCTTTTACCGCCAATAGCTTTTTAATCGCTTCTATGTTGTCCGGATCACAACCGACACCAAACACACCTTCTGTTGGATAAGCAATCACCTCACCCAACTTGAGCATATCGACAATAGAGAGAACGTTATTCACTGCGCCTTCCTTTCCTTAAATCTAAACATTTTTTTTACAATTCACCGCACTATGCTCAAAACCCTGCCTAGAATCCAGAAAAAAACCCAACTTTAACTCACGCAAACGTTTTCCTATGAAAAAAATACTCGTATAATGCGCGCAATTTAGTCCATTTGAACATGCTTTGAAGGAGCTTCGGATGAAAGTCGGTATTATTATGGGTTCAAAATCAGACTGGCCAACAATGCAACTGGCTGCTGATATGCTAGACCAATTTGGTGTGGAATATGAAACGAAAGTTGTTTCCGCTCACCGCACACCACAACTACTAGCAGACTACGCGACTTCTGCCAAAGAGCGCGGTATTTCCGTTATCATCGCAGGAGCTGGCGGTGCTGCACACCTTCCAGGTATGGCTGCAGCATTCACGAGCATTCCTGTATTAGGTGTGCCAGTGCAAAGTCGTGCGCTAAAAGGAATGGACTCACTGCTCTCTATCGTTCAAATGCCAAAAGGCATTGCAGTCGGTACTTTAGCCATTGGTGAAGCTGGTGCTGCAAATGCGGGCATCCTAGCGGCTCAAATCATCGGCATTCACCAACCGGCGGTTATGGAAAAAGTCGAAGCATTCCGCCAAACACAAACGGATACTGTACTCGCAAACCCTGATCCATCAGAGGATTGATAATGAAGCACGTATTGGTTTTAGGAGCTGGTCAATTAGCACGAATGATGGCTCTGGCTGGCGCACCTCTCAATATCAAGATATCGGCGTTTGACGTAAACAGCGAAGACATCGTCCACCCCTTAACACTTGAAGTGCTGGGTAACGGTTTACAGCAAGCTATCGACCTTGCCGACGTGATTACGGCTGAGTTTGAGCACATCCCGCTTGCAGTTTTAGACATCTGTGAAAAAAGTGGCAAGTTTCTCCCTTCGACGCAGGCGATCAAAGCCGGTGGTGATCGACGCATTGAAAAAGCCCTGCTTGATCAAGCTGGTGTAAAAAATGCCAAGTACGCCATTATCCGCTCACGACAAGATTTCGATGCGGCCATTTCTCATGTCGGCTTGCCGATGGTGCTAAAAAGTGCGCTTGGTGGCTACGATGGTAAAGGTCAATGGCGACTTAAAATCCTAGATAACGTCGAATCAATTTGGGCGGAAATGCTAGTGTGTATTGAACAGTCAGAGAACCAAGCGATTGTCGCGGAAGAATTTGTCCCTTTTCAGCGTGAGGTCTCACTGATTGGCGCTCGTAATCAACAAGGTGATATTGCGATTTATCCTTTGGCGGAAAACGTGCATACCGACGGCGTATTAACACTATCAACCGCGATTGATGAAAGTGAGCTACAGCAACAAGCAGCCAAAATGTTCACCGCCGTTGCTGAGTCTCTTGATTATGTCGGTGTACTGGCGTTAGAGTTCTTTGACGTCAATGGTGCTCTACTCGTCAATGAAATTGCCCCGCGCGTGCACAATTCTGGACACTGGACACAACAGGGCGCCGATACTTGTCAGTTTGAAAACCATTTACGCGCGGTTTGCGACATGCCACTTGGCTCAACGCAGCTCACCCGCACAACGTCAATGGTCAACATCTTAGGCGAAGATTGCGTCCCAGAGGCGGTACATCAGCTACCAGGTTGTCATGTACATTGGTATGGCAAAGAGAAACGAGCTGGGCGTAAGATGGGGCATATTAATGTGTCAGCCTCTGACAACGCAGAACTGAAAGCGACGCTCATTAAGCTCGCTGATATTCTCGACCCAGCGGCATTTCCGGCACTAAAGCCTGCGGCGCACGCGTTGTAGCTGCCCAAGCATACTCTCCGGTCAGTGATTATCTCATCCCAATAAAAAACGGCTCATTAAGAGCCGTTTTCATTTTGAATTTTATGACACGAGCGTGAAGCACATTCAAGTACCACTCCAGACGCCCGTTTCTTTTCCGTCAATAACGGATAACCACAACCATCGCAGCTGCCAACCACAGGCGGGTGGTTCACTGCAAACTTGCATTTCGGATAGGCATCGCAAGCGTAAAAAGCTTTACCAAATCGTGATTTTCTCTCTATTAAGTGTCCCTTCCGGCACTCAGGACAAGAAACATCAGCGACACTATTCTGTTCGTTGTCTTCAGGTTTATTGGGCGATTGAATAAAATGACATTCCGGATACCCGCTGCAACCAATAAACATTCCGTAACGACCTTGGCGAAGCAATAGCTCACGACCACAGTCTGGGCATGACACCCCTAATGATTTAATGATATGGCCATCATTTTGATGCAATGGTTTAATAAAATCACAGCTAGGGTAATCACTGCATCCTAGAAAAGGGCCGTGCTTACCATTCTTTAGCTGTAACGTACCGCGCTGGCATTGCGGACATGACTCTTTGTCGAGTGCATGTTCATGAGCCGAAAACAGTTGATGATCAATTTTACCGCTCATGAAACTCTCTTCTGTAAACGTTAGGGGGCGGGTTTCTAATGAACCATGCCTTGTTCCGTGGTGTAGATCAGCTCTTCCATCAGCGTATATTCATTTTCATTACCGGGAACATTGAACAATACCATTAAGATAATCCACTTCAGATCATCCAATTCAAACTCACTTGTTTCCAGTCCCATCACTCGATCTATCACCATCTCACGAGTTTCTGTCGTTAAGACGCCTACTTGCTCTAAAAACATCAAAAAGCCTCGGCTCTTAACGTCAATACGAGACATTTCTTTGGCGGTGTAAATACGAGTTGAGGTGGATGCACTCATCGAGATAGCAGAGTGCTTATCGGTATCTTGCAGTTCCGCTAAGTCTTCTAACCATTGCAGTGCTTTGTAAATATCTTTTTGCTGAAAGCCTGCTCGAAGCAATTCATCTTCCAGTTCGTCTTGGTCTACCTGTAGTTCCGCATCGCTATGGATATAGGTTTCAAACAGGTACATCAGTATGTCCATCATCATAGCTTGCCTCTCCCACTAAGAATATAACCACCGGTAACGGCAACAATATGGCCAAGTAATTCAAGCTCAAGGAGCTGTTGCATGACCTCATGCACAGGAATATGGGTCTTTTGAGCCAAAATATCAACAGGTGTCGGCTCTATTCCTACGTTAGCCAACAGTTCTGGATATGGCAATGCTTCTTTATCAGACACTTGCCTCTCAGGTGGTGAGTCAAAAAAACTCGGTTGATGATCTTTAGACCAATTTGTCAGCGATTCTATTTCATCCAACACATCCTTTGGTGATTGTACGAGACAAGCACCGTTTTTTATCAATGAGTGGCACCCGTTATGAAAAGGGTGTCGGATTGAGCCCGGAATAGCGAACACATCTCGGCCTTGCTCAGCAGCATATCGCGCTGTAATTAACGAGCCACTTTTTTCTGTTGCCTCAACCACAACAACACCAGCCGCCAAGCCACTAATAATACGATTTCGACGTGGGAAAAACTCCGGTCTCGGTTTGCTGTAAGGAGGGTGTTCGCTAATTAGTGCACCCTGCTCCTGAATTCGGCTCGCAAGCCCTTTATGTCGATGGGGATAAATATGTTCTAAGCCAGAGCCCAATACCGCCACCGTTTTACCACCGGCATTCAACGCCCCCTGATGAGCGTGTCCATCCACACCCAGCGCCAAGCCACTCGTGACAACAAACCCTTGTTCAGAAAAAGTATGCGCATAACTCGATGCTGTCTCTAGCCCTTCTATTGTGGCATTGCGGCTGCCAACCATCGCAATTTGCGGAGCACTCAATACTTGTGGATGACCAATAACGAACAGTATCGGTGGATACCCCTTTGTTTCTTTAAGTAAAGCAGGGTAATGAGGGTTTATCGACAACAATATATGGTGGTATGGGCGATTCTGCCATTCTAAGCAAGCTTGCACGACGTTCGTGGCATCATGGCGAATAAAACGAATTTGTTTTTCTTTTAGACCAATGGCACGTAGCTGAAGTTCATCAAAATCAATCAGCGTTGAGGGTGCCGCAATCGCGCATAACTTATGAAACGTCACCGAGCCAATCCCTGGACACAAGGCCAACGTCAGCCATGCGGCTAATTCGTCTTCTAACGATTTACGCTCAACCATCAGTGTCATTACCGTTCTGGCGCTTCAATGATTGCCATCATTGATACCGGTTCTGTCGATGTCGTGATCACGGCGATACTAAAATGCGCATACGGACGAATCACCATCAATTGCCCAATTTCAACTTTAGGGAATGTGGATGCCTCCGTGGCTTTGGTGAGTCCTTTCTCCCCTGATGAAAAGCGAAAATCTTCCGAACGCCGCTTGATAAGGTAAGTACTTCCCTGCTTCACGCTATCCAATACACCAACATTTAGCACCACTGTCTGTCCTTGCACTGCATAGTTCAACGAATTTAGCGAGCCCAGAAGCTGAACTGGCTTAGACGTAATATAGGGTCCAGGTTGAGGAGAAAAACTGGCGGCTAGAGACATATCCTGATGGACGCTAAACGGAATAACGAGATCACCTTTTTTAAGCTCTCTTTTAAGGCTGGTTATCATTAACGTCGTCATTCCTTCTTTCTGATCAACGGTATGGGCTTCCGCCAATAGCCGAATTTCCGTCATTTCAACCTGCTCAGCGCTTGATATATACGCTTTGCCAACCCGATAAATTCCCCACTCACGCTCTGCCCCTTTGTATTGAATGTAGAGCTCATCACGATCCGTCACATAGTCCAGACCACGACTTGACCCTGCAACAACCGGGAATGTCTCTAATCGAGAGGATTCGACAAGCCCTTCTTTTTCTAGATAACGAGTCACCGTAGCGCGCTCCGCGCCCGAAATGGCAACTTTTTGGTTAGTACGAATACGAGGTGATAACTTTTCAAAGGCCTTCTTTGTCAGGCGAGGCTTGCCATCAATCCAGATAAGCGTGAGTTGGTCGCCAGGGTAGATTAGGTGTGGGTTATCGATGTGCTGATTCTGCCCCCAAAGTTCAGGCCATCGCCATGGTGACTGCAGATATAATGTAGAGATGTCCCACAACGTATCTCCTGCCACAACCACATAAGACTTAGGGACATTGGGTTTGATCTTCAACTCATCGGAATCCACAGGAAAGCAAACAAATACAGAGAGTGTGAGCAGAATAAAATGCCACTTTGATCTCAATATTTGTTGTTTCATCGTCAGCATTCCCTTGCTTTGTTTCATGGGATGCTGTCATTTAGGTGCGAAAATGTCTAGAATTGAACCAACGAAGTCCGTGCCTATTCGGCACAGTTCAATATTTTGAGTGTATATGTCTGTATTACAAGTATTAACTTTCCCGGATGAGCGCCTAAGAACAGTCGCAAAGCCTGTCACTGAAGTCACTCCGGAGATTCAAAAAGTCGTTGATGACATGATTGAAACCATGTACGACGAAGAAGGAATTGGTCTAGCGGCAACGCAAGTAGACTTCCACCAGCGTATTGTTGTGATCGATATTTCGGACACACGCGATGAGCCTATGGTCCTTATCAATCCAGAAATCACCGAAAAACGCGGTGAAGACGGCATTGAAGAAGGCTGCTTGTCCGTGCCTGGCGCACGCGCACTCGTAGCTCGCGCAGCAGAAGTCAGCGTCACTGCGCTTAACCGCGATGGTGAAACGTTCTCCTTTGAAGCCGATGACTTACTCGCCATTTGTGTTCAGCACGAATTGGACCATTTAGAGGGCAAACTTTTTGTCGATTATCTTTCCCCTCTAAAGCGTAAGCGTATCAAAGATAAATTAGAAAAGATTCAGCGCTTCAACGCGAAACAATAATAACTTAAGTGAGGTTTCTGTGAGCCAATCATTACGCATTGTGTTTGCCGGTACTCCAGACTTCGCCGCCCGTCACTTGGCGGCGTTATTGTCTTCGGAGCACGACATTATTGCCGTTTACACCCAACCAGATCGACCGGCGGGGCGCGGAAAAAAGCTAACCGCTAGCCCTGTAAAAACGATGGCGATTGAGCATGATATTCCTGTCTACCAGCCAGTGAATTTTAAGTCAGATGAAGCCAAACAAACGCTGAAAGATTTGAATGCTGATCTTATGGTTGTCGTTGCGTATGGTTTATTGCTCCCACAAGCAGTCCTTGATACCCCTAAATTGGGTTGTATCAATGTTCACGGTTCTATTTTGCCTCGCTGGCGTGGCGCAGCGCCAATCCAGCGCTCTATTTGGGCGGGCGATGCAGAAACAGGCGTGACTATCATGCAGATGGATATCGGTCTTGATACTGGTGACATGCTAAAGATCGCGACACTTCCTATCGAAGCCACCGACACTAGTGCCACTATGTATGACAAGCTCGCCGAGCTAGGTCCCCAGGCTTTAGTTGACTGCTTAGGTGACATTGCTGTTAACAATACAAAACCAGTAAAACAAGACGACGAGCAAGCCAATTACGCCAGTAAGTTGAGCAAAGACGAAGCGAAGATTGACTGGTCGCTAGACGCGGAGTTTATCGAGCGCTGCGTGCGTGCCTTTAACCCGTGGCCAATGAGCTTCTTCTCGGTGGAAGAGAACAACATCAAAGTTTGGCAATCTCGTGTCGAGGCAAGTACGACAGAAATGGCAGTAGGCACTATCCTTAAGGCTGATAAAACAGGAATTTACGTTGCTACTGGAAAGGACACCTTAGTTCTGGAGCAGATCCAGATCCCAGGAAAGAAAGCCATGCCGGTCAGTGATGTACTAAACTCCAAAGCCAGCTGGTTTGAAGTCGGCAGTATCCTAGGTTAACGATACTCCCTACATACAATCTTTAGGGCCAGTACTGACCAGTGCAGGCCCTAGTTTGTTTTAATAACAACACAATTTTAGGTAACTAACATGAACGTTCGCGCTGTTGCGGCCAACATCCTGTTTCAAGTGGTTGATAAAGGTCAATCCCTATCCAATGCGCTTCCTGCCGGTCAACAGCAGGTCAAACCACGTGACCAAGCTTTACTGCAAGAAATTTGTTTTGGCGCCCTGCGAATCCTACCTCGCTTGGAATCCATTGCTTCTGAGCTCATGGAAAAACCTCTTAAAGGCAAACAGCGTGTTTTTCATCACCTGATCCTTGTCGGCATTTACCAAATTGGCAATATGCGCATCCCAGCACACGCCGCAGTAGGTGAAACGGTTGAAGCAACGAAAACGCTAAAAGGCCCGAAATTGCGTGGGCTCATCAATGCGGTATTGCGAAATTATCAACGCAATCAAGAACAGCTCGATGAAATATCCATGAGTCACAATGCCGGTAAATATGGTCACCCAGGCTGGCTGCTAAAACTGCTCCAAAATAGTTACCCAGAGCAGTGGGCGGATATTCTAGAAGCGAACAACACCAAGGCACCGATGTGGTTACGTGTTAATCACCAGCATCACACAAGAGATGAATACCTAGAACTGCTCAAAAATGAAGGCATTGATTGCACAGCACACTCAGAAGCGCAAGATGCTCTAAAATTGGCCGCACCTTGCGACGTCAACAATTTGCCAGGCTTTGATAAAGGCTGGGTATCGGTACAAGATGCCGCAGCGCAACTCTCTCTTAATTATCTCCAACCTCAAGATGGTGAGTTAATTCTAGATTGCTGCGCCGCGCCAGGTGGCAAAACGGCTCATATTCTTGAACGCACGACTGGCAGCAAAGTCGTTGCCATTGATTGCGATGAAACCCGCCTAAAGCGCGTTCACGACAACCTTCAGCGTTTGCAACTTCAAGCGACTGTCGTTTGTGGTGATGCAAGAACACCGCAAGAGTGGTGGCAAGGTGAACAGTTCGACCGTATCTTGTTGGATGCGCCATGCTCTGCAACAGGCGTTATTCGTCGCCACCCTGATATTAAATGGCTGCGTCGAGCTGAAGACATTGCGGCTCTTGCTGAGCTGCAGCGTGAAATATTTGATGCAATGTGGCAACAGCTCAAAACTGGTGGCACCATGGTGTACGCAACATGCTCAATTACACCGCAAGAAAATGTAGAACAAGTGAAAGCATTCTTGGCGCGAACCAGCAATGCCCAGCTAGTAGATTCAGATATCAACCACCCAGGACGTCAGATTTTGCCTGGAGAAGAAGATATGGATGGCTTCTATTACGCAGTATTAAAAAAAGCATAGAATGCTAAGGTATTGATAGTTATTCTAGCGACTCGTTGAGTCGACATAATCAAAAGAGCGAAACGTTATGAAAATCATCATTCTTGGTGCAGGGCAAGTCGGTGGCACACTCGCAGAAAACCTCGTGGGTGAAAACAATGATATTACCATTGTAGATAAAAACAGTGACCGTCTGCGTGAACTACAAGATAAGTATGATTTACGGGTGGTCAACGGCTATGCCAGCCACCCCGACGTATTGCGTGAAGCTGGCGCTCAAGATGCCGATATGTTGGTTGCCGTCACTAATATGGACGAAACCAATATGGCAGCCTGTCAGGTGGCGTTTTCGCTCTTTAACACCCCAAACCGTGTCGCTCGTATTCGCTCACGTGAGTACCTCATTGAAAAAGAAACGCTGTTTAATTCAGGGGCAGTACCCGTTGACCACTTAATTGCGCCAGAGGAGTTGGTCACCAGTTATATCGAGCGCTTAATTCAATATCCCGGTGCACTGCAAGTGGTCAGTTTTGCCGATGAAAAGGTCAGCCTTGTGGCGGTGAAGGCCTACTATGGCGGTCCATTGGTAGGCAATGCCCTATCAACATTGCGTGAACACATGCCGCACATCGACACACGAGTCGCTGCTATCTTTCGACAAGGTCGCCCTATTCGCCCTCAAGGCACCACGATTATTGAAGCCGACGACGAGGTGTTTTTTGTTGCGGCCAGTAACCATATTCGTTCGGTCATGAGTGAGCTTCAACGCCTCGAAAAGCCTTATCGTCGCATCATGATTGTTGGTGGGGGTAACATCGGTTCAAGCCTGTCGAAACGCCTAGAACAAAACTACAGCGTTAAGCTCATCGAACGCAGTTATCAACGAGCAGAAAAACTTTCTGAGCAACTCGAAAACACCATCGTGTTCTGTGGTGACGCGGCGGATCAAGAATTACTTGCCGAAGAAAATATCGACCAAGTTGACGTCTTTATTGCGCTAACCAATGAAGATGAAACTAACATCATGTCTGCAATGTTAGCGAAAAAGATGGGCGCTAAAAAAGTGATGGTGCTCATTCAACGAGGCGCGTACGTTGATCTCGTTCAAGGTGGCACCATTGACGTAGCAATATCACCCCAGCAAGCCACTATTTCCGCGCTGCTAACCCATGTAAGACGTGCTGACATCGTTAATGTATCGTCATTAAGACGCGGCGCTGCTGAAGCCATTGAAGCCGTTGCTCGTGGTGATGAAACCACATCTAAAGTGGTAGGCAAAGCCATTGGTGAGATCAAGTTACCACCAGGCACCACCATTGGCGCGATTGTTCGTGGCGAAGAAGTGCTGATTGCTCACGATCGTACCGTCATTGAGCAAGATGACCACGTGGTCATGTTCCTTGTGGACAAAAAGTATGTTCCCGATGTAGAAGCACTATTCCAACCAAGTGCATTCTTCTTATAAGGCACATTTATGGTCAATGCTCGTCCAGTCGCGTTCGTTATTGGGTTAGTTCTTTCAAAACTGGCCCTATTTATGTACGTCCCGACATTAGTCGCCTTTTTCACGGGTACCGATGGTTTTCTTGATTTTGGTTTAGCGGTAGCCATTACCCACCTTGTGGCATTTCTATGCCTATCAATAGGTCGCACCAAGAATTTTCACCTAAGTGTGCGTGATATGTTCCTGATTACCAGCCTCGTCTGGATGATTACCAGCGCATTTGCCGCACTACCTTTTGTGTTCATCAACCATATCAGCTTTACCGATGCGTACTTTGAAACCATGTCAGGCATTACTACGACTGGCTCAACCGTTCTCAGCGGGCTCGATAATATGGCACCAAGTATTTTGCTATGGCGTTCTATTTTGCAATGGCTTGGTGGTATTGGCTTTATTGTTATGGCGGTGGCGGTATTACCGATGCTTAATGTCGGGGGGATGCGCTTATTCCAAACCGAATCGTCCGATTGGTCAGATAAAAGCAGCCCAAGAGCAAAAACCGTCGCTAAAAATATTGTCTTAGTCTATTTGGTATTGACCGCGCTGTGTCTGCTTGGTTACTTAGCAACTGGCATGTCATTGTTTGATGGCATTAATCATGCCTTTACAACGCTGTCTACAGGAGGTTATTCCACCTCCGATGGTTCGATGAACCACTTCTCCAATGGTGCCCATTGGGTGGGCACCATTTTTATGTTTTTGGGTGGGTTACCTTTCCTACTCTTTGTCTCTGCGCTCACTAAACGCAATCTTCGTGTCATCATCAATGACGCGCAAGTTCGCGGTTTCACCTATTTGTTCTTAGTATCCAGCACCATCGTTGCACTGTGGCTCATTATCAAAAACGATTACGCGTTGAGTGATGCGTTTCGAGTCGCGATGTTTAACATCGTCTCTGTCGTGACAACCACTGGCTTTGGATTAGAAGACTTTACCGCGTGGGGAGCCTTACCCAGCGTTATTTTTGTATTTATAATGATGGTAGGCGCTTGCTCTGGTTCTACGTCTGGTGGCATCAAAATATTCCGTATTCAGATTGCCATTACGCTCTTAAATAAACAGATGATGAAGCTTATCCATCCATCAGGTGTCTTCGTACAACGCTACAACCATCGCCCCGTCAATGATGATATTGTTCGCTCTGTTGTCGCGTTTGTATTGATGTTCTTTGTTACTATTATAGTGCTTGCGGCATCACTGAGCGCGATGGGACTTGACCCAGTCACCAGCATTTCAGGGGCAATTACGGCCGTGGCTAACGTAGGACCAGGGATGGGGACTGTCATCGGCCCTACCGGCAATTTCTCATCACTGCCCGATGCCGCTAAATGGTTATTAAGTCTCGGCATGTTAATGGGACGCCTCGAGATTTTGACACTACTTGTGCTCTTTTTCCCTGCGTTTTGGCGTCGTTAACATCGGTAACCTCATGACTTAACGAGGCTGTACATACCAATAAATAGCGAAAAAGTGACAAGCCGCGCCCGCCAAAACAAACACATGCCAAATAGCATGATTGAATGGAATGCGCTCACACGCATAAAATACCGCCCCCAAGGTATACGTCACCCCGCCCAGCGCCAACAACATAACACCTGACGGATCTAAGCTTTGAGATAACTGATACAACGGAATAAGCGATAGCCAACCCATGGTTAGATAAGTCAGCAATGAAAAACGCTTAATACGGTGGGCATAAAAAAGCTTCATGACAACACCCACTACTGCCAACAACCAAACAATGACCATAACAGACACGGCAAGAGGTGTTCGCAAACACACCAACATAAACGGTGTATAACTCCCTGCGATCAACAGGTAGATAGCACAATGGTCAAAAGTTTTCAGACGACGTTTTTGCGTGGGGTCATCAATAGAATGGTAGAGTGTCGAAGCCAGAAATAATGTCACCATGCTGCAGCCATAAACACTCATACTAATGAATGTGAGCGCATCGGCATTGGCTTGAATCGATTTCAATACAAGTAACACTAAGCCAACGGCAGACAAAGCGACACCAAGTGCGTGGGTAACACTATTCGCGCGCTCTTCGTGCAAACTATACAATGAAGCTGATGACATGGTACATACTCAAGATAGGACTTGTTTGCAGCATGACACATTCAGCTTACAAATGTAAGCTGAATGATTGAGCATTCCTTTTCTAAGAGGTTTGATCGAGATAATCGAGCACTTTCTTACCCGCTTCTTCTGCAGTCATTGAGCTTGGTAGGCTTAGTTCACGCTTTAACTGCCCCAACCCAATCAAGCTAGAAAGCATTCCGCCAATGCCATCTCTATTTCTATCAATTTCAAACCACAGTTTAAGTTCACTTTCATCCCGGTAAGCTACGATTTCTAGCTCTCTCCAACGACCATGGTAAGGCCCGGTGGTCGGCACAAATTCAAACTCTTGCACAAACGGCATCGCAAACCCTTTTGCCGCTTCGCATTCAACTTGTCGAATTCGCAACCCTTCATGCTCTAACGTAGAAAAAATTCCATCAAGCAAAGGATCGGGTCTCACGGTAAGTAAATCTTTATCTGTGGGATCGGCGGCTAGTGCGATATCAAGCCCTGTCTCGAGCCACACTTTAGAATCACCCAACGTGACGGGAGTATTCCAAGGAACTGCCAATTCTACTTCAAAATCTCGCGTTTCACCGGGCTCAATCGTAAACGCATAAGGTAACGTCCACGTTTCCAATTCATAGGTTTTCGCTACACGCTTCTTAGGACTGCCTGGCTGATTCTGATTATCATGATGACTACGAGCGACTTCATCAATATAACGGCAGCATAAACGCATATTAATATTATCGACCGTTTGGGCGGTTTTGCCGCCATAAACATGAACCGTCACTTTGACGTTCTCGCCAGGATAAAGGAACTCCTGGTGCAATACAGAGTCCACTCGCGCCGCACCAATCCCAAAGCTTGCTAAGGTTTTCTTAAAAAAAGACATACGCACCTCCATTCACTACTCACCGTTTTATCGCAATTAATACGATAAAACAAATATACATAGCAAAAAAACCACATGTGCAAAAAAGCAGCAATTAATTTTATCTAGGCTATCGAACCAAATAACACTTGGTGATATTCTATACGTGATATGCATGCATATCGTTATTCCTGATTATTTATTAGGACTGGCATCCGCCAAAAAAGAGCCATTGTATTTCAATGACTCATAAATAATCAGGCCATTAGATTGGCAATGGAATTGCCTGACTGTTAGGTATAGCAATGCGCCCTACTCCTGTCAGGTTTTCGCACTCAAATCGTGGTGCGTCGCGTCGTCGCAGTGGTTTTGCCCCTGCTTTTGTCGCAAAACAGGCCGCTCCTTCTATGACGCTTGTTGAAAAAAGTGCTCTTTTGGCACCGACTCCAACAAAAGTCGTTAAAGCAGCATAATAAAAAAGCGCAGACACCCTGCGCTTTTTTTATGCCTAGCGCTTTCTAATATTGGTTATTCTCACGATATTTGATATTTTGATGCAAAAATTACTATAAATATTGTGGAGAAATTTATGAAGTGTCATCGCCTCAACGAGCTCATCGAACTTATGCAGCCAGAATGGCAAAAAGAACCAGATCTCAACCTAATGGAGTTCATCGCTAAACTCGCCAATGAAGCTGGCTATAGCGGCGAACTTGCTGAACTGACTGACGATGTACTCATTTATCATCTCAAGATGCGTAATAGCCAAAAGGACGACATGATCCCTGGCCTTGCCAAAGACCAAGAAGATGATTTTAAAACCGCATTATTGAAAGCTCGCGGTATTATCAAGTAGTCATACTCACCTTTTGTCAAAACGCTCCTCACTTAGTAGGAGCGTTTTTATATCCATTGATTTCATATTTCTTGTTAAAGGTTGATAGCCTTAAAGAAAAGAGTTTGTTATCGAGGTTATAATCGGCGCGTTTTCTATTTACGTAGAAACTTATACTTTATCAATGATTGCTAGCTCTTAGCGCTGCTCATGGGTAAAGGTTACCTCGCAATGTCGGAAAAATAGAGCATGTCAAAACATGCCGTCAGCCTAAGAAGGACCGCTTCACATGAGTCAGGATAAGATTGACATAAAGGACGTGACGCCAAAAACGTTCAATCCTAAAACACACAAAGGCAATGGAGATCGCTTTAACCCTAGCAATCGTATTTATGTACGTGAAAGTAAAGGGACATTTCAAAAACTAAGACGCTACGGCGGTTGGTTTCTACTCGTTCTATTCGCTATTGTTCCTTGGATCCCATATGGTGAAAGGCAAGCCATTCTCCTCGATATTGGCAACCAGCAGTTTAACTTTTTTGGCACCACCCTTTATCCGCAAGACTTAACATTACTTGCACTGCTGTTTATGGTCGCCGCCTTCGGACTGTTCTTTATTACCACCTTTTTAGGGCGCGTATGGTGTGGGTACTTATGTCCCCAAACCGTTTGGACCTTTATGTACATCTGGTTTGAAGAAAAACTGGAAGGCAGCGCCAACAAAAGACGAAAACAAGATTCAAATAAACTCACTACAAACCTCGCAGCAAGAAAAGCCCTAAAACATATAGCCTGGTTAGCTATCGCACTCGCCACTGGCTTTACCTTCACTGGGTATTTCGTTCCTATTAGTGATTTAGTGGTCGATTTCTTTAGTTTCAACGCCAGTTTTTGGCCCGCCTTTTGGGTATTGTTTTTTGCTGGTTGTACCTATGGCAATGCTGGCTGGATGCGCTCTATCATGTGTATTCACATGTGCCCCTATGCACGCTTCCAATCCGCGATGTTTGATAAAGATACGTTTATTGTCGGCTACAACCCTAAGCGCGGGGAACAGCGTGGTCCACGCCCTAGAAAAGCCGACCACAAAGCACTCGGATTAGGCGACTGCATTGACTGCGACTTGTGCGTTCAGGTGTGTCCAACCGGCATTGATATCCGTGACGGACTGCAATACGAATGTATCAACTGTGGTGCCTGTATTGACGCGTGTGACAAGACAATGGATCGCATGGGCTACGAAAAAGGTCTGATTAACTACACCACAGAGCATCGACTATCAGGTAAACATACTAAAGTCATGCGACCAAAGCTGCTTGGGTACGGCGCCATTCTTCTTGTGATGATTGCCCTATTCTTTGTGCAAATATCCGCTGTGGACCCTGCCGGATTAAGCGTGTTAAGAGATCGCAGCCAACTATCCCGGACCAACAGTGATGGTCTCGTTGAAAATACCTACACCCTAAAAATCATTAACAAAACGCAGCAAGAACAACAATACACTCTTTCTGTTTCTGGCTTAGAGTCTGTTGTTTGGTATGGAAAACAAACGATTACGGTTGAACCTGGCGAAGTGTTAAACCTGCCAATGAGCCTTGGCGTTGACCCAGAACAACTCAGTTCACCCGTTGCCACAATTCAGTTTATACTGAGTGACAATAATGACTTTTCGATCGAAGTGGAAAGCCGGTTTCTTAAGAAACTCTAGCCGAGTACCCCTTCACCATCAATAATAGGAAAAGGCTCAGTAATGAGCCTTTTTAGTTGGATAATGACAGACCAAGCGTTCAATTTTGACGCTCTAACACCAGACTTTATGTGGTATGCACTAGAGAGTATTGGTATACGAGCCGAATCCGGACTTCTTCCGCTTAACAGCTACGAAAACCGGGTCTATCAGTTTACCGATGAAGACAAAAAGCGGTATGTCGTCAAATTTTATCGACCACAGCGTTGGTCACTTGCTCAAATCCAAGAAGAGCACGACTTCGCCCATGAACTGGTCGCGCATGATGTGCCTATTTCAGCGCCTCTTGTTTTAAATGGCACAACTATTCATCAATATGAAGGCTACTTCTTTACCCTCTTTATTAGCGAGGGAGGCCGACAATTTGAAGTCGACAACTTAGAGCAACTAGAGTGGGTGGGTCGCTTTCTGGGTCGAATGCACAAGGTAGGAGCGGCGCAGCCTTTTGAGCACCGTCCAACCATTGGTTTGGAAGAGTACCTCTATCAACCAAGAAAACTGCTGCAATCGTCTAATTTTATCCCTATGCATCTCGAGAACGCTTTCTTCAATGACCTCGATATGCTCATTGCTCAAATTGAAACGCATTGGGAGCCGAGCAGCATCATTCGCTTACACGGTGATTGCCACCCAGGTAATATTCTGTGGCGCGATGGACCAATGTTTGTCGATTTAGATGACGCTAGAAATGGTCCAGCCGTACAAGATTTATGGATGTTATTAAGTGGCGACAGACAAGATAAAATGATGCAGTTAGACATTATTCTTGAAGGCTACCAAGAGTTTAATGACTTTCCTTCTAGCCAGCTGAAACTAATTGAGCCTCTGCGCGGTCTACGTATGGTGTATTACATGGCTTGGCTTGCGAAGCGCTGGAATGACCCAGCCTTTCCTTTGGCTTTTCCTTGGTTCAATGACCCTAAATATTGGGAAGGGCAAGTGCTTGGCTTTAAAGAACAAATGGCCGCACTCAATGAAAAGCCACTTTCATTACAGCCACAGTGGTGACAAACTAACAACTATCCGTTTTTAAGGATTTAAATTGTACATGGAGACAACAATGAAAAGATTTATCGCATTATTTGCTACGCTTCTTGTGAGTGTAGGTGTAAGCGCTGCGCAATTTGAAGAAGGCACCCATTATAAAGTGCTAGAAACAGAACCGACTACTAAGCCGACAGTGACTGAATTTTTCTCTTTTTATTGCCCACACTGTCATAGTTTTGAGCCAATCATAGAGCAGCTAAAAACAAAAATCCCGGCTGACGCCAAGTTCCAAAAGAACCATGTGTCATTCATGGGCGGCAACATGGGCATGTCGATGAGTAAAGCGTACGCCACTATGATTGCTTTAAAAGTCGAAGATAAAATGGTTCCGGTACTATTTAATCGCATTCACACTATGCAACAAGCGCCTCGTAACGACGAAGAACTACGCCAAATCTTCTTAGATGAAGGTGTTGATGCTAAGAAATTCGACGCGACATTCAACGGTTTTGCCGTCGACTCAATGGTTCGTCGCTTTGATAAACAATTCAAAGACAGTGGCCTTTCTGGCGTTCCAGCGGTAATCGTTAACAACAAATACCTTGTCGAGGCGGGCGGTATTCAGTCGCTCGATGAGTACTTTGCGTTGGTGAATTTCCTACTGAAAAAATAGCCACGACACACACATAAAACCGAGCGACTACGCTCGGTTTTTTTTCACCTATACAATATACCTCACCACAAACCGATGAATTTATTGTCTTGTTAGTCACACAAAACACGCTTATTCTGTTCCAATAAGCCAACAGAAACATATAATTAGATTAACAACGTCTTTAGACAAAAAAAGGAAAGGTATGAATCTGACATGGACTGTCATAGCAATTGCCGTCAGCTGCGTTTCAGCGCCTTCTATTGCCAAGCTTGGAGAAAGTAACGGCTTTAGTGGTGAGATTGCTATTAATGCTGCCTATAGCAGCAGCACCTCTAACTTAACCAACACTGATGATAAGTTTCGACTTTATAATGGAGACCAACAAAACAACAGTTCTGCCCTCGTTTTACCTCTGGGTAACGTGCAGTACACGTTTGGTTCCCACTCAAATCATCAGGTATTTCTCGGCACATCAAGAGCGGATATTGCCGTCGGTACCGTCGCACTAGAAGCTGGCTACAAATATTTATTTAAAGACCGCACAAAGGTCAGTTTATCTATTTTGCCCACCATTCTTGAAGGTGAGGTATGGCAAGACCCATATACCAGCGACGCTCGAACAACCACCAATGAAAAAGGCACTGCCTACCGAGTGCAACTCGACAATATTGCAGGTTCACTATTCAGTCTTGACCTCGCCTATGGTAAGCGAGAGCTGGATGAAGAAAAGTCCGGCTTCGGCAATAACGTTAACGCGACTATCACACCCGAACAGGCGAAGACACTCAACCGTAATGCTGACATTCTCTACGGTAAATTTAAAATGATGCTGCCTATCAGCCGAGAAGTCTTACTCTACCCAGCCCTAATCTACACCCAACAGGACGCTGACGGCAGTGCAATGAAGCACAACAGCTACGGTGCCGAAGTGTCTTCTTTTGCCTCACTTGGCAACCACAAGTTGGCGTTCACTTTGGGGTACTTAAAACGAGACTATGATGCAAGCAATCCCCTCTACGATAAGACTCGTAGCGATGATGAATGGAAGGCGTTCCTAGCTTATGAGTATCCGGGCATATTTTATTCCAATAACCTTTCCCTTGTTGCCTTTGGAGGTGTCACCAACAGTACCTCCAATATTGCTTTTTACGATGAAAAGAACTGGATTACTGCGGTTGGTTTAAACTGGGCCTTTTAATAGGTTACCTAACCACCCATTAGCTTGAGTGATAGTTGGCTTAACAAGGCATTTTGTTAAGCCATTTTTTATCGCTACAGTACCCCCTAAATTTTTGAAGCGGATGAATCACAAGCCTCCGATTCACTTACCACGGGATGGACAATGACTGCACGGCTGCTTTCTCTCTTACTTTTCACTTCTCTCACTTATGCCCCTGCGTCATTTGCAGCCTTAGCTCCTGCCCAAGGGTTCAGTGGCGAAATATCATTGAGCACCGCTAAGGTCGGTGATAAATCGAACCTGATCGCCAGTGATAACCCTAATATCAGTACCTCGGAAGAAGCATATGATGACTTTTGGTTACCTTTGGGGACCTTAAACTATACCTATGGCCCTACCCTAAACAAGCAATGGTTTATCGGTACATCACGTAATGATATCGCCGTCGGTACCTTCGTACTTGAAGGTGGATACCGACAGCAATTTGCTGACAACTCAATTTGGAGTTTTTCCTATCTGCCAACTGTCGTCGGTGAGCCGATCTGGAAAAATCCATACGTGGCAGCAGACAAACTTGAGCAAGCAGAAGCCACTGGCGACGCGTTTCGATTGCAAGTAGAAAACATTGCAGGCTCACTCTTTACTATAGATATGGCCTATGGGACACGGGTTGTTGCAGCAGAAGCATCCGCGACCCAAAGTCCAGTAGCCCACGCCACGCAATATGATCGCAACAGTGATTTTTACTATGCGAAAGGTTCTTACACCTTAGCCGTCAATGACTCGTGGGTACTTTTCCCTTCGCTTATCTACATACTGGATGACACCAAAGGGGTCGCGGTCAATAACCAAGGCGCAGGCGCAGAGCTCACCACGCTGTTTGCACATAACCAACACAGCTTTGCTGCGACGCTAAGTTACATGAACCATGAGTATCAGGGTTACAATGTCATTTTTGACCATGCTGGCAGAATCGATGACAAATACAGTGCTTTCTTAGCCTATGAGTATCTTTCTTTATGGAACATAGAGTCACTCTCACTGATCTCTTTGTCGGGATACAATGCCACTGACTCAAGTATCACTTTTTATGATTCAGCAGACTGGATCACCTCGATTGGTATGAACTTCGCCTTTTAAACCGACTGCGCCGTAAGCTGCTTTAGCAAGCGATCCATAGCGCGATACCCTAACGCTTCCGCTAAATGAGCTCGTTGAATCTCGGGCTCATTAGACAAATCTGCAATGGTTCGCGCCACTTTAATAATGCGGTGATAGGCTCGAATGGATAAGCCGAGTCGATGCAAAGCGCTTTCTAAAAATTCCGCATCTGACTTCTCCAACGGACAATACTGTTCAATCTCGCGGCTTTGCAATAGCGCGTTAACTTTACCTGAACGTGCTAACATTTTCTCTCTAGCTTCAATAACCCGTAATTTCACGTCCGCTGTCGATTCTCCTCGGTCCCCCCCTTCAGCAAGTACGCCTTTAGGAAGTAAGGGGATTTCAATCGACATATCAAACCGATCTAACAGAGGACCCGATAGACGGCTTAGATAACGCAGAATCGCCTGAGGTGCAACGCGAGCTTGACTCTCATCATAGTAACCTGTTGGACTCGGATTCAGAGCACCGACTAATTGAAAGCGCGCTGGAAAGCGGGTTTTTCCTTGTGCACGAGAAATCACAATTTCCCCTGATTCTAGCGGCTCACGCAATGAATCGAGGACTTTACGCTCAAACTCAGGCATTTCATCTAAAAACAGTAGCCCGTTGTGTGCTAAGGAAATCTCTCCCGGTCTAGGAATACTCCCTCCCCCAACTAACGCTGCCATAGAGCTTGAATGATGCGGAGCTCGAAAAGGTCTTTGCTTCCAGTTGTCTTCATTAATCTCTAACTGGGTGAGTGAGCCAACCGAAGCGGTTTCAATCGCTTCCATATCACTCATAATCGGTAATAAGTCACACAAACGTGACGCTAACATTGTTTTTCCAGTACCCGGAGGGCCCAAAAACAGCAAATTATGATTGCCTGCCGCCGCTATCTCTAGCGCGCGCTTTCCTTGCTGCTGCCCTATGATATCTTGCAGATCTCTAACGTCTTGTTTCACTGTTTTAATAGCTGGTGACGTCACCAAACCCAACGCCTGCTGCCCCATCAAATAGGCACACACTTCCAGTAATCCCGAGGCGGATTTATGCTTATCTTTGCCCACAAGCGCTGCCTGATTAGCATTCCCTTCAGGCACAATAAGTTGGCGTGCTGATTTATCCGCAGCTAGCGCAGCAGGCAGTACCCCTTTGACCGTTCGTAATGATCCCGATAAAGCCAGTTCCCCGATAAATTCATGCTGCAACAACAGACTCTTGGGCAACTGTTCAGAGGCCGCTAAAATGCCTAAAGCAATAGGAAGATCAAACCGCCCGCCTTCCTTAGGTAAATCAGCAGGCGCTAGGTTGACCGTGATGCGCTTAGCAGGAAACTCAAATCGTGAATTAATAATGGCGCTGCGAACTCGGTCCTTTGATTCCTTCACTGTCGTTTCTGGCAACCCAACTAAGGTAAAACCAGGCATACCATTACTGATATGTACTTCCACTGTAACAAGCGGCGCCTCGACGCCAACACTCGCTCGGCTATAAATAATCGATAATCCCATGTCATTCCTTTTTCCAGCTAAATTCATTCAATAAACCCTCAAAAATGCAGAGTTTTATAAATAGTCCTTGTTATATAGCCTGATTTGATGCTGATAAAATGTGAAAAAAGAATGAGGTTTTGCTTGTCAGGTAACAGAAATATGTGATACCACTAAGGACATAGATACTTTTGTTCAACACAAAGCAAACGATTAGATATTTGAAATGACTTTTAGTGCTTATGCTCACACTCTGATTACTCTGATTATTGTGGTCCTGATTAGGAACACACGGGGGAATGTGGGCAGAAAATAGCCGCAAGATTCAAAAAACCCCCGCACTGAAAAGTCCGGGGGTTTTTTTACAAACTCTAAAACGAAAATTTGATGACGGTCACGAAAACGAGAGTCACCTCATTACAATGATAAAACGGAAGATATGGGAGCACACAATGTGCAGTCGAACGATAGAAAACCGCAAGTCACTATGCGGTCAACAAGGAGAAAGCAATGACAGGTGCTGAGTTAGTTGTTGCTGCATTAGCGCAACAAGGTATTAAGACTGTGTTTGGTTACCCCGGTGGAGCCATCATGCCCATCTACGATGCACTCTACGATGGCGGGGTAGAACATATTCTATGCCGACACGAGCAAGGTGCAGCGATGGCCGCAATCGGCATGGCAAGAGCCACCAAAGATGTCGCCGTCTGTATGGCAACCTCGGGTCCTGGCGCCACCAACCTCGTTACCGGCCTTGCCGATGCTTTTCTTGATTCCATCCCTCTCGTCGCCATCACAGGCCAAGTCGCCAGCTCCCACATCGGTACCGATGCCTTCCAAGAAATGGACGTGATTGGTATGTCATTGTCTTGTACTAAACACAGCTACCTCGTTACCGATATCAATGATCTCGCGCCGACCTTAGCGGAAGCGTTTGAAGTTGCAAAAACCGGTCGTCCTGGCCCTGTCATCGTCGATATTGCTAAAGATGTTCAACTTGCTCAGACCCCCGTTGATGTTTTACCTCCATTTACACCACCAGCAATGCCAGTGGCAAACCCAGAGCAAATACAGCTAGCACAACAGCTTCTCAATCAGAGCTCTCGTCCAGTTTTCTATGTAGGAGGTGGGGTACAACTCGCTCATGCTACGGATTCTGTGCGTGAGTTTCTCCGTTTAAACCCAATGCCATCAGTCAGCACCTTGAAAGGCCTGGGTACAATCGAACGCGATGACCCACACTATTTGGGCATGCTAGGAATGCACGGTACTAAAGCGGCTAACTTAGTCGTGCAAGAGTGTGACCTGCTTATTGTCGTCGGTGCACGATTTGATGACCGAGTCACCGGTAAGCTCGATACCTTTGCTCCTCATGCTAAAGTGATTCATATTGATATCGACGCGGCAGAGTTTAATAAATTAAGAACGGCGAATGCCGCTTTGCGCGGTGATATCAATGTCATTTTGGCCCAACTAGAGCTATCTAAAGACATTTCCCCTTGGGCTCACCATAGCGAAAGCCTAAGAAGTGGCTTCAAATGGCGCTATGACCATCCGGGTGATCTTATTTTTGCGCCATTACTACTTAAACAACTGTCTGACATGATGCCTGAGTCTTCTATCGTCTCAACGGACGTCGGGCAACACCAAATGTGGGCAGCACAACACATTCAACCGCGATCGCCAGAAAACTTTATTACGTCGGCAGGGTTGGGCACGATGGGCTTTGGCCTACCAGCCTCAATGGGCGCCGCCGTAGGGCGACCTGACGACCAATCTATCCTCATTTCTGGTGATGGTTCGTTTATGATGAATGTACAAGAGCTGGGTACGCTCAAGCGCCGCCAGATCCCCGTCAAAATGGTATTACTGAACAACCAACGGTTAGGTATGGTTAGACAATGGCAGTCCCTATTTTTTGATGGTCGCCACAGTGAAACCATTTTGGATGACAATCCTGACTTCGTCATGCTAGCGAAAGCGTTCGATATTCCAGGCAAAACCATTACTCGAAAAGAAGAAGTCGAACCCGCTTTAAAAGAGATGCTAGAAAGTAAAACAGCTTACCTCTTGCATGTATTGATCGACGAAGAAGAGAACGTATGGCCATTGGTACCACCTGGTGCCTCAAACAGCGATATGTTGGAGAATACCTAATGAACCGATACCTATTAGATATAAAAGCCGATGATAAAAGCGTGTTACTTGAACGAGTATTGCGCGTGATCCGCCACCGTGGATTTATCATCAAGCAAGTTGCCGCGACACAAAATCATGAAAGCAAGATTGCCAGTGTAGAGATAATCGTTGATAGTGATCGTCCGATTTCTACGCTGACCAATCAGATTGAAAAACTCTGGGATATTCGTACTGTTGACGTCACTGAACTCAAAACTAACCAGCTGACCAATCACAACCTACAAGAACAAAGTGCATAAGGAAGAACGCTAAATGGCTACAAGTACAGCAGATTTTATTTGGTTTAATGGTGAAATGGTTCCATGGGCTGAGGCAAATGTTCATGTCCTTACTCATGCTATGCACTATGGTACGTCGGTTTTTGAAGGCGTTCGTTGTTACAATACTCCGAACGGTCCGGTGATCTTCCGTCACCCAGAGCACGCCAAACGTCTAAAGAACTCGGCAAAAATCTATCGCTTTCCTATTCCTTATACGGAAGAAGAAATCATGGAAGCGACACGTGAAACGGTTCGCCAAAATAAACTCGAGTCGGCGTACATTCGTCCTCTAGGTTTTGTTGGTAATGTCGGGCTAGGTGTTTGCCCACCTGAAGATTCTGTCATGGAATTAATTATTGCCGCCTTTCCTTGGGGTTCTTACCTGGGTGAAGAAGCGCTCGCAAATGGTGTCGATGCTATGATATCTAGCTGGAATCGCGCTGCCCCTAACACTATCCCAACAGCCGCAAAAGCAGGCGGTAACTACCTATCATCTTTACTTGTGGGTGGTGAAGCGCGTCGTCACGGCTATGACGAAGGTATCGCTCTGAGTGTTGATGGCTATCTCTCCGAAGGTGCCGGTGAAAACATTTTTGTCATTAAAGATGGCATTATCATGACGCCACCAGCCACCAGCGCGATTCTTCCAGGCATCACTCGTGACAGCATCATGACCATGGCCAAAGATATGGGCTACGACGTTCGTGAGACCAACATTGCTCGTGAAGCACTCTACCTTGCCGATGAAATTTTCATGACGGGTACCGCTGCTGAAATCGTGCCAGTTCGCACGGTTGATAAAATTGAAGTTGGCGAAGGAAAACGTGGTCCAATAACTAAAGTCATGCAGGATGCTTACTTTGGTCTTTTCAATGGTACTACTGAAGATAAATGGGGTTGGCTCGATTATGTCTACCCACAAGACGCCGACAAGAACACTGCATCAGTAAAATAAGGAACGAGTACAATGCCTATCTACAAATCCGCGACCTCAACACATGGTCGCAACATGGCGGGTGCTCGTGCACTTTGGCGAGCAACAGGTGTCAAAGACGAAGACTTTGGTAAACCTATCATTGCCGTCGTAAACTCTTTCACTCAATTCGTTCCAGGCCATGTTCACCTTAAAGATATGGGTCAATTGGTGGCAGGTGAGATTGAAAAAGCGGGCGGTATCGCCAAAGAGTTCAACACCATTGCCGTTGATGATGGTATCGCGATGGGTCACGGCGGTATGCTGTATTCATTGCCATCACGCGAGCTAATTGCCGACTCGGTTGAATATATGGTTAACGCGCACTGCGCGGACGCTATGGTATGCATCTCCAACTGTGACAAAATCACCCCTGGGATGATGATGGCAGCCATGCGCCTTAATATTCCGGTAATTTTTGTCTCTGGCGGACCAATGGAAGCGGGTAAAACCAAGCTTTCCGATCAGATCATCAAGCTGGATCTAGTCGATGCCATGATCCAAGGCGCGGATCCAACCATCTCTGATGAACAAAGTGAACAAGTTGAGCGTTCTGCGTGTCCAACATGTGGATCATGTTCTGGCATGTTTACGGCTAACTCAATGAACTGCCTAACAGAAGCGCTTGGCCTTTCTCAACCTGGTAATGGCTCAATGTTGGCGACACACGCTGACCGTGAACAGTTATTCCTAAATGCCGGTAAACGCATTATCGAATTAACCAAGCGTTACTACGAGCAAGATGATGAGTCTGCGCTACCACGTAATATCGCTAACCGTGCCGCATTTGAAAATGCTATGGCGTTGGATATTGCCATGGGCGGTTCAAGTAATACCGTTCTGCACCTTTTAGCTTCCGCGCAAGAAGGTGAGATTAACTTCGATATGAACGATATCGATGAAATGTCACGCCGAGTCCCACACCTATGTAAAGTGGCACCATCAACACCTAAATACCACATGGAAGACGTGCACCGTGCTGGTGGCGTGATGGCGATTCTCGGTGAGCTCGATCGCGCAGGATTACTCAATAGCGATACACGTACTGTACTGGGTCTTTCTATGAAAGAGCAGCTAGCGCAATACGACATCATGCAAACCGAGGATGAGGAAGTATTAAAATTCTTCAGAGCGGGCCCTGCTGGTATCCGTACCACGAAAGCTTTCTCTCAAGATTGTCGTTGGGATCGCCTTGATGACGATCGCAAAGATGGCTGTATTCGTACCAAGGAAAATGCCTTTAGCCAAGAAGGCGGACTGGCGGTACTGAGCGGAAATATCGCCGTCGACGGTTGTATTGTTAAAACAGCTGGCGTCGATGAAGGTAGCCTAGTCTTCCGTGGTCCAGCGGTCGTTTTCGAAAGCCAAGAAGACGCGGTAGATGGCATTTTAGGCGGCAAAGTCAAAGCGGGCGATGTGGTCATCATCCGTTATGAGGGGCCTAAAGGTGGTCCTGGTATGCAGGAAATGCTTTACCCAACCACGTACCTGAAATCTATGGGTCTAGGTAAAGAATGTGCACTACTCACCGACGGTCGCTTCTCTGGCGGTACTTCTGGCCTATCTATTGGCCACGCGTCCCCAGAAGCCGCTAACGGTGGCACCATTGGCCTTGTGAACAACGGCGATATTATTGATATTAATATCCCAGCCCGCTCCATCTCACTGGACGTCCCAGAGGAAGAATTGGCGGCTCGACGTGAAGCACAAGATCAACTTGGTTGGAAACCTGCCAATCGTGAACGTGTGGTTTCTTTAGCGCTGAAAGCGTATGCGAGTATGGCAACGAGTGCTGATAAAGGTGCGGTACGAGATAAGTCTAAACTCGAGGGATAGTCTAATGAGTAGCGAAAGTTATCCCAAAACTGGCGCAGAGTACCTGCGCCAGGTATTGCGCGCTCCTGTTTACGAAGTGGCGACATTAACGCCACTGCAAGATATGCCTCGCTTATCTGCTCGTATTCATAATAACGTGCAAATCAAACGTGAAGATCGCCAGCCCGTGCATTCATTTAAGCTACGTGGTGCCTATAATATGGTATCTAACCTTACTGAAGCGCAGAAAAAAGCAGGGGTTATCGCAGCCTCAGCCGGTAACCATGCACAGGGCATGGCGTTGTCTGGCACCAAACTGGGTATTAGCACAACTATCGTGATGCCTAAGACCACGCCAGACATTAAAGTGGATGCGGTACGCAGCTTTGGCGGTCACGTTGTATTACACGGCAACAACTTTGATGAAGCAAAAGCCGAAGCAGAGCGTTTATCCGCTTTGCACGGTTACACCTTTGTGCCTCCCTTTGATCACCCGCTTGTCATTGCAGGACAAGGTACGATCGGCATGGAAATGCTGCAGCAAAATGGTCACCTCGACTATATTTTTGTTCCAGTCGGCGGCGGCGGGTTAGCCGCTGGCGTCGCGGTATTAGTTAAACAACTGATGCCAGAAATCAAAGTGATTGCAGTGGAACCGGAAGATTCTGCCTGTCTAAAAGCCGCGCTGGACGCTGGAAAACCAGTGGCTCTAGATCAGGTGAGTATGTTTGCTGATGGGGTTGCGGTTAAAATTATCGGTCAAGAAACCTTCCGTCTATGCCAAGAATATATTGATGGGCATATTACCGTCTCCAGTGATGAAATCTGCTCTGCTGTAAAAGATATTTTCGAAGACACGCGCGCTATCGCTGAGCCTTCTGGCGCGCTTGCTCTGGCTGGACTTAAAAAGTTTGCCGAAAAACACGCACTGCAGAACAAACAGCTAGGCACCGTGCTTTCTGGAGCCAACACTAATTTCCATGGCTTGCGTTATGTTTCCGAACGTTGTGAGCTTGGTGAAAAGCGTGAAGGTTTGTTGGCCGTGACTATTCCGGAACATCAGGGCGCATTCTTTGAGTTCTGTAATATCATTGGTGGGCGAGCCGTTACTGAGTTTAACTACCGCTACAATGATGACAAACTGGCGAATATTTTTGTCGGTGTGCGTCTCGCTGGTGGTCAGGAAGAGCTCGAGGGTATCATTAAAGATTTACGTGCTGGTGGCTACCCGGTTGTCGATCTGTCAGATGATGAGATGGCCAAACTACATATCCGTTATATGATTGGTGGCAAGCCTTCTAAGCCACTTCAAGAGCGTTTGTATAGCTTTGAGTTCCCAGAATATCCAGGTGCTCTACTGAAGTTCCTGAGCACGCTGGGGACGCATTGGAATATCAGCTTATTCAACTACCGTAACCATGGCGCTGACTACGGTCGGGTGCTGTGTGGTTTTGAGCTACAAGACAGTGATCTCGCCGAGTTTTCTTCACATCTGCGTGAACTAGGCTACCAGTGTAAAGATGAAACAGATAACCCATCGTATCAATTTTTCTTGTCTTAACACGCTGCTGTAACGGGCGCTCAGTTTCTATTTAGAATCGACGCTTTACCTAATAAAAACGCCTCTGATGAGGCGTTTTTTGATGGCAAGTTTCTCAGTAACCCCCGATTACTGGTTTTCAACCAGTCCAAGCTCCGGAGATTTAAATTCATTGTACTGCTGGTAGTTTACCACTCGGTCTCGCCCTTGATCTTTTGCTAGATACAAGGCTTTATCTGCCATCTTAACCAACGCTTCAATATCGGAAGCCGGATCAGGGTACGTCGCGACACCAATTGACACACTCAACTGCCCCAAAGATAACCCCTTATGCTCTAGGTGCAAGGTTCGGATTAGGTTAACAATGTTATTAGCGTATTCAGTGGCATCTGCCATATTGCAGTGCGGTAAGATCACCGCGAGCTCTTCTCCCCCTAATCGGCACGCTATTTCATCATCAGCGACGGTTCTTTTGAGTAAAGAACTGATCTCTTTTAGCACATAATCTCCAGCATCATGGCCGAAATTGTCGTTAAAACGCTTAAAGTGGTCGAGGTCAAGCATGAGTAGTGACAATGACTCGCTGCTCGTTGCTGAGTTATTAGTATGCTCTGTCAGCTTTTGTTCAAAGAAGCGACGATTGTATAGACCCGTTAATGGGTCGCTTAGTGCCTGTGAACGTAATTTTTCTTGTAAACTTAAATTCGCCAGAGCTAGGCCAAGATGCTCCGCGACACTGTAAGCCAGTTGTGTGGTGAGTTCCTCGACCTCTATCTCTCCCTGCCCAAAATATAAGTGCATAATACCGATGGTATTACCATGTGCGGTTAACGGGATGCACAAGGTCTGATTGTTATCAATCGACGACATATGCTCACACGATAAATGGTGAAACGCTTCAATAGATAAATGGCTACGCCCTGTACGTAGTGACCAGCATTCATCAGGAGCAAAGCTTTTGCTCCCAGGCCACTTCTCCCCCCAATCCAATTGATTAACCAGTTGGTTTCTGGATGAACGCATCAATGAAATACTGCCATTCAGTTGTCCCAGAATGCGCGGCACAATATCCTCAACGACACGCTGGGCTTCTACAAGGTTTTGACACGCTGCTAGCATATTCGCTAAACGATGCATCAGCTCTATTTCAAGAGTTCGCTGATGAATCCGTTCATCTTGTTTATTCTTTTCCGCCGTAACGCTCGCTTCTATCTGGCGATGACTAAGCAAAGACGTTGCAATCAGCATCGCGATACTTAACAGCGCTAAGCCCACTAAGATGCTCATTAACTGAAACGTCATATTCTCCAAATGATGCATTGGAACGGCTAAAACCACGACATAATCTTGCTGATCAATCGTCACCCTTCGGGAGGAATACAACAAGTCGACAGATAACACGGAACTAAAACGAACATCTCCGCCTTCTCCGCTTTCCCAAGCTTGAATAAATTCGGGTCGGTTTGCATGACTGTCCAGATCCACTAGCGCTCGGTCAGATAGCGCGGTATCGCCCACCACGACCCCGTTACTATTAATCACCTGAATTCTGGCGTCTGCATCAGCCTGAGTCAGATCGCCAATATAATCATCTATTTGTAGGCGACTGGTAAAACTCGGATTATCTTCGTGAATTTCGTAAATTACATCGGTCAACAGAGAGTCCGTTGTCCGCTTTACTGACCCATGAACGAGGCGTTCTAAGGTAATATTAAATCCATATAAACCACCTATCATAACCACAGAAAGCGCCATTACTGGTAGCAGCTGCCACTTCCTATCAATTAACTTCGACATTCTTAAACACCCTTTACCGAACAGCGTATTAACAATAAACAAAATAGCGTTCTTTTTAATCAAGGGCAATCAGAATATGGCGCCACTCAGTGTTTTAACCAGTCCGAATGCAATTGGCTTGATGAACCAAGATAGTTAAGCATCCAGTGAATCAACTTATTACTGTCATCCTTACGCCAAACTAAACAGCATTGGCTATCTATGGTGTCATTATTAAGCGAACGCGCCACCAGCGAGCCGCTATCAATAAGGGGCTCTGCTATATGGCGAGGCATATAGCCAATACCGACACCACTTTTCAAACACTCTATTGCCGAATACCAATTGGGCAACAATAGTCGCCGCTGTCTAGGGCTGTGCTGTGTATGACGCTTTGGCAACACACGTGACGTGTCGTCTAAGCAAATAGCTGGAAACTGACTGGCAAACTCTTCATCTAACTCAGCCACTTGCGCACAAGGATGGAGGGGTGACATCACTAAGGTCCACTGTAGCTCCCCCATCGGCCTCACCCCATACTCTCCACTCACCGGAATCGCCGATGTCGCACCAATCACAATATCCGCTCGCTGTTCGGAAATCGCTTCCCAGGATCCGTTATACACTTCCATATTGATCTGCAATTCTGCCGACTCAAACTCTGCGTAAAAGTCTTCGATCAACACCGATAATTTATCGACTTTTACAATATTATCTAAGGTCAACTTGAGTCGCTTCTGCCACCCTGAAGCCGCACGCCGAGTATGGCGTGTCAATTCATCCATTTGACGAAGCAAGCGCCTCGCCTCAGCAATAAACACCTTGCCCGCAGGTGTTAGTTCCACACGACGAGGCAATCGCCTAAATAAAGGAGTACCAATCTCTTGCTCTATCTGGCGTACGCTATAACTGATTGCAGACGGGACTTTATGCAATGCTTCTGCTGCCGCACTGAAACTGCCGAGTCGTGCAATCATATCTAACATTTCGAGTGACGGACGTGAGTACATAACCTTACCTTTCAAATTTTTTGATTTATAACTACAAAATATAGCGTTTTATTTTTTCTAATTCCAAAAATAGAATACACCACACTAACAGCATGGGCTGGCGCCAACTCATTCCTGTGAAAAAAATTCAAAGGAATAACAATGAAAATCTCAAAACTGCAACTTATCTATCTTTCCATCTTGTCCATGCTTGGCTTTATTGCCACAGACATGTACTTGCCTGCGTTCAAATTAATCGAGCAAGATTTTGCTACTGGACCAGAACAGATCGCGTTATCGCTGACAGTCTTTTTAGTGGGTATGGGACTAGGACAATTTGTTTGGGGCTTAGCCAGTGACCGTTTTGGCCACAGAAAAACCCTTTTTACTGGCTTAGTCGTATTTACTATCGCATCGATTGGTCTCGCCTGGAGCCAAGAAGTATGGCAATTGCTGACATTACGAATGCTTCAGGCCATTGGCGTTTGTGCTCCCGCGGTCATTTGGCAATCGATGGTTATCGACAAGTTTGATAAAAAGACCAGCCAACAAATCTTTGCGACTATCATGCCGTTAGTGGCACTATCTCCAGCACTTGCACCTCAACTTGGCGTACTGCTCACTGAATTTTGGGGTTGGCACAGTATTTTTGTCGTCCTTGCGATGACAGGTGCATTGCTAGCACTCATCACTTTATCGATGAAAGATAGCAGCACGAGTAAGGTCAAAACAACATCCGTCTCTGCCGATCTAAAAAGCTTGTTAGGATCACGAGACTATATCGGTAATGTCATTATTTACGCCGTCGCTTCGGCCGCATTTTTTGCTTACTTAACCGGTATGCCAGAAATAATGAACCAGCTAGGCTACTCCGCGAAAGATATTGGACTCAGCTTTATCCCGCAAACTATCGCCTTTATGGTCGGCGGTTACATGGGTAAGAAGTTAGTGGCTAAACTCGGTGATGAAGCCGTTCTTAAGCAACTGCTCGGATTAGAAACGGTTGCTATTCTGCTGGTGTTTGCGGCTTGCCAATGGCAATTAACCTCAGTTTGGCCAATATTGGCGCCATTCTGTTTACTCGCGGTAGCAAACGGAGCAATCTATCCTATCGTGGTTAATCGTGCGCTATCTAGCGCACCACACTGCTCTGCCACTGCAGCGGGACTACAAAACAGTATTCAGATAGGAGTCAGTAGCTTGGCCAGTGCTCTCGTCGCCACATTCGCAGTGATTGCGCAAACGGCCGTAGGTTATGTCATTTTAGGATGTTTAGTATTGATGTGGCTAGGGTATGTCATTTCGAACCCTGCATTAACAAGCGAACTGACCATTCCTGATAACTCACGTGTGGCCAATGATGAGTAAACCATAACGCGTGTTACCACTCCTGAGACAAGCAACATACAAAGTAAAAAAGGGCGACAATGTCGCCCTTTTTTACTCAAAGACTTTTTAGCCCCCACTTTGCCGCTGTTTCATCAAAGAAGCCCTGAGTCTTTTTCAATTCGACCCAGTGGTTAACGTAGTTAATCCAGACCTGGTCTTTTTGCGGTAATAGCATGGAAATAGGCGTAGGCTTGCGTGGCGCTTTTACCGGCACTATCGCCAACTGCTTAAATTTCGTCACCAACGTCGCCGCTTCAACATTCGAGGTGACTGACACATCAGCACGACGAGCTAACAGCTCTTGAAAATCTCGCGCTGGCGCTTCAATAACAATGTGTTTTGCATCTGGAAAGAAGGCCTTAACCATTTTTTCTTGCACAGTACCAAGTGTCGCGGCCACTTTTACATCAGGCTTGTTAAAGTCTGACCAATCGGAGAATTTCTGCAGATCTTTTTTCTGTACCACGGGGACAAACGCTAAATAAAAATACGGCTGGCTATAGCCAGCTACTTTTGCCCGTGACATGTTCAGTGAAGCACTACCGGTAATGTCATATTTATTTGCCGTGATCCCATTAACCAGTGTTTTCCAGTCAGTGGCAACATATTCGACCTTAACGCCAAGATCTTTGGCGAGCTCTGTCGTCACATCGATATCAAAACCACGATATGAATTGGTCGCCGGATCTTTCATCGTCATGGGGTTCCAATCACCCGTTGTTCCCACTCTTAGTACACCTGCATCCAATATTTCTTGTAAGCGACTTGTTTCTGCCGCAGCTTGCCCAATCGACAAAACCGTCATGATAAAACCAAGAATCCACTTCTTCATTAATACGTCCCTAAAATTATTAAACATTCATTATATAACCTTGATAACATAGCAGTAACAGATGGAATTTTCAGGGAAAATTAGGGACGTTTGTGAGCTATCGAATATTAACCATCATACTGTGCTTACCCATATTATCAGGCTGCTCTGACTACGAGTGGGGGTGGTATGTGTTAAATCCAGCCACCGAACAAGGTCAAGTCAATCTTAAGTTTCTACTTGCGGGTTTCAAAGACACAATTTATGTATCTCTGCTCAGCATGTTGTTTGCGATGTCCATTGGGTTGCTGGTGGCCTTCCCAGCTCTATCTAATAACAGCTGGCTCAAAGCGATGAACCGACTCTATGTTGAGGTGATTCGTTCGATTCCAGTTTTGGTGTTATTACTGTGGGTTTATTATGGTATGCCAACCCTAATGGATATTTCTCTTAATCATTTTTGGGCTGGCGTCATTGCTTTGACTATCGCAGAAAGCGCCTTTATGGCTGAAGTCTTTCGAGGTGGGATTCAGGCTATCTCCAGAGGGCAGCACGAAGCATCCGAATCCTTAGGGTTAAACTATTGGCAAAAAATGCGCCTCGTCATTTTACCTCAAGCTTTCAGGCAAATATTGCCACCACTTGGGAATCAGTTTGTCTACATCCTCAAGATGTCATCACTCGTCAGTGTCATTGGTTTAAGCGATCTCACACGCCGTGCCAATGAGTTAGTGGTCAATGAGTACTTACCATTGGAGATCTATAGCTTTTTAGTACTGGAATATTTAGTTCTCATTCTTGTGGTATCACAAGGGGTACGCTGGGTAGAGAAGCGTATTGCTATCCCAAGCCACTGACAATAAAAAAGGCCTCAAAGAGGCCTTTTGCGCAATACTAGAGTACCGAGCGACACGTTAAAGTGTGATGACTATTTTTTCTTTACAGGGCGAATCCAGCCAGCAATGCGGCGTTCTTTGGCGCGAGTAATCACTAACTCACCTGCTGCTACATCTTTCGTGACGGTTGCGCCAGCGCCAACGGTTGCACCATCTGCAATGCTAACCGGTGCAATCAACTGCGCGTCAGAACCAACAAAGACATCATCACCAATTAACGTCTTGAATTTATTGGCACCATCGTAGTTACACGTAATAACACCTGCGCCAACATTCACTCGCTGACCAATTTCTGCGTCACCAAGGTAAGTAAGATGGTTGGCTTTAGAGCCTTCACCCAAGCGAGTATTCTTCACTTCAACAAAGTTACCCACATGTGAGTCATTGCGAAGATCCGCGCCAGGACGAAGACGGGTAAATGGTCCAACTGTACACGCCTCACCAACAGTAGCACCTTCAATCACACTGTATGGACGAACAATCGTGTTGTCATCAATTTCACAGTCTTTCAGTACGCTTCCCGCACCGATAACCACGTTATCACCCAAAGAAACTGACCCTTCAATTACCACATTCACATCAATCTCTACGTCCATACCACACTGCAGCTGACCACGCAGATCAAAACGATTTGGGTCGCGTAGCATCACACCCTGCTCTAGCAGTTTTTGAGCTTGCATTGATTGGAAGGCACGCTCAAGGCGAGCAAGTTGAGCTCGGTCATTCACCCCTTCTACTTCAATAGGGTTCGCTGGATGGACCGCCTCTACCGCACGACCTTCATTGTGCGCTGCCGCGATAACATCCGTCAGGTAATATTCACCTTGCGCATTATCATTACTAAGGCCTGACAACCAACGTTTAAGATCACCACCGGTCGCCACCATCACACCAGTATTGATCTCTTTAATTAGCTTCTGCTCTTCTGTCGCATCTTTTTGCTCCACAATCGCCACAACCGGGCCATTCTTACGCACGATACGGCCATAACCCATCGGGTTATCCAGAACCACGGTTAACAACGCAATTCCACCATTTGGTTGAGCATCTAATAAATTTTCAATGGTCTGCTCTGAGATAAGTGGAACATCACCATAAAGAACCAACACTTTTTCATCATCAGCAAAGTGGGGAGAGGCTTGGTCAACAGCATGACCTGTGCCTAGCTGATCGGCTTGCAATACCCAGTTAACACGCTCTTGTTGTAATTCTGATTGCATCATTTCTCCACCGTGGCCGTAGACCAAGTGGATATTTTGCGAGCCTAAGCCTTCACATGTGTCAATAACATGCTTAACCATCGGCTTTCCAGCAAGCGTATGTAACACTTTAGGTTTATTGGAATACATGCGAGTACCTTTACCCGCGGCAAGCACAACTGCACTAAATTTCATTATTATTAACCACTGACGTTTATTTAAGCTGCAACCATTCTAGCGATGATTGAGTGGGATGTTAATTCGGTAACGCTATATTTTTTCTTTAAATAGACAAATGATCGACAGAAAGCAAAAAGGCGACCATAAGGCCGCCTTTCTCATCGCTGCTAATCGAGATTAGCGACGTTTTTTTGTCAGCTCAATTACTCGAAGCTGAGCAATGGCTTTAGCCAGTTCACTGGCCGCTTGCGCGAAGTCCATATCGCCATGCTGATTCGAAATATTCTCTTCAGCTTTGCGTTTGGCTTCTTCTGCCTTTGCTGCGTCTAGCTCTTCAGCACGAATTGCTGTATCAGCCAGTACAGTCGCTGTACCAGGCTGAACTTCAACAATACCACCCGAGACATAAATGAACTCTTCGTGGCCGTGCTGTTTAACGATACGCACCATACCAGGCTGAATAGCGGTCAGCAGCGGTGTGTGACCATGGAAAATACCAAGTTCACCTTCGCTACCGGACACCTGAAACGTCTCAACAAGACCTGAGAAAAGTTTTTTCTCAGCGCTTACTACGTCTAGGTGAAAGGTTATTGCTGCCATATCGCCTCCTATTTAGCCTTATAGCTTCTTAGCATTCTCGATAGCATCGTCGATAGTACCGCAGTACATAAACGCTTGCTCTGGAATGTCGTCGTAGTCACCAGCTAGTAGACCTTTAAAGCCACGTAGTGTCTCTTTTAGAGATACATAGATGCCTGGGTCGCCAGTAAATACTTCAGCTACGTGATAAGGCTGAGTTAGGAAACGTTCAATCTTACGTGCACGAGATACAAGTTGCTTATCTTCTTCAGACAGCTCATCCATACCTAGAATCGCAATGATATCTTTCAGCTCTTTATAGCGCTGAAGCGTTTGCTGAACACCACGTGCCACATCATAGTGCTCTTGACCTACTACAAGTGGATCAAGTTGACGAGATGTAGAATCCAGTGGGTCGATCGCAGGGTATAGACCCATTGCAGCAATGCTACGGTTTAGTGTAACCGTTGCATCCAAGTGCGCGAACGTCGTTGCTGGAGATGGATCCGTCAAGTCATCCGCAGGTACGTATACCGCTTGAATCGACGTAATCGATCCTGACTTAGTTGACGTGATACGCTCCTGTAGTACACCCATCTCTTCTGCAAGAGTTGGCTGGTAACCTACCGCAGATGGCATACGACCTAGAAGTGCCGATACCTCTGTTCCCGCTAGGGTATAACGGTAGATGTTATCGATGAACAGTAGTACGTCACGACCTTCGTCACGGAAACGTTCTGCCATCGTTAGACCAGTCAGTGCAACACGTAGACGGTTGCCCGGTGGCTCGTTCATCTGACCGTAAACCATTGCTACTTTTGATTCTTCAGGATTTTTAACGTTTACAACGCCAGCTTCCTGCATCTCAAAGTAGAAATCGTTACCTTCACGAGTACGCTCACCAACACCTGCGAATACAGACAAACCAGAGTGTTGTAGTGCGATGTTGTTGATAAGTTCCATCATGTTGACGGTCTTACCTACACCAGCACCACCGAATAGACCAATTTTACCACCCTTAGCGAATGGGCAAATCAAGTCGATTACTTTAACACCTGTTTCTAGAAGAGATGTCTCGCTAGATTGCTCTTCATAGCTTGGCGCTTCACGGTGAATCGCATAACTTTCTTCCGCACCGATCTCACCACACTCATCAATCGCATCACCAAGAACATTCATGATACGACCAAGAGTCTTAGTACCTACTGGTACTGAGATTGGAGCGCCAGTGTTTTCTACTGTCAAACCACGACGTAAACCATCAGAGCTACCCATTACGATACAACGAACTACGCCACCGCCTAGTTGTTGTTGAACTTCAAGAACTAGACGCTCTTTAGATTCTGTAACGTTTAGAGCGTCGTATATACTAGGTACATCGCTCTGTGGGAACTCTACGTCGACTACCGCACCGATGATCTGTACGATCTTACCTGTAGCCATCGTTAATCCTCTATCTATTTCGTTTTACCTAAGCTTAAACTGCAGCCGCACCTGAAACGATTTCTGATAGCTCTTGTGTAATAGCCGCTTGACGCGCTTTGTTGTACACAAGTTCTAAATCATCAATCAGGTTGCTCGCGTTATCTGTTGCAGCTTTCATTGCAATCATTCGAGCCGCTTGCTCACAAGCAAGGTTCTCTACCACACCCTGATACACTTGAGATTCGATATAACGAAGCAATAGTGCATCTAGTAATGGTTTTGGCTCAGGCTCATAAATATAGCCCCAAGAATGATTACGCTGCATTTCTTCGCTTTCTGATTTAGGCAAAGGTAGCAATTGATCGATCGTTGGTTCCTGCACCATAGTGTTCACAAAGTGGTTATACACTACATACAGGCGATCCAATTCGCCGTCGTCATATTTCTTTAGCATGACGCCAACCGTACCGATAAGGTCTTCTAAGCTTGGGCTATCGCCTAAACCAGACACCTGTGCCGCTACTTTAGCGCCGCTATTATTAAAAAATGCCGTTGCTTTTGAGCCAATTACCGCCAGCTCAATCTCAGCACCTTTTTCTTTCCAATCCTTTAGCTCAAGGACAGTTTTCTTGAACAAGTTAATGTTCAAACCGCCACATAAGCCTCGGTCGGTAGAAACAATGACGTAACCAACACGCTTGGCTTCACGCTCTTCTAGGTACGGATGTTGGTACTCTAGATTTGCATTTGCCAAATGACCGATCACTTTACGCATAGTTTCAGCGTATGGACGAGAAGCTTCACGCGAGTCTTGCGAACGACGCATTTTTGAAGCTGCTACCATTTCCATCGCTTTCGTAATTTTCTGAGTGCTCTTCACACTACCGATTTTATTACGTATCTCTTTTGCGCCGGCCATCGTTACTCTCCATAAGTGGTGACCTAAAGGTCACCCACTAATTACCAAGTCTGGGTTGCTTTGAAATCGTCCGTCAGCTTTTTCAGCTGAGCTTCGATTTCTTTGTTGTAAGCACCCGTTGTGTTGATCTCTTTAATAAGATCAGCATACTGGATTTGAGCGTACGATAGTAAAGCTGCTTCGAAGTCTAGAATCTTATTGATTTCTACATCTTCCAAGTAACCACGTTCCGCTGCAAAGATCACAAGCGCTTGGTCAAATACTGACATAGGAGCGTATTGCTTCTGCTTCATCAACTCAGTCACTTTCTGACCGTGGCTTAGCTGACGCTTAGTTGCTTCATCTAGATCAGATGAGAACTGAGCAAACGCTGCTAGCTCACGATAAGCCGCTAGTGCAGTACGAATACCACCTGATAGCTTCTTGATAATCTTAGTCTGAGCTGCACCACCTACACGAGATACTGAAATACCAGGGTCAACCGCTGGACGTACGCCCGAGTTGAATGCTTCAGTTTGTAGGAAGATTTGACCATCGGTAATCGAGATTACGTTCGTCGGTACGAATGCAGATACGTCACCAGCTTGAGTTTCGATAATAGGAAGAGCAGTTAAAGAACCAGTCTTACCTTTTACTTCACCGTTAGTGAAACGCTCTACGTACTCTTCGCTTACACGAGCTGCACGCTCTAGAAGACGAGAGTGAAGGTAGAATACGTCACCAGGGAAAGCCTCACGGCCAGGTGGACGTTTCAATAGTAGAGAGATCTGACGGTAAGCTACCGCTTGCTTAGACAAGTCATCATAAACAATTAGTGCATCTTCACCACGATCACGGAAGTATTCACCCATTGCACAACCAGCATATGGTGCTAGGTATTGTAGTGCAGCAGACTCAGACGCCGATGCAACAACAACGATAGTATTCGCTAGTGCACCATGCTCTTCCAATTTACGTACTACGTTAGCAATTGTTGATGCCTTTTGGCCAATCGCTACGTAGATAGAGAAGATACCAGAATCTTTCTGGTTAATGATTGAGTCGATCGCCAGTGCTGTTTTACCAATCTGACGGTCACCGATGATAAGTTCACGTTGACCACGACCGATTGGGATCATTGAGTCAACAGACTTATAGCCGGTTTGTACTGGTTGATCTACCGATTTACGGTCGATTACGCCAGGTGCAATCACTTCTACTGGTGAAGTAAGCTTAGCTTCAATTGGACCTTTGCCATCAATAGGCTCACCTAGTGTGTTTACAACACGACCAAGCATTTCTGGACCAACTGGTACTTCAAGAATACGACCAGTACCTGTTACTTTCATGCCTTCTCTAAGGTCAGCATATGGTCCCATTACAACTGCACCAACCGAGTCACGCTCGAGGTTAAGTGCGAGTGCATAACGGCCACCCGGTAATTCAATCATTTCACCTTGCATCACGTCCGCTAGGCCGTGAATGCGAATGATACCATCGCTTACCGAAACGATTGTACCTTCATTACGAGCTTCACTCACAACATCGAAAGATTCGATACGCTGCTTGATTAGGTCGCTTATTTCTGTGGAATTAAGTTGCATGCTCCAATCCCCATCAAGACTGCATTGCATCACTCAGGCGGTTCAAACGACCGCGTGCTGAGTTATCAATTACAAGATCTCCGGCTCGAATAATAACCCCACCAAGTAGGGTCTCATCTACACTGCAATTCAGCTTAACTTTACGCTCAAAGCGTGTTTCAAGTTTGCTACTGATCTCAGCAATTTGCTCATCGGTTAGTTCGCTTGCAGACATGACGTCTACATCGATAAGTTTCTCGTGCTGTTTTTTCAGCGCAACAAACTCAACTAACACGGTAGGCAATACCGCTAATCGACCATTTTCAGCCATCACTTTTATCAAGTTATGACCAAAGGCATCAAACTGTTCACCACCAACAGTAATGAAAATCTCTGCAATTTTATCTGCAGTCACAGAACCTGAAAGCAGGTCTGCGATATTTTCATTGCTGGCGATTTCCGCGGCGAAAGTAAGCATGTCGACCCATTGGTCTAGTGCGTTCTTTTCAACCGCAAAGTCAAAAGCTGCTTTAGCATAGGGGCGTGCAATTGTTGTCAGTTCAGACATGGGCGCCCCTCGCTTTAAAGTTTTGCAGTAATGTTATCAAGAATATCTTTTTGCGCATCTTTATCGATACTACGCTCAAGGATTTTCTCAGCACCAGCTACAGCCAGAGTTGCAACTTGTTTGCGCAGCTCATCGCGGGCACGGTTACGTTCAGCTTCAATTTCTGCTTCCGCTTGCGTTAGGATGTTCTGACGTTCAGTCAGAGCTTCTTCACGGGCTTCATCAACAATTTGTGCTTTACGCTTGTTTGCCTGTTCAATGATCTCAGTTGCAGTGCGCTTCGCTTCTTTCATTTGGTCAGAAGCGTTGGCTTGTGCTAGATCCAAGTCCTTTGCAGCTCGTTCAGCTGCCATAAGACCGTCAGCAATTTTTTTCTGACGTTCTTCAATCGCATTCATGATTGGTGGCCATACATATTTCATGCAGAACCAAACAAACATAGCAAATGAGATTGCTTGACCTAGCAGAGTTGCGTTCATATTCACAACAGCTACCCCTCTAATATTTCATCGATTAGCTAAAATTAATCAGATGACAAGTCCAAAACCTGTCAGAGAAAAGCTGATTAACCTAGCTGACCAACGAATGGGTTCGCGAATGTGAATAGCAGTGCGATAACCACACCGATCATAGGAACCGCATCAAGTAGACCAGCGATGATAAACATCTTAACTTGAAGCATCGGAGCCATTTCAGGTTGACGAGCTGCGCCCTCAAGGAATTTACCACCTAAAAGACCGAAGCCGATCGCCGTACCAAATGCTGCCATACCGATCATGATACCTACGGCGATTGCAGAAAAGCTCAGTAAAGTTTCCATTACTATCTCCAATTTATAGTTGTTGGCTTAAAGTTGCCCAAATAAAAAGCGTTAATTAAATAATTAGTGATCGTCTTCGTGAGCCATTGATAGATAAACAATTGTTAACATCATGAACACGAAAGCTTGGATCAAAATAACTAGAATATGGAATATTGCCCATGGTAATGAGCCCATCCATTGTAAATACCACGGTAGCATTGCAGCACAAAGAATAAAGACAACTTCACCCGCAAACATGTTACCAAACAAACGCATACCTAGTGATAGTGGCTTCGAAAGCAAAGACACAACCTCGATAAGCATGTTAAATGGAATCATGATTGGATTGTTAAATGGGTGGAGTGTCAACTCCTTGATGAACGTTACTGGTCCTTTAACTTTGATGCTGTAGTAAATCATCAGAGCAAAAACACCTAACGCCATAGCCATGGTGATATTAACATCTGCAGAAGGAACCACTTTCATATAAGGGATGCCTATCTGCTCCGCAGAGTAAGGAATGAAGTCAATTGGAACCAAATCCATGACGTTCATTAAAAATACCCAACAGAAGATAGTTAGTGCTAAGGGTGCTATTAGCGCATTGCGTCCATGAAACGTTTCTTTGACGTTTTCGTCAACGAATTCAACGATCATTTCAACAAAACACTGCAGCTTGCCCGGCACACCAGCTGTTGCTTTCTTAGCAACTGAACGAAATACTCCTAGGAATATAAGACCAGTAAACACAGAAAAAAACAGGCTATCGATATGTACGTTCCAGAAACTCGTCTCCTCCACTAAACCTAAACTTCCTAAAGAAAGGTTAGTTAAGTGGTGAGAGATGTATCCGGCCGATGTAAGCGCTTCACCTGGCGCAGCCATAACTCATCCTATTTTTTGTTGTTAACGACAATTACTGGCGCCATAAGGTTAATTAAGAGAGCCAGTAAAAATGTGAAATTCAAGGGAAGTACTTCCACCTGAATATACATGTAAGCGATTGAAAATAGAGCCGCCGTAATGAGGATTTTCAATGCAGCCCCCGCATAGAAAGACGCAGCTACCTTTTGAGCAGCACGAGCCCCACTAAACAGAAATGCACAAAACGCAAATGTTGCATTGGCGATAACAAAAATGCCACCTCCAATCAGCGCTGAAATTCCCCACTCAGCATTTACGGCAACTGTCATTCCAACAGCTACAAACGTAACCGCGCACACTTGAATCAGCAACAATCGCTTTGCGAGCTCTCGTCCTGGTTTAGCTAGCACTGCTACCATGTATTCTTACCTTTGTTTATATCCACTACGCACCTATTACTACTGTGCAAAGAGATTTGCGAAAATTATACGTTTCAACAAAGTATTTGCAATCAAAGCACAGCAAAAAGCTGCACTTTTGTTCACAAAACCATAACTTTCGCACAAAAAATCAATTTCTAGATAATTGACCTACATCAATTATCTCATTTAGCTTTCAAGCTTGGCAATAAGTTGCTCTAATTTGTGAGCCTCATCAAGACTTATAGTAAGTTTTGCTTTTCCGCTTGCATTTCGAGTTAAAGATACTTTTGCCCCTAACTTTTCACTCAAACGCTGTGAAATTTCTTGTGCAGCGCTATCTTCTGACTGTTTTTTATCTGAAGAGTTCGGTTTTAAGCACTTTTTAACTAAATCTTCGGTCTGACGAACCGTGAGATTCTTCTTAGCCACGCTTGCGGCAACATCGCACTGAAGCTCCCCCTCAAGAGCAAGTAGCGCTCTTGCGTGCCCCATATCTATTTTTTTACTTTCAACTAGTGCCTTAACAGGCAATTCAAGCTGATTGAGGCGAAGCAAGTTGCTCACCGCTGTTCGCGACTTTCCAATCACGTCAGCCACTTGTTGGTGCGTTAATTCAAACTCATCTTGCAGACGCTCTAACGCTTGGGCTTCTTCGATTGCGTTTAAGTCTTCACGTTGTATATTTTCTATCAACGCCATCGCGATTGCGGCTTTATCTTGTACATTTTTAATAATGCACGGCACTTGCTTCAAGCCTGCTTGTCTTGCCGCACGCCAACGCCTCTCTCCAGCAATAATCTCATATTGCTCATGGTCAACCTGTCGAACCACGATAGGCTGGATAATACCTTGAGATTGAATTGACGCAGACAGCTCTTCAAGCGCCTCAGGCGCCATATCTTTACGAGGCTGATATATACCTGGACGTAAGCTATTAATCGATAGATCGGTTAAGTCGCCATCCGAAGAAAGCGATTGGCTATGAGTGGCAACCTGCTGCTTTTCTCTAGCCATAGAGCTAGTCGACAACAGTGCATCGAGTCCTTTTCCTAAACCACGTTTAGACATTCAATCAATTTCCCTTAAGAGTGTTATACCAGTGTTTCTTCACGTCGAAGCATCTCACCTGCAAGGGCGAGGTAAGCCTTAGCACCAGCAGAATACTTATCGTAATACATCGCTGGTTTACCATGACTTGGCGCTTCTGCTAGACGAACATTCCTAGGAATGACAGTTCGGTAAACTTTATCACCAAAATGTTTTTTTAACTGATCAGACACCTCATTCGAAAGTCGATTGCGAGGGTCGTACATGGTTCTGAGTAAGCCTTCGATTTTGAGATTCTCATTCACGACAGCCGCCAACTTACTAATGGTATCCATAAGTGCCGTTAGGCCTTCCAACGCAAAATACTCACATTGCATTGGCACCAATACAGAATCTGCAGCAGCCATCGCGTTAATTGTAAGTAGGTTGAGAGAGGGAGGACAATCGATAAAGATGAAATCATAGTTATCGCGGATTGGCGCAAGAGCATGTTTTAAGCGAACTTCGCGTGCAAACACTTCCATTAATTTTATTTCAGCAGCAGTCACATCACCATTGGCCGCAATCAAGTCATACTGGCCAGATGTGTGTTTACAGACTACTTGTTCAAAAGGAAGCTCATCAACAAGCAAATCGTAAGCAGTTGTTTCGATTTGATACTTGTCGACACCACTGGCCATTGTCGCATTGCCTTGAGGATCTAAATCGATCACCAAAACCTTACGTTTGGTCGCAGCCATTGATGCCGCCAAATTAATACATGTTGTTGTTTTTCCTACGCCACCTTTCTGGTTGGCGATAGCGACAATTTTTCCCACGACAACTTCTCCATCATCCCTGTTTGGACAAGATTACAAGATGACGGTCACCTTCCAACTCAGGAACTTGCAAAGGTTTGATATCGGTCACAGAACACCACTCAGGTAAGTCAGAAACTTCTTGTTCATGAACTTGGCCCTTAAGTGCGTAGAAGCATCCTGTTGATTCTTTAGGTAAATGTTTACACCAATTCACCATATCTGTCATCGACGCAAAAGCTCGGCTTAATACGCCATCAAATCCACCCTCTGGGTCGAATTCTTCAACGCGAGATTGAACAGCAGTGACGTTCTCAATACCTAACTCATGAACAACTTGTTTGATAAACCGAATGCGTTTTCCCAAACTATCAAGCAAAACAAAGTTTTTATTGGGGTGCATGATAGCTAAAGGGATCCCAGGTAAACCGGGGCCTGTACCCACATCAATAAAGCGTTCGCCAACAATATGCTCACCCACTACCACACTATCAAGAATATGTTTCACTAACATATCTTCAGGGTTTCTAACGGAAGTCAGGTTATACGCCTTATTCCACTTGTGTAGCAGCTCAACATATCCGACAAGCTGTTTCTTTTGAAGATCAGAAACTTGCAATGACGTTTCTGATAGTAATTGATCTAATTTTGCTAGTAGAACGCTCACGCTACTTCACCTTTTTTAAGTAAACCTTGCTTCTTGAGGTACACAAGAATAATGGAAATAGCCGCAGGTGTAATACCCGAAATACGAGAAGCAATACCGACTGTTTCCGGCTTAGCTTCTGTCAACTTGGCAACAACCTCATTGGATAAACCGCTCACATCGCCATAATTAATATTGGCGGGAATCGCGGTATTTTCATGACGCATTGCTTTAGCAATTTCATCTTGTTGTCTTTGGATATAGCCTTCATATTTCACTTGAATCTCAACTTGCTCTGCCGCTTGTTGATCTTCGATCGCTGGTGAAAATGAATCCAAAGAAGTTAACGTTTGATACGTGATCTCAGGACGTCTTAATAGATCCTCACCGCTCGCTTCTCGAGAAATTGGCGTTTTTAGTAATGCGTTAAGTGCATCGATACCTTCAGATTTAGGGTTAACCCATGTTTCTTTAAGGCGTTGACGCTCTGACGTCAGGTTTTCCATTTTCTCGTTAAAACGTTGCCAGCGACTATCATCAACCAATCCAAGCGTTCTCGCCTGTTCTGTTAAACGCATATCAGCATTGTCTTCACGAAGCAGTAAACGGTATTCAGCGCGAGAAGTGAACATACGATAAGGTTCTTTCGTCCCCATCGTCGATAAATCATCAATCAGTACGCCCATGTAGGCTTGATCGCGACGCGGGCTCCAACCTTCTTTTCCTTGGCTGAATAGACTGGCATTTAGCCCGGCCATTAACCCTTGTGCAGCCGCTTCTTCGTAACCAGTCGTACCATTAATTTGTCCAGCAAAGAACAAACCTTGGATAAATTTCGTTTCATAAGTTTGCTTCAAATCGCGCGGATCAAAGAAATCATATTCAATCGCATACCCTGGACGAACGATATGAGCATTTTCGAATCCTTTCATAGAACGAACAATTTGGATCTGCACGTCAAATGGTAAACTGGTCGAAATACCATTCGGATATAATTCATGTGTCGTTAGACCTTCTGGCTCAATAAAGATCTGATGGCTATTTTTATCAGCAAAGCGCATGACTTTGTCTTCAATTGATGGGCAGTATCTTGGTCCAATGCCTTCAATCACACCTGCATACATAGGGCTGCGATCGAGGTTAGCTCGAATAACATCATGTGTTTGCTCATTGGTATGAGTAATAAAACATGGGATTTGAGTTGGATGCTGCTCACGCTTGCCAACAAAAGAAAAGACAGGGGTTGGATTGTCACCGTGCTGGGCTTCTAGAACGGAAAAATCAACACTACGCGCATCAATTCGAGGTGGTGTGCCTGTTTTCAAACGATCGACTCTAAATGGTAAATCACGAAGTCGATTAGCCAGCGCAATAGACGGTTGATCACCCATACGTCCGCCAGATGAGCTTTCCATTCCAATATGGATCTTTCCGCCAAGGAATGTCCCTACCGTCAACACTACGGCCTGTGCGTGGAACTTTAAACCCATTTCAGTTACCACACCGCGAATTTGATCATTGTCTACGATCAAATCATCCACAGATTGTTGGAATAACGTCAGATTAGGCGTGTTCTCAAGTACATTACGGACATACGCTTTGTATAACGCACGATCAGCTTGAGCTCGAGTTGCTCTCACTGCTGGTCCTTTAGAGGCATTTAGTGTTCGAAATTGAATACCAGAATGATCGATCGCATTGGCCATCAAACCACCCATAGCATCGACTTCTTTGACTAGATGACCTTTACCGATCCCACCAATGGCAGGGTTACATGACATCTGACCTAACGTATCAATATTATGTGTCAGTAAAAGTGTTTTTTGCCCTGTACGGGCAGATGCGAGTGCGGCTTCCGTTCCTGCATGTCCGCCACCGACTATGATGACATCAAATGTTTCGTGATAAAGCATGAACCGACCTCGTATTCAATCGACAAAATGGACTAACCAAAAGGAGACGTATTCTACCGCTTTTCTTGTAGCGAGAACATCGCTTTTCACAACTTTTGGATCTTGCTAAAAAGAACTATTAAATAGGGATCTATATATATGATCTTTTATTAGATCTATTATTAGGATCGACCATTTCTGTGGATAACTAGAAAATGATCAACAAAACCATGGATCTTTTTATGATCAGTTCTTGTGATCTTTCTTTGATCTAGTCTTGTATTAGCTGGGATCAAAATGGCTACTTATACACAGGCGGGTGGAAGGGGAAAAGTTACTATTTGGATAAATATAGCTTTTACACTGGAAAGTGTACGACTTATCCACATGAGATTAGTGATTTTTTTGAGTATTTGCTAAGAAAATAACGAGGAAAGTTATGCACAATTGTAAAAAAAGCGGCTTGCGCCGCTTTTTTTTTATTGGAATTTGCCGATGTGTTCGTTAAGCCAAGCTTCTGCGGCATCTTCCGGGACTTGATCATTAAGTATGTCTATTTCGAGACCTTCTGTGATTGGTGTTGCTCCTATATCCTCGAGAAGATCAAAGGCATGTTTACCTGCGGCGCAAAATGTATCATAGCTTGAGTCGCCAATCGCAATGACGGCATACTTTACTGTCGACATTCGGGGTGGGGTGTTCTGCAAGCCTGCAATGAACGGTTGAATATTATCTGGATAATCGCCCGCTCCGTGAGTTGAGGTGATAATGAGCCAAATACCATTTGCTTCAATGTCGGCGAGCTGGGGTTGATTGTGAATTGTCGTGGTTAGCCCTTGCTCTTTGAGTAGATCGCTTAGATGGTCACCCACATACTCCGCACCACCAAGTGTGCTACCTGTAATGATATGAATCATGCTCATTCCTTTATTTACCGATACAAAATGATGAGAAAATACGGCCCAGTAGATCATCTGAGCTAAATTCTCCCGTAATTTCATTGAGGTGCTGCTGAGTAATTCTTAGCTCTTCAGCAAGAATTTCACCCGCCATATAGCCTTCAAGTTGTTGCTGACCAATACTAAGGTGTTCCGCTGCACGCTCTAATGCGTCGAGGTGACGTCTTCGAGCCATAAAGCCACCTTCATTCGCACCAGAAAAGCCCATGATCGACTTTAAATGTTCTCGAAGCGCACCGATGCCTTCACCGGTTCGTGCCGATAGGCGAATCAGTGTTGGATCGTTTACGTGACAGATCCCAAGCGCCTCATTAGTTTCATCCACTTTATTGCGAATTACGGTGATGCCGATAGATTCTGGAAGACGATCGATAAAATCAGGCCATATTTCTTTTGGATCCGTTGCATCTGTCGTGGTGCCATCAACCATAAAGAGAACACGATCGGCTTGGTTGATTTCTTCCCAAGCACGCTCAATACCAATACGTTCAACTTCATCTGACGCGTCACGTAGGCCTGCGGTATCGATTATATGCAGTGGCATGCCATCAATGTGGATATGCTCACGTAGTACATCTCGAGTAGTGCCTGCGATATCTGTTACGATGGCAGACTCTTTACCGGATAAGGCATTGAGTAGGCTGGATTTACCTGCATTTGGACGGCCTGCTATGACGACCTTCATGCCTTCGCGCATGATCGATCCCTGGTTGGCCTCTTTTCTAACGGCCTCAAGGTTATCGATTATCGACTGTAAGTCATTAGCGACCTTACCGTCGGCTAAGAAGTCAATTTCTTCTTCGGGAAAGTCAATGGCGGCTTCTACGTAGATTCGTAGGTAAATTAGGGATTCCACCAGCACGTGTATACGTTTAGAGAATTCACCTTGCAGTGATTGAAGGGCCGATTTTGCCGCCTCTTCTGAACTGGCATCAATAAGATCGGCAATCGCTTCTGCTTGTGTTAAATCCATTTTGTCGTTCATGAAGGCACGTTCGGAGAATTCTCCCGGTCGTGCTGGGCGAACGCCTGGAATAAGCAAAATACGCTTAATCAGCATATCCATGACCACCGGGCCACCATGGCCCTGCAGTTCTAGGACATCTTCACCAGTAAAGGAGTGCGGGTTTGGGAAATACAGGGCGATGCCTTGGTCAATTTCTGAACCATCGCCAGATTTAAAGGCAAGGTATTCTGCATAACGCGGTTTAAGTTCACGTCCGGTGACGGCAAGCGCAACCTGAGATGCCGCAGGGCCTGAGACGCGGATAATACCGACGCCACCACGGCCAGGTGCGGTGGCTTGTGCCACAATAGTGTCTGTTGTCATGGGGTTTGCCTTAATCGCAATACGTTAGCCAAATTGTAATCATGGAGACTAAAAAAGGCGACCCTTAAGGTCGCCTTTTATTATTATTTACTCGTTTTGGGATTACTTAGAGTGTAATCCTTTCTTTTCCAACGCTCGGTAGATTAGAGTCTGTTGAATAAGTGTCACGATGTTTGAAACCAACCAGTATAGAACTAGGCCTGATGGGAACCAAAGGAAGAAGAAAGTAAACATAACCGGCATAAAGGTCATGATCTTCTGCTGCATTGGATCCGTCACCGTTGTTGGGCTCATTTTTTGAATCAAGAACATACTCGCACCCATCAATAATGGAAGGATGTAGTAAGGGTCTTGTGCTGAAAGGTCAGTGATCCAGCCAAAGAATGGCGAGTGACGCAGTTCAACAGATTCCATCAGTGCCCAATAAAGCGAAATGAAGATTGGCATCTGTAAGATAATTGGAAGACAGCCACCCAGTGGGTTCACTTTCTCTTTCTTATACAGTTCCATCATTTCTTGGCTCATACGTTGGCGGTCATCACCAATACGTTCACGCATTGCTTGCAGCTTAGGCTGTAGCATGCGCATTTTTGCCATCGATGTGTATTGAGCCTTCGTCAGTGGGTACATAGCACCACGTACGATGAAGGTTAAACAAATAATCGCTAGACCCCAGTTCACGACAATGCCTTGAATAAACGACAATAGCGTGTGAAGTGGTTTTGCAATAAACCATAACCAACCGTAATCCACTACAAGGTCAAGGTTTGGCGCGGTTGCAGCCATTTGGTCTTGTAGTTTAGGGCCCGCCCAAAGCGTTGCTTTAAGTTCAGCGGTTTGGCCATTACCAATGGTCTGATTTGGCATACGAACACCAATATCAGCAAGGTTGCCAATAACACGAGTGTAGAGATTTGTACCAGGCGCTTCGCGTGGGATCCATGCAGCTGCAAAGTAGTGCTGGATCATTGCTGCCCAACCTTGACCGTCAGTCAGGTTAAGAGACAGGTTGCGATCTTGCATATCTTCAAAGCTGTATTTTTTATAACGCGTGTCTTGAGTTGAATAAGCACCGCCGTTATAAGTTGGCATTGTAATACTGCCGCCCTTATCCTGAACATTTTGTCTCAGGTGAGCGTACATACCAAACGTTGCGTTTTGGCCTGATTGGTTGTCGATGTTGTATTCAACATCAACGGCATAACTGCCACGCTTAAGAACGAAGGTTTTAACATAGTTAATGCCATTCGCAGTAAACGTCATAGGGATACGAAGTTCATCCTGACCATCTTGTAGCGTCAAGTTTTCTGTCGAAACCTGGTAAGCCGGACGGTCGGTACTGCTTAAATCAATACCTTGAGGACCAACAAGACCACTTTGTGCAATAAACTGATGACCTTGTGAATCTTTAAGAAGTTCAAAAGGGTCTGCTGAATCTTGCTCAATCGCGTATTCGTTAAGATCTGCTGTTACTACATCGCCACCGATCGTATTGATGCCAAGCGTTAGCACATCAGTTTTCACTGTGATGATTTTCTCTGCAGCTGAAGTATGACCAGGAGCTGGATCATGTTCATCAGCGAAAGATGGTGCAGGTAGGGTACTACCTTGAGCCTGTTGTGTCGGTACTGGTGCTGGATTCTTGTACGATTGCCATTGGTTAAATAGCAAAAAAGAAACTAACGCCAAGCCGATTAACAGAATATTACGTTGAGAATCCATCGTTATTTATCTCTGTCTTGTTTTTGGACTGGTGGAATGGGGTCGTATCCCCCTTCATTCAAAGGATGACATCTTAATAGACGTTTGCCAGATAGCCAACACCCTTTTACAAAACCGTGAGCTTGTAAGGCTTCTATAGCGTAACGGGAGCAAGTTGGGGTAAACCGACAGCGAGGTCCGATTAGGGGACTAATGGTCCATCTATAAAGATAGACAAGTCCTATTGCTAACCACGCGAAGGGCGAGACAGGCGATGCCATAGTTTATCGAGAAGTTGGAACATTTCATCATTGCTAAGAGTTTGGGCACTCTTCTTTGCAATAACAACAAAATCTTTGTTTGGAAGTTCGTGTTGTTTGTTACGAAAGCTTTCACGAGTAAGTCGTTTAAAGTGATTTCTAGCGACAGCTGTTTTTATCTGTTTTTTAGGAACCGCAAGACCGAGACGTGGGTGTGAAAGAGAGTTTTTACGAGCAATGATGGTGAAATGAGGGGAGCCGGCTCGATGAGCTTGCTTAAATACGTTTTGATAATGCTCGGGAGTTAACAAACGTAACTCCCGAATAAAGGCGTGCTTCTTATTCAAAATAGTCAATTATTTTGAAAGACGCGCACGGCCTTTTGCACGACGTGCATTAATTGTTTTACGACCGTTCTTAGTCGCCATGCGTGCACGGAAGCCGTGAGTACGCTTGCGCTTTAGAACTGAAGGTTGAAAAGTGCGTTTAGACATGGTTATTACCTTTACTGATCAGTAGTTTTAGGTTCTCGTTGAACCCGGCGTGGGAGAAATACCCTTCTCTATAAATAAAGAGGAAATCCGACGCCTCTCAACAAAGAGGCGGAATTGTAATCACTGTGGCTCAAAGAGTCAATAATCAGTTCAATTTCAATTCCGGTCGGCGGATTATACGTTTTGTGAGCCAGAGCGCAAGGATCCTTATTCGATCCCGACCTGATTTAGGAACTTTTTTAACTGTATATCCTGTGGATCGTTAAAAATTTGCTCTGGTGGACCTTGTTCCACGATATGACCATTGGCCATAAAGATCACTTTATCAGCGACTTCGCGGGCAAATTGCATTTCGTGAGTAACCACTAACATGGTTTGATGTTGAGTGGCTAATTTTTTCATTAAATTTAATACTTCACCGACCCATTCAGGATCAAGAGCAGAAGTTGGCTCATCAAATAACAACAATTCAGGTTGCAGTGCCATGGCGCGTCCAATCCCAACTCGTTGTTGTTGACCACCAGAAAGTGACGCAGGGTACTGCTGCGCTTTGTCCCCTAAGCCGATATCATCAAGAATTTGTTGAGCTCGGGCGAGTGCTTGCGGTTTTTTCCAACCTTTTACGGTAATCAAACCTTCTGCAATATTTTGTTTTGCCGTCATATGGGCAAATAAGGCGTAGTTTTGGAATACAAAGCCTGTTTTTCTGCGCAGTGCCAATACTTCTGCTTTGGTGTGATTTTGACAATCAACTGTCACATCATCAATAGAGATTGTGCCTTGGTTGGCTTCTTCAAGGAAGTTAACACAACGAAGTAGTGTGGACTTACCGGTGCCACTGGAACCAATGACCACCACGATCTCGCCCTGTTTTATGTCGATATCGATGCCTTTTAACACCTCGGTATCGCCAAAGCGTTTATGAATATTATTTAATTTAATCATCGTTGGTACGCCTTGTTCAATCTTTGTTCCGCCCACACTTGGACACGAGTGAGCACTAACACTACCCCCCAGTAGATAAGAGCGACCGCTAAGAAAGCTTCGAAAAATCGAAAGCTTGAAGAGGCTTCCATTTGAGCTTTGGCCATGATTTCGGCAACACCAAGCGTAAAGGCAAGTGATGTCGATTTGATCATATCAATGAAGTAATTCATTAATGATGGCAGTGCGACTCGTGTCGCTTGCGGTAAAATAATACGGCGCATGGCCTGACTTTTGGTCATGCCGACAGACAGACTGGCTTCCATTTGACTGCGATCAATACCAATAATGGCGGCTCGAATACTTTCTGCCATATAGGCGGCGAAGTGCAAGGTAAGGCCTATAACCGCAGCACTAAAAGCATTGAGTCCTACCATCCACGGAAAAACCTGCGGTAAACCGTAGTAGAGCAGAAAGAGCTGGACTAGCAGCGGCGTGCCACGGAAGAAACTAATATACAGTTGACTAAGTTGGTCCAATACCGGGATTTTAAATACACGGATATTGGCTAATATCACTGACAGTATCAGTGAGAAAAACAAGCCCCATATTGCCATCTCCATTGTGGTACCAAGGTACTTAAATAGTATTGGCAATAGGTCGAGCATGTATTGAAAATCAAATCCCATAACGCATCCAAAACTTAAAAAAATAAACGCCCACTACCGATAAGAGTAGTGGGCGCGTACATAGTGTTCACTTACTTTTTAGTGATATCAGCACCAAACCACTTTTCAGAGATACTGGCCAAAGTGCCGTCTGCACGCATTGCTGCTAGTGCAGTGTTAACCTCTTGCTGTAATTTTTGGCCTTTGTCGTTATTAACAAATGGCCATGCATTTTCAATGGTTTCAAACGGTTCGCCTGCTAACTGTAGTGGAAGGCCTGTCTTTTTAATCAGTTCAAGAGCAGATAAGCGATCCATGACGAATGCATCTGAGCGACCCAGTGCGACATCATGTTCAATACCAGTGTCGTAAGTTTTGATATTGATTTTTCCGTCTTTATCGTAGTGACGCAGCAACTGTTCAAAGTTTGAACCTAAGTTAACGGCGACATTTTTACCGGCAAGATCATCAATACCTTGAATGCTGTCATTGCCTTTACGTACGGTAATTTGCGCGCCATCGATGACATAAGGGTCAGCGAAGAGATATTTCGCTTTACGCTCGTCAGTAATGGTTATTTGATTCGAAATAGTATCAATTCTTCCCGTTTCAAGTAACCCAAATAGGCCTGAAAAGCTGGCCGTTACATATTCGACATTATAGTCATTACGTCGGCCAATTTCGTCCCATAAATCGACTTCAAAACCTTGTAATTTGTCTTGTTTTACAAACGTAAATGGGAAGTAGCGACCAGACATACCCACTTTCACGTCTTGTGCGACTGCAGCATATGCTGCTTGAGATACGGTTGCAGAAAGTGCTAAGGCTGTTAATGCGCCTTTAATCCAGTTTTTCATTTTACTACTCCTTATGTTTATAGGGAGGAATGTTACTGGCAAAGTTGTCGATAAGTTAAATAACTAGTTGTTATTAACCATAACAAACTCGCGGTTGAATGATGAAGCTTTCACCATATTTTGAACCGTTGTCATCATTTGGTGACAGATTAACCACTGATCTATGCACACGTTAGATCAATTGTGGCAATTGTGAGTAGATCGCCATTTTGTGCATGACTGTGTGAGTAAAATAAGGGCAAATTGTGTGGATCCAAGTGAAATGGCCATAAAAATTGTGAATAACTTAGATCTTATTCACCGTAAGCTCGATCATTTGCTGGCGATCTTGGTTATCAACAGGTAAAATTAGCAGTCTTTCCCCAATTCAATAATAGAGTGAGCGCAACGTGTCATCTTCGCTTTGGTTGCAATGCATGCAACAACTACAAGAAGAGCTACCAGCTACCGAATTCAGCATGTGGGTAAGACCATTGCAGGCTGAGCTTAATGACAATACCCTAACTCTATTTGCGCCGAATCGCTTTGTACTCGATTGGGTTCGAGATCGTTATCTCAATAGCATTAATCGCTTACTGCAAGAATATTGTGGTAACGATGTCCCAAGCCTGCGTCTTGAAGTGGGTAGCCGACGAGTATCGGCACCGCCCCCACCTAAACCCGTGAAGAGCGCGGCCGATGTCGCAGCAGAATCTTCAGCACCAGCAAGATTACAAGCAAGACAGCCAGTGCATAAGACGTGGGACAATGAAGTGGAAGTCGCGGACATTAATCACCGTTCCAACGTTAATATTAAGCATAAGTTCAATAACTTCGTGGAAGGTAAGTCGAACCAATTAGGTTTAGCGGCTGCTCGCCAAGTGGCGGATAATCCCGGAGCGGCCTACAACCCGTTATTCTTATATGGCGGTACAGGCTTGGGTAAAACTCACCTATTGCATGCCGTTGGTAACGCTATTATCGATAATAAGCCCAATGCGAAAGTGATTTACATGCACTCTGAACGCTTTGTGCAAGATATGGTGAAAGCGCTACAAAACAACGCGATTGAAGAGTTTAAGCGTTATTACCGTAGTGTTGATGCGCTGCTTATCGATGATATTCAATTCTTTGCTAACAAAGAACGCTCTCAAGAAGAGTTCTTTCACACCTTTAATGCTTTGCTTGAAGGTAACCAGCAGATCATTTTGACCTCTGATCGCTATCCAAAAGAAATTAATGGTGTTGAAGATCGCCTTAAATCTCGTTTTGGTTGGGGGCTAACGGTTGCCATTGAGCCTCCAGAGCTGGAAACTCGTGTCGCGATTTTAATGAAAAAGGCAGAAGATCATCAAATTCATCTCGCTGATGAAGTAGCCTTCTTTATTGCTAAGCGTCTTCGTTCAAATGTGCGTGAGCTGGAAGGGGCACTTAACCGTGTCATCGCGAACGCGAATTTTACCGGCCGTCCTATCACCATTGATTTTGTTCGTGAAGCGTTACGTGACTTGCTGGCTTTACAAGAAAAATTAGTGACCATCGATAATATTCAAAAAACGGTCGCAGAATATTACAAAATCAAAGTCGCGGATTTGCTTTCTAAGCGTCGTTCTCGCTCAGTAGCGCGTCCTCGTCAGCTGGCGATGGCGCTTGCGAAAGAACTAACTAACCATAGCTTGCCTGAAATTGGTGATGCGTTTGGTGGTCGCGACCATACCACTGTGCTTCATGCATGTCGTAAAATTGCTCAGCTCAGAGAAGAAAGTCATGATATTAAGGAAGACTACTCTAACTTAATTCGCACGCTTTCTTCCTAATAGTGTCAGAATCACTATAATTAGCATCAATCTATTGTATTTCGAATCTAAGTGGCATGGATTGCCATCTTTGCGAAGAGTTATCTATGAAATTTACTATCGAGCGTAATCACCTTCTTAAGCCGCTACAGCAAGTCTCTGGCGCTTTGGGTGGTAGACCAACTTTGCCTATTTTGGGTAACTTACTGTTAAAAGTATCCGATGGTGTGCTTTCAATCACTGCGACTGATCTCGAAGTCGAGTTAATCAGTAAAGTAACGCTAGAAAGTGATTTTGAAGCGGGCAGTGTGACCGTGCCTTCGCGAAAATTCCTCGATATCTGTCGCGGTCTGCCTGATGATGCAATGATCACCATTGTGCTGGAAGGTGATCGTGTTCAGTTACGCTCTGGTCGTAGTCGTTTTTCATTAACGACACTACCGGCGAGTGATTTTCCTAATATTGAAGATTGGCAACAAGAGGTCGCTGTAACGGTGACTCAGGCTGAAATGAAATCTTTGATAGAGAAAACACAGTTCTCAATGGCGAACCAAGATGTTCGTTATTACCTTAACGGTATGCTATTTGAGCTTGATGATAATACCTTACGCTCTGTAGCAACAGATGGTCACCGCATGGCGGTTGCTACAGTTGCATTGGAAGGTAGCTTTGAGAATCAACAAATTATAGTGCCTCGAAAAGGGGTACAAGAGCTGTCTAAATTATTAGATGCACCAGAGCAACCAGTGACATTACAAATTGGCAGCTCTAACATCCGTGCAGAAGTGAACAACTTTATCTTCACGTCTAAGTTGGTGGATGGTCGCTTCCCTGATTACCGTCGAGTATTACCGCAAAATACCGATAAAACGCTAGAAGCAGATTGTGGTGAACTACGTCAGGCCTTCTCTCGTGCTGCGATTTTGTCGAATGAAAAATTCCGTGGTGTTCGAGTGAACCTGGATGGCAGTGAAATGCGAATTACAGCGAATAACCCAGAGCAAGAAGAAGCGGAAGAAATGCTAGACGTGAACTTTGAAGGTGATGCGCTAGAAATTGGTTTCAATGTTTCTTATGTTTTGGACGTATTGAACAGTTTACGTTGTAATCAGGTACGCATTTCGATGTCTAATGCGAACGCCAGTGCGCTTATTGAAAATAGTGAAGATGAAAGCGCCATGTATGTGGTGATGCCAATCCGTCTCTAATATGAGCATCGCTTTATGCCGCTTTCGCGTCTAATCGTACAGCAGTTTCGTAATATTAAAGCCTGTGATATTGAACTATCCACAGGCTTTAACTTTATTATTGGCCCTAATGGAAGTGGCAAAACAAGCTTGCTTGAAGCCATTTATTTGCTAGGTCATGGCCGCTCATTTAAAAGTACTTTGACGGGACGAGTGATTCAGAATGATTGCCAAGAACTGTTTGTTCATGGTCGTTTTTTGAACTCGGATCAATTTGAGGTACCTATTGGCATTAATAAGCAGCGTGATGGGTCAACAGAGGTTAAAATAGGCGGTCAATCTGGGCAAAAACTTGCTCAGCTTGCTAAGGTGTTACCCTTGCAGTTAATTCATCCTGAGGGCTTTGAATTATTGACCGATGGGCCTAAATTTAGACGTGCATTTATCGACTGGGGTGTGTTTCACTCTGAACCTGGCTTTCATGAAGCATGGGGTCGTTTTAAGCGTCTGAATAAGCAGCGCAATGCGTTACTTAAATCTGCCACCAGCTATCGAGAGATGCGGTTTTGGGATAAGGACCTTGCGTTATTGGCCACTCAAATAGACGATTGGCGTCGTCGCTACGTTGAACAAATGCAGCCATTAGCTGAAACGATGTGTCAGTCCTTTTTGCCAGAATTGGACATTAAGCTCGGCTATTATCGTGGTTGGGAGAAGGGCACACCTTACAGTGAGTTGTTAGAGCGAAGTTTTGAGCGAGACCAAGCATTGGGGTATACCTTTAGTGGACCCAATAAGGCCGATTTACGGATCAAAGTGAATAATACCCCCGTTGAGGATGTGTTATCACGAGGCCAATTGAAATTAATGATGTGTGCGCTGCGCTTAGCGCAAGGTCAACATCTAGCAGAATTAACAGGAAAGCAGTGCATCTATTTAATTGATGACTTTGCTTCAGAATTAGATAGCCTCCGTCGTAAACGCTTAGCGGATTACTTAAAAGAGACGAAGGCTCAAGTTTTTGTAAGTTCTATTACCCAAAGTCAAGTTGCCGATATGGTTGACGAAAATGGCAAGATGTTTCATGTGGAACATGGCACAATAGAACCAGGTAAATAGTGAGAGAAACTCATGTCAGAAAATTACGATTCATCGAGTATTAAAGTACTAAAGGGTCTGGATGCGGTACGTAAGCGTCCAGGAATGTACATCGGCGACACGGACGATGGAACCGGTCTGCACCACATGGTTTTTGAGGTGGTTGACAACTCAATTGATGAAGCGTTGGCTGGTCACTGTAATGACATCATTGTGACTATTCATGAGGACAGCTCTGTTTCGGTTCGCGATGATGGCCGTGGTATCCCAACGGAACTGCATCCAGAAGAGCAAGTCTCTGCTGCCGAAGTTATCATGACGGTACTTCACGCCGGTGGTAAATTTGATGATAACTCATACAAAGTATCTGGTGGCTTGCACGGCGTTGGTGTTTCAGTAGTAAACGCACTATCTAAGCAAGTGACGTTGACTATCCATCGTGGCGGAAAAATTCATACTCAAACTTACCATCACGGTGAGCCGCAAGCGCCGCTAGCTGTGGTAGGTGATACCGATAAAACGGGTACTGAGATTCGTTTCTGGCCAAGTGAAGAGACGTTTACGAATATCGAATTCCACTATGATATTTTGGCGAAGCGTCTTCGAGAGCTCTCTTTCTTGAACTCTGGTGTTTCTATCAAGCTTATTGATAAACGCGAAGAAGACAAAATGGATCACTTCATGTTTGAAGGTGGTATCCAAGCGTTTGTTGAACACCTAAACACCAATAAAACGCCTATCATTCAAAAAATCTTCCACTTCGATTTTGAACGTGAAGATGGCATTACCGTCGAAGTTGCAATGCAATGGAATGATGGTTACCAAGAGAATATCTACTGTTTCACTAACAACATTCCTCAACGTGATGGTGGCACCCACTTAGCGGGTTTCCGTTCAGCACTAACACGTACGCTTAATACCTTTATGGACAAAGAGGGCTTTTCTAAGAAAGCCAAAACATCGACATCTGGCGATGATGCTCGTGAAGGTTTAACGGCAATTGTTTCTGTGAAAGTACCCGATCCTAAGTTCTCAAGCCAAACGAAAGATAAACTGGTTTCTTCAGAAGTGAAGTCAGCGGTTGAATCAGCGATGAATGAAAAGTTGTCTGAATTCCTGGCGGAAAACCCAGGTGAAGCAAAGATTGTCTGTTCAAAAATTATTGATGCAGCACGTGCTCGTGATGCCGCGCGTAAAGCTCGTGAAATGACTCGTCGTAAAGGCGCGTTAGATTTAGCAGGTTTGCCAGGTAAACTTGCCGATTGCCAAGAAAAAGACCCTGCATTGTCTGAACTATACATTGTGGAAGGGGACTCTGCTGGCGGATCAGCCAAGCAGGGGCGTAACCGTAAGAACCAAGCAATTTTGCCACTGAAAGGTAAAATTCTAAACGTTGAGAAAGCGCGCTTTGACAAGATGTTGTCTTCTCAAGAAGTCGCGACGCTGATTACAGCGTTGGGCTGTGGTATTGGTCGCGATGAATATAACCCAGACAAACTGCGTTATCACAACATCATCATCATGACCGATGCCGACGTGGATGGATCACACATTCGTACACTACTTTTGACGTTCTTCTATCGTCAAATGCCAGAGCTTATTGAGCGCGGCTACATCTATATTGCACAACCGCCACTTTACAAAGTGAAGAAAGGCAAACAAGAGCAATACATTAAAGATGAAGACGCCATGAACCAGTATCAGGTGGCGTTGGCTTTGGATAATGCCGCGTTGCATGTTAACCCTGAAGCACCAGCTTTTGCCGGTGAAGGGCTAGAGAAATTAGTGCAGCAGTACAATGCCGGCATTAAACTGGTTGATCGTATGAGTCGTCGTTACCCACGTGCGTTGGTACACGAATTGATTTACGTACCTCGCCTAACTGCAGAGCAATGTCATGATGATGCCGCGGTTGAAGCGTGGGGCAAACAGCTTGTTGAGCAACTGAATGCTAAAGAAGCGGGCGCGAGCCAGTACAGCTTAGAAGTTGAAAAACATGAAGAGCTGGGTCTGAGTGTACCGAAGGTTGTGGTTCGTACTCACGGTGTGACTTACGAGCATGTCTTGAGTGTTGATCTCATTAACTCGAAGGAATTTAGCAAACTAGCGGATCTATCAGAAGCGCTAGAAGGCTTAATTGAAGAGGGCGCTTACATTAAGCGTGGTGAACGTACTCAGCCTGTTTCTAGCTTTGTTGAAGCATTAGAGTGGTTGGTGAAAGAGTCTCGTCGTGGTCTTAGCCTACAACGATACAAAGGTCTGGGTGAGATGAACCCCGATCAACTTTGGGAAACTACCATGGATCCTGAAACTCGCCGCATGATGCAAGTGACGATTGAAGATGCCGTTGGCGCTGATCTTCTGTTTACCACATTAATGGGTGATCAAGTTGAACCGCGTCGTAACTTCATTGAAGAGAATGCGCTAAAAGTAGCAAACTTGGATGTGTAGTGGGTTTATATTGTAAGTGATAGAGAAAACGCTGCCTTTGGGTGGCGTTTTTTGTTTCTGGGAAGTGGGTTCTTAGTTGCTAGGTATTTCTATTGTTTACTCACGGTTTGTTTTCTTTAGCGGGGTCGCCTTTTTTGAGGGCGCTGTTTTTTTGCAAAATGCAGGGTGGATATTTTTTGAATATTGGCTTGAATCTGCTTTCTATCGCCCCTATATCTATTATTGAAGAGGATGCCAAATTATTGGGCCTTTGATACTGCTGGCGTAACATCGCTCATGAGAGGATGACCTGCGCCGCCCACAACTTGATATAGCCAATTATCATGCATGCCGATGTACACCATTTCGGACATGATATTTGGATAACTTAGTCACTCTATTGATGCTGGCTAAGGCTATTGCTTAATGAAAGGATAGTATGATGAGAACTGTAGATTTTGCCCCCCTATACCGTAACGCCATTGGTTTTGACCGTCTGTTTAACTTGATGGAAGCCAACACATCGAAGAACTCTTCTGGTGGTTACCCACCGTATAACATTGAACAGCAAGACGAAAATAAATACCGCATTACGATGGCAGTGGCGGGTTTTGCTGACGAACATTTAGATATTACTCAAAAAGAGAATATGTTGATTGTACGTGGAGAGCGCCAGGCAGAAGAAAGTAAAAATTATATCTACCAAGGTATTGCTGAGCGAGACTTTGAGCGTAAATTCCAATTGGCGGATTACGTGAAAGTGATAGGCGCAACCATGGAAAATGGCTTGCTGCACGTGGATTTGGAAAGAGAGATCCCTGAAGCGATGCAGCCACGTAAGATTGCGATTAATGGTAAAAGCTTGCCAGACAATAGTTAGTTTCTTTAGGTATAAAAAAGAGCGCTTATAGCGCTCTTTTCGATCCAGCTTAGACATCAGTTATTTTGGTAAGCTTTACTAATTTCTTCGGCAATAATGTTGATGCCTTTTTGCATCGCTTCATCTGGTTGAACGTAGTTCATACGTAAGCATTGATGGGCGTGATCCCAATTGTCTTCTTGTCCAATAAAGAAATACTCACCCGGGACAATAAGCACCCCTCGAGCTTTTAACCGTTGGTATAATTCCATTGTTGTAATTGGCAATTCATCAAACCATAGCCATAAGAAGATTGCCCCTTCTGGCTTATGGACTCGAAAACGAGGATCCGGAATGGCTTGTTGGAGTAGCTCTACTGCGCGTTGCGACTTTTGTTGGTAATAGGGCTTGATGACGTTTTCGCTTAATGGCAATAAATCGCCATTTTCAATCATATGGTGAGCTAAAGCCGGTCCCATACCACTTGGCGCAAGGCTAATAATGCCATTCATATTGGTCAATGCTTGGGTGATTTGTTCACTCGCAATCACGATGCCACAGCGAAGCCCTGGTAGCCCTAATTTTGATAAGCTCATGCACAAGATGGTGTTGTCATTCCAAAATGGGGTGACATCCTCAAAGATGATATTTGGAAAAGGTGTACCGTAAGCGTTATCAATAATCAGCGGAATGCCGTTGTCTCTAGCCAGTTTATCTAGCTTGCGAATCTCATCGTCAGTAAGAACGTTGCCGGTTGGGTTCGTTGGCCTTGAGGCACAGATTGCTGCGACAGAGTCATCGACTTTTAAACGGTCAAAATCGACGTGATATTTGAATTGGCGCTGTTCAAGCATTTCTATTTCTGGGCGATATGAGACAAAAATATCGTCTTCAAGACCAGCGTCACCATAGCCTATATATTCTGGTGCTAGCGGTAGTAGGATTTTCTTTTTACGCCCGTCTTGATACTGACCCGCAAAAAGGTTGAAGAGGTAGAAAAATCCGCTTTGGCTGCCATTAGTCAGACTGATGTTTTTTTCTGAAATATCCCAACCGTACGTTTCTTTTAGTAAGTTCGCTAAGGACTTTACGAAGGCATCTTTGCCTTGTGGACCATCATAGTTTGACATCGCTGCAACGAGTTCGCCGCTGGCGAGCATTGAGGCACTGGCTTGATGAAAATACTCGAGCATGGCGGGAATAGCAGCAGGGTTGCCTCCACCGAGCATGATGGCGCCAGGAGTGCGCAGTCCATCATTTAGATCATCCATTAACTGGGTGATCCCTGAGTAACGATTAAATTTTTCACCAAACTTAGAAAATTGCATTGTTGTCCCTAGTTCATTACGTTCACTTGTATGAGTTACCTTTATCGACCTTGCTGGTGGCAAGGGAGTCTTTTGAACATACCGTAATGATAATGTGAGGCAAAGCACTATTTATCGAAATGGGAGAATTAGATCTAATTGAAGTGGTGAATTAGCGGGATGATAAAAAACCCGGTCATGAGACCGGGTTTTGTTTGAAACAAAGAGGATTATTTCTGAAGAAGCGAAATATCTGCGATTTTCAAGAACAAGTTACGTAGGTTGTTAAGCAACGTTAGACGGTTCTTTTTAAGCGCTTCGTCGTCTGCCATGACCATTACGTTATCAAAGAAGGCATCAACTGGCTCACGTAAGTTAGCTAGTTTGCTTAGTGCTTCTTGGTAGTTACCCGTCGCAAAAGCTGGCTCAAGTGCTTCTGTCATGACTTCAACTTCTTCCGCAAGTGCTTTTTCTGCGTCTTCTTGAAGGAGTGTTAAGTCAATCTCTTGAGCTAATTCGCCATCAAATTTAGCAAGAATGTTTCCAACACGTTTATTGGCTGCTGCTAGCGTTTCAGCGGCCTCCAATTCACGGAAGTGAGAAACGGCTTTAACACGTTGGTCAAAGTCTGCTGGTTTCGTTGGACGACGTGCGAGTACCGCTTGGATAATATCTACGCTGAAACCAGCATCTTGGTACCATGCGCGGAAACGACCAAGCATGAAGTCGATGACATCAGCTTCTACGTTTTCGTTGGTCAGTTTGTCGCCAAGTAACGCTTTCGCTTTACCGATCAGATCGGTTAGGTCTAGGTTGTAGCCGTTTTCTACAATGATACGCAGCACACCGAGTGATGCACGACGTAGAGCAAATGGATCAGAACCTTTCGGTGCTTGGCCAATACCGAAGATGCCAACGATAGTGTCTAGCTTGTCAGCCATTGCTACAGCAGAAGAAATGCCTGTGCTTGGAAGATCATCGCCCGCGAAACGAGGCATGTATTGTTCGTAAAGTGCTAGTGCTACTTGCTCGTCTTCACCGTCATGATTCGCGTAGTGCATGCCCATTACACCTTGAGTATCGGTAAATTCGAATACCATTGATGTCATTAGGTCACATTTAGCCAGTAGGCCAGCACGTTTAGATTTTTCAACGTCAGCATCGATTTGCTCAGCAATGTAACCAGCAAGTTCTGTGATGCGGTCTGTTTTGTCTTTGATAGTGCCTAGTTGCTTCTGGAAGATAGCTTGGTCTAGCTCAGGAAGACGGTCGATTAATGGACGCTTACGGTCTGTGTTGAAGAAGAACTCAGCATCAGCAAGACGTGGACGAACCACTTTTTCGTTACCTTCGATAACGTAACGAGGCTCTTTAGACTCGATGTTAGATACGAAGATAAAGTTCGGAAGTAGCTTCTTGTTGTCATCGTAAACAGGGAAGTATTTTTGGTCACCTTTCATGGTGTAAACCAACGCTTCAGAAGGCACTTTTAGGAACTCTTCTTCGAACTTCGCTGTCAGTACGACTGGCCATTCAACCAGAGACGTTACCTCTTCAACAAGGTCATCTTCTAGGTCAGCTTTACCGCCAACCGCTGCTGCTGCTTTTTGAGAGTCAGCAAGGATGATCGCTTTACGCGCTTCGTAATCCGCCATGACTTTACCGCGTTCTTCTAGGATCGCAGGGTATTGGTCAGCAGAGTCGATGGTAAACTCTTGTTCGCCCATGAAACGGTGGCCACGGATAGTACGCGCAGATGCTACGCCCAGTATTTCGCCTTCAACAAGCTCATCACCGAGTAGTACTGTCAGTGTTTTCACTGGACGGATAAATTGAATGTCTGAGTTACCCCAGCGCATTGCTTTAGGAATGGGTAGGCCTGCTAGTGCTTTCGCTGCAATGTCCATTACCAGTTCTTGAACTGGTTTGCCTGCGACTTCTTGTTTGAAAAGAAGCCATTCACCTTTGTCTGTTTTTAGACGGTCAGCTTGTTCAACGGTAATACCGTTACCACGAGCCCAGCCTTGCGCTGCTTTTGTTGCGTTGCCTTCAGCATCGAATGCGACAGAAATAGCCGGACCACGTTTCTCAACGATTTTGTCTGCTTGGCCTTCAGCCAGTGCCGTCACTTTAAGAGCTAGACGGCGAGGTGCTGCGTACCACTTGATACCTTCGTGAGAAAGCTCAGCAGTTTTAAGACCTGCTTCAAAGTTAGCAGCAAATGCTTCTGCTAGAGAACGAAGTGCTGTTGGTGGAAGCTCTTCCGTACCCAGTTCAATTAGAAAATTCTTCGCCATGATTATTTGTCCTTCTTACACATTGGGAAGCCAAGCGCTTCACGTGACGCGTAGTACGCCTCGGCAACCGATTTAGTCAGGTTGCGGATACGAAGGATGTATCGTTGACGCTCTGTTACAGAGATAGCTTTGCGCGCATCAAGAATGTTGAATGCGTGACCTGCTTTTAGAATGCGCTCGTAAGCTGGAAGCGGCAGTGGCTTCTCAAGCTCAAGTAGCTCTTTACACTCTTTCTCGCACTGGTCGAAGAAAGTGAATAGGAAATCTACATCTGCGTGCTCGAAGTTGTAGGTGGATTGCTCAACTTCGTTTTGGTGGAAGATGTCACCGTAAGTCACGTTAGAACCGTCTGGTGCTACGTTCCATACTAGGTCGTAAACAGAATCTACTTCCTGGATGTACATTGCTAGACGCTCGATACCGTAAGTGATCTCGCCGGTGACAGGCTTACACTCAAGGCCGCCAACCTGTTGGAAGTAAGTAAACTGAGTTACTTCCATGCCGTTTAGCCATACTTCCCAACCAAGGCCCCATGCACCTAATGTAGGGTTTTCCCAGTTGTCTTCTACGAAACGAATATCGTGAACCAGCGGATCGACACCAAGTACTTCAAGAGAGCCTAAGTACAGTTCCTGAATATTGTCAGGAGATGGTTTTAGAGCTACTTGGAATTGATAGTAGTGCTGCAGACGGTTCGGGTTTTCGCCATAGCGACCATCGGTCGGACGACGTGAAGGTTGAACGTATGCCGTAGACATTGGCTCTGGGCCAAGTGCACGTAGACATGTCATTGGGTGAGAGGTGCCAGCACCTACTTCCATATCTAGCGGTTGAACAATCGTACAACCATTTTGAGCCCAATAATCCTGCAGCGCGAGGATCATTCCCTGGAAGGTTTTGATATCGTATTTTTGCATAGTTTGTTCGCGCAATTCTCTAAATGAAAGTTCTGTCTAAAAACGGATAAAAATAACGCTCAAGTATACCGAGTTATTCCCAATGGGAGTAGGGGCAAAGGTGGTTAATTAATCATCAGACAGGTAAAAAAACGGACTTTTTCCTATTTACTTAATGATCGCCGCAGCCTAGGGACAGAGATTATTGAATTTTATGAGTTGAATGTTTAGAATGCGCCCATCTTTGGGGAGTAGCTTATCAAAGTCTGTCACACAGCTTTGATTCATACGTCAACATAATTGGTGCACATTCACCATGGTGTATGAGACGAACAGCGAATTCGTTTAGCAAGACCTTAGATAAGCATCGTGAACCGGGGTGGGGCGCGAGGTTTATCTATGGTTAATAATTATAATCCCTGCCCCTTAGAGCATGTCGTGAGTGTCTTAGCATTATCTATTACTACAGTGGCTTTAGCCGAAATCGGTGACAAGACCCAATTATTATCCTTGTTACTGGCCAGCCGGTATCGAAAACCAATTCCTATTATCACCGCTATTTTTTTAGCAACGATCGCTAATCATGCTTTGGCTGCATGGCTAGGGGTTGTGGTGGCCGACTATTTATCACCTGAAGTATTAAAGTGGGTGTTAGTTGTGAGCTTTCTCTTGATGGCGGGTTGGGTTCTCATTCCGGACAAATTAGATGACGAAGAAGGGGTATCTAGCCGAGGCCCTTTTGTTGCGAGTTTTATTGCTTTTTTTATTGCCGAGATTGGTGATAAAACGCAAATCGCGACGTCAATTTTGGGGGCGCAGTATGCAGATGCATTGCTTTTGGTCATTATCGGTACAACGATTGGCATGTTATTAGCGAACGTCCCAGTAGTATTGATTGGTCAGTTTTCAGCTGATCGATTGCCCTTAAATTGGATACGTAAAGTAACCGCATTGTTGTTTGTTGGGTTGGCATGTGGTGCGGCATTTTTTTAGTGAATAGTATCAATAAAATGGTGTTGATACATTTTGTTTGCGAAGCGCTTTTCACTACTGAAAACCGTGATGACTGACATATTAGTGTCATGCTTGTCATGGTAATTTAACAGTGTGGATCCTAAGCGAGAGGGCAACATATGCTGACACGTTACACAGGAATGACCGCTAAAAATCAAAGCGCTTTATTTACCGTTGGTCTGGTGTTGACATTATTAGGCATGGTATTGACTGATATGTGGCTACCGATGGTCGTGGGTGCGATTATCATGACGGCATTAGCCGTTGAATCTTGGATTCGGGTGCAGCACTTGATACCTATGCATAGTGATATTCGAGCCATGCAAAAGCAGATTAAAGCGCTTCAGTCTGAGATCAGAACGCTGGAATATGATGAATAATTAAAGGCTGCCTCTGGCAGCCTTTTTACATTTTGTCCCTTTGTATTAATACTACTACGCGCCCTTCTTTATGAGATAGAGATACGGCAGAGACTCCGTTTGCTCACCTAGCAATTGATGATCCATAAAGCGACAAAAACTTGGAATATCACGAGTTGTTGACGGGTCATCGGCACTGACAAGCAGCACGTCACCATCATCCATTTTTCTAATTGTCTTCCTGACCATCATCACCGGCTCTGGGCAGCGCAAGCCTTCTGCTTCTAATGTGTGCGTGGCTAGCTGGGTATTGATTGTCATTATATGGCTCTTTCTCGTCTAAAATCTGATTGAATTCTACTTACGACGAAAAAATATGCAATAACTCTTGGCAAATGGTTTTTTTTGTTTTAACTTAATTTAACAAGTTGGTAACAAAGCGCTAAGGAGTAGCCGTGTTGACCATTTTAGATAGATTAACGATTTATGCTTTACTCTGTTTTATTTCTTTTTGTGCCTTGGTGTTAAAGACATCAGGAGAGCCTACGTTGATGCCGCTTATCGGGTTGAGCGTTTCTATAGTGGCGATGTGGATTGAAATGAGACAATGGCAAGACGTAGCTGAAGAGAACAATAATTAACATTATTGCTACATCATTGTTCGATATTTATTAATGACAAACGAATTCCGACACTATCCCCAATTTCTTGGGCTTCCCCGCTGAAAGGCGGGATTTTTTTGCCTAAAATTTGATAAACCCGTTATGAGCAGGTGTAGACTATAGGGAGACCTAGTTAGGAGCTCATCAATGGAACTCGAAGATATTTATCGCCGTGATTTGAATTTGTTAGTCGCATTAAAAGTGCTGGTGGAAGAGGGGAGTGTCAGTCAGGCGGCTATTCGACTAAATTTGAGTCAGTCCGCAACCAGCCGAGTACTAGGTCGTTTACGTGAGCTACTTGATGACCCTTTATTTACTCGCCAAGGGCAGCGTATTATCCCAACAAGCAAGGCGCTAGAGATCTGCAAACAAATTGACCAGCCGTTAGAGTCGTTTCGACAATTGCTGACGCCGAGTGAGTTTGATCCCTATTACTGTAATGAGCGCTTTTTGATTGCGACAACGGATTATGCGATGCAGACGATCTTACCGTATGCGCTGCCAAAGATTTACGAGCTTGCTCCTAATATTTCATTAGAGTTTGCACCATTACAGCACGAGAATCTATTTAAGCAGTTGAGCACAGATAAAGTGGATATGGCTATTTGCCGCCCTGCAGGGTTAGTTTCCCCCTTACACCAAGACGTGCTAGGGCCTGTGGGCGTATCATGTTTAGTATCTAAACAGCATCCTCTTGCTGATAGACCACTTTCTTTGGAAGATTATGTGCATGCACCTCATGCCATGATTGCGATTAGTGATGGCGTCAAAGCGCTGTTGGATGCCGCACTGATTAATCAAAAACCTCGAAAAATGGTGCTTCGTGCATATCATTTGGAGGCGGCATTAGCGATAGTTGATCGTATGCCACTCATTATTACGGTACCTGCTGATTTAGCTTACTTGGTTGCAGAGCGTTATGATCTTGTGATTAAGCCCCTTCCTTTTGCTTTTACACCATTTGATTATTCGTTGATTTGGCATTCGCGCTGTCATACGTCGGAATCTCAACAATGGTTGAGAACCATCGTGAAGGAAGAGTGCGGCAAACTAATTACCAAACGTATTGATGATGTTGGTTTGGCTTAAGTTATGGACATCAGGTCGTCAATGAGCGCAAGGTTTTGACGGCGTTTTATGTGTGTCTAGTAATATAAAACTCGCTATGTGATAGCGAGCTTTATATTTTCTCGTCGAGTGGAGTCGCTTAAAGCTTGATGATTACGCGGCCAGTAATGGCACCATTGGTAATATCTTCAGCCGCTTGAATGGCATGCTCTAAATCGACGGTTTTGCTTGCTTGTGCATAATAGGTTTCAGGGAGTAGTTCAGATAGTTGCTCCCAAGCTTTAATGCGTTTTTCTCGTGGGCACATAACAGAATCAATACCCTGTAGGCGAACATTACGTAGAATAAACGGCATTACAGTTGTTGGTAGGTCAAAACCGCCAGCCAAACCACATGCGGCAACAACACCGTTGTAGTTCATTTGAGCAAGTACTTTAGCGAGCATGCTGCTACCAACAGTATCTACAGCGGCAGCCCAAACTTGGCGCTCTAGAGGCTTCGCTGGATCTTCTAATTCACTACGCTCAACAATGCGCGAAGCACCAAGCGAAGTGAGTAACGCACCATTTTGACTGGCGCGACCTGTTACTGCTGCGACTTTGTAGCCCAGTTGACTTAATAGTGTAATAGCTACGCTACCAACACCGCCGCTTGAACCTGTCACTAATACTTCGCCATCTTCTGGTTTGATGCCCGCATCTACGATAGCTTGAACACAAAGCATCGCGGTGAAACCTGCCGTGCCAATTGCCATGACTTTATGAGCGTCTAGGCCTTCCGGCATTGGGACTAACCAGTCACCATTCAGGCTTGCTTTTTCTGCCATGCCACCCCAGTGACCTTCACCAACGCCCCATCCAGTAAGAACAACTTCGTCGCCTTCTTTGTAACGAGGATCATCGGATTGTGAGACAACACCAGATAAATCAATACCAGGAACCATAGGGAAGTTACGAACAATGCGCCCTTTACCGGTAATTGCCAATCCATCTTTGTAGTTTAGTGATGAATATTTTACATCTATCTTTACGTTGCCTTCAGGAAGTTGAGATTCATCAATCTGCGACACAGAAGCGATGGTTTTTTTGTCTTCTTGATTTAGTACAAGTGCTTTGAACATAGTGTGCTCCAAATGGATTGGTCTTTTAAACTGTCATTGAGTCTAGGTGAGAATGATAAAAAAAAACAATGAAACTTGAACATTCAGTCTATGCGTTTTGTGCATGTTGAAATATAAAAAGGCCCCATAAAGGGGCCTTTTTCGAGTGGTAATGTTTACGGTCGTTCAAAGATAGTGGCAATACCTTGGCCTAGACCAATACACATAGTGGCTAGGCCATATTTTGCGTCTTTGTCTTCCATAATATTGATCAGTGTTGTGGAGATGCGAGATCCTGAACACCCTAGTGGGTGCCCGAGTGCAATCGCACCACCATTCAGGTTCACTTTGTCGTCAACGACATCGAGTAGACCGAGATCTTTCGCACAAGGTAGGGATTGCGCGGCGAAAGCTTCATTAAGTTCAACTATATCGATGTCTTCCATATGCAGACCAGCACGTTTTAGCGCCTTCTGCGTTGCTGGAACAGGACCGTATCCCATAATAGAAGGATCGCAACCAGCAATAGCCATTGAGCGTATTTTCGCGCGGATTTTAACGCCAAGCTCTTTGGCTTTCTCTTCACTCATAATTAGCATAATGGAAGCGCCGTCAGAGAGAGCTGAAGACGTGCCTGCTGTCACAGTTCCATTCGCAGGGTCGAAGACCGGGCGCAGCTTAGATAGACCTTCTACGTTGGTTTCTGGCCTAATCACTTCATCAAAATCTAGGGTAAACAAAGATCCATCTTCGGCGTGTGCTTCTATCGGTAGAATTTCATTTTTAAAGCGTCCTTCTACGGTAGCCGCTTGTGCACGCTGGTGGCTTCGAGCGGCAAATTCATCTTGCTGTTCACGGCTGATACCATGAAGCTTGCCTAACATTTCAGCGGTAAGTCCCATCATGCCAGCTGCCTTCGCAACGTTCTTAGAGAGCTGTGGGTGAAAATCAACCCCGTGATTCATAGGCACGTGACCCATATGCTCCACACCACCGATCAGACAGATGTCAGCATCTCCAACCATAATAGAGCGTGTAGCATCATGCAGAGCTTGCATAGATGAACCACACAATCGGTTTACCGTAACGGCACCGATCTCAATTGGTAGACCAGCAAGCAATGCAGCGTTACGAGCCACGTTGAAGCCTTGTTCAAGGGTCTGTTGTACACATCCCCAGTAAATATCTTCTATTTCATGCGGATTGACGGCAGGGTTGCGAGCAAGAATTCCTTTCATCAAATGAGCTGACAGATCTTCAGCTCTCGTGTGTCTAAATGCACCACCCTTGGAGCGCCCCATGGGTGTACGAAGACAATCAACAACGACAACATTTTTCATTTTGATAATTCCTCTTCCAGTTGGTGGCTACAGTGAGTTTGCTTGTTGCTGACTATAAAATGACTCACCAGAGGCCGCCATATCAATCAGGGTACTTGGTACTTGGTACATCGCACCGAGCGACTCATATTGTTTTGCCATCTCAACATAGTTAGCAATGCCAATAGTATCTAAGTAACGGAATACGCCACCTCGGAAAGGAGGGAATCCTAAACCGTACACTAGCGCCATATCGGCTTCTTGAGGAGAAGCAATAATGTTTTGCTCTAGACATAGCACCACTTCATTGATCATTGGAATCATCATGCGTTGAATGATGGTGTCATCATCAAAGGATTGGCTTGGTTGAGATACCGCTTCAAGAAGGCTAGCGACATCAGGGCTTGGTGTTTTTTTCGGACGACCACGTTTGTCTGTAGTGTAGGTGTAAAAGCCAGACCCATTTTTCTGCCCAAAGCGCTGTTGTTCAAAGAGCACGTCTATCGAATCTCGACTCTCTTTTGCCATGCGTTCAGGGAAGCCTTCGGCCATTACCGCTTGTGCATGGTGAGCGGTATCGATGCCAACGACATCAAGTAAATAGGCAGGTCCCATTGGCCAGCCAAATTTACGCTCCATCACCTTATCTATCTGGATAAAATCAGCGCCGTCTTGGACGAGTTGACTAAAGCCGCCAAAGTAAGGGAACAGTACTCGGTTGACGAAGAACCCAGGACAGTCGTTGACGACAATCGGAGATTTACCCATTTTCGCGGCATAAGCGACAACACGGTTGATGGTTTCCTCTGAGGTCTGTTTACCACGAATAATTTCGACTAAAGGCATTCGATGCACGGGGTTAAAAAAGTGCATGCCACAGAAGTTTTCTGGACGTGATAAGGACTTAGCTAACACATCAATCGGGATGGTAGAGGTGTTTGAAGCTATGACGGTGTTGTCAGAAACCAATTTTTCAACTTCCGTTAATACCGCGGCTTTAATATTTGGGTTTTCAACTACCGCTTCAACGATAACATCGGATTGCTCAATACCGGCATAGTGTAGGCTTGGTGTAATAGAAGAAAGAATGCCGGCCATTTTAAACCCATCAAGACGTCCACGCTTTAGACGCTTATTGAGTAATTTAGAAGCCTCTTCCATACCAAGGTTTAGGGAAGCTTGGGCGATGTCTTTCATTATCACAGGCACGCCTTTTAAGGCGGATTGGTATGCAATGCCACCCCCCATAATGCCAGCGCCCAGCACGGCGGCCCGCTGCGTTTCTTTACCTGACTTCGCGGCTTTTTTAGCAAGCCCTTTGATGTATTGATCGTTGAGGAAAATACCGACAAGGGCATTTGATACATCGGAACCGGCAAGCTTAACAAAGTAGTCGGCTTCAATTTTCAGTGCTTCATCTCGATGACAACGTGCCGCTTTTTCGATGGTTTTTACTGCTGTGATCGGTGCAGGGTAATGTGGGCCCGCCTTTTGTGCCACAAGCCCTTTCGCCATAGTAAAGCTCATCATAGATTCGAGCTTACTTAACGTCAGAGGTGAGAGTTTTTGTTGGCGGCGAGTTTTCCAATCAATTTTTTCATTGATGGCAAGTTCAATGGTGTTAATTGCTGAGTCATGTAATGAATCGGTCTCGACAATGGCATCTAGCAAGCCAAGCTTTAATGCTTCAGGTGCTCGACATGCTTTGCCTTGGGTAATGATTTCCATGGCACTGTCGGCACCAATAACTCTTGGCAGTCGAACCGTGCCGCCAAAGCCCGGCATGATACCAAGCTTGGTTTCGGGTAAGCCAATGCTGGTGGTCTTGTCACCAATGCGGAAATCGGCAGCAAGTACACATTCACAGCCGCCACCTAGTGCATGTCCTTTTAACGCGGCAAGAGTAGGTACGGGTAAATCTTCAAGCTTGTTAAAGATGTTGTTCGCAAACTGTAGCCACTCTGTAAGCTCTGCTTTTGGTTTCGCGAACAGGCCTAAAAATTCGGTGATATCAGCGCCAACGATGAAGGCGTTCTTGTCAGTGGTTAGGATTAAGCCTTTTAAACCGTCCCATTGCGCCACCGAATCGAGGGCTTTATCAAGCGATTCTAGCGTAGCGAGATCCAGTTTATTGACTGAATTTGATGCACTGAAGCACAGCTCAGCAATGCCGTTGCGTACTTCCTTTACCTGTAGGGTGTCAGATTGGTAAATCATTGTCGTTCTCCGTGACAGACAATCCATGATTGAGTGAAGCGGTAATTATTATGGATCTGGTTAGACCAGTTGCTTCAGTGTGAACGCGTATCGAATAAATTTCAATACATTTTTTAAACAACTGTTTAACATTATGAGCAATGTCCGTTCTTGGAGTCAATCGAATCCTTGCGTGATAGAATACCCCTTTTAGGCGACACGGCTTTAAAAACCAATGAACTCAAGCGCATACCCAGTTCCAGAGCAGTCGGTTATTTTTGAAGAAGAGATTAAGAAAAGTGTCTTTATTACTCAAATTAGCCATACCCCAAGTATTGACGAAGCAAAAGCGTTTGTTCAACAGGTGAAGATTCAGCACAGTGGTGCTCGCCACAATTGCTGGGGCTTTGTCGCAGGTAGGCCTGAAAATTCGATGATGTGGGGCTTTAGTGATGACGGCGAACCATCTGGCACGGCGGGGAAGCCGATTTTGGCTCAGCTCAGCGGTTCTGGTATTGGTGAACTAACGGCAGTCGTGACTCGTTATTCTGGTGGCATAAAACTGGGTACTGGTGGCCTAGTGAGAGCTTATGGCGGCGGCGTTCAGCAAGCACTGAAGTTAATTCAAACAATAGAAAAAAAAATAACCACTCGTTTACGAGTAGAGTTAGACTATGGATTCATAGCGATTGCTCAGTCTGAATTAAGTAAGTTTGGTGCATTAGAGATTGCTTCAGAGTACAGTGAAAAAGTCGTATTGATTGTTGAAGTTGAAGTGAATCAAGTTGATGCACTCACGCTTAGCATTATTAATAAGAGTGGAGCCAAGGCGATGGTCTCCTTATTTGAAAACAACTAGGAAGTAATAGAAGCTTTGCTTCATTCAATACACTATGCAATTTCGATCCATTATCCGCATTGTTGGGCTGCTACTAGCACTTTTTAGTGTCTCTATGTTAGCGCCTGCACTCGTCGCATTAATTTACCGTGATGGTGCGGGCGTTCCTTTTGTTACCACATTTTTTGTCCTCCTTATATGTGGGGCGTTTTTTTGGTTACCCAATAGAAGACATAAACATGAGTTAAAAGCGCGAGATGGCTTTCTTATTGTTGTGTTGTTTTGGACGGTAATTGGTAGCGCAGGCGCGTTACCCTTCCTGATTTCAGACTATCCCAATGTGTCGATAACCGATGCTTTCTTTGAATCATTCTCTGCATTAACGACAACAGGGGCGACCGTAATTGTTGGTCTCGATGAATTACCCAAGGCAATTTTGTTTTATCGTCAATTGCTGCAGTGGTTTGGTGGGATGGGAATCATCGTTCTTGCCGTCGCTATTTTGCCAGTATTGGGTATCGGGGGCATGCAGTTATATCGCGCTGAAATTCCAGGTCCAGTGAAAGATAGTAAGATGACCCCACGTATTGCTGAAACTGCAAAGGCGCTATGGTATATCTACTTAAGTTTGACCATTGCTTGTGCTGCAGCGTTTTGGGTGGCAGGGATGACACCATTTGATGCTATTGCTCATAGTTTCTCAACCATCGCTATTGGTGGCTTTTCGACACATGATGCCAGTATGGGTTATTTTGATAGTCATGCTATTAATATGATCACCGTTGTGTTTCTATTAATTTCTGCTTGTAACTACTCCCTGCACTTTGCCGCTTTTTCATCTGGTGGTGTTCATCCCAAGTACTACTGGAAGGACCCTGAATTCCGCGCTTTCTTATTCATTCAGTTAGTATTGTTCTTGGTGTGCTTTTTGATTCTCCTTGAACACCATTCGTATCAATCCTTCTATGACGCGTTTGATCAGGCTTTGTTCCAATCTGTTTCTATATCGACGACAGCAGGGTTTACCACCACCGGTTTTTCAGAGTGGCCGCTCTTTTTACCAGTGTTACTGCTGTTCTCTTCTTTTATAGGTGGTTGTGCAGGTTCAACGGGAGGAGGTATGAAAGTTATTCGTATCTTGTTGCTAACATTGCAGGGCGCTCGTGAAATGAAACGCTTAGTACACCCGAGAGCGGTATACACCATTAAGGTTGGTGGAACCGCACTGTCGCAACGGGTTGTTGATGCGGTATGGGGCTTCTTTTCTGCTTACGCGCTGGTGTTTGTTGTTTGTATGCTTGCGTTGATTGCGACAGGTATGGATGAATTAAGTGCTTTCTCTGCCGTTGCGGCGACGCTGAACAATTTAGGCCCAGGTCTGGGTGAGGTTGCGGTTCATTTTGGCGAAGTTAATGACAGTGCCAAATGGATATTGATTGTCTCCATGCTCTTCGGTCGATTAGAAATATTCACACTACTTATTTTATTAACGCCTGCATTTTGGCGTAGCTAAGGAAGTCTTATGGCGAAGGTGCTTTATCTGTACTCGACAAGAGAAGGACAAACTCAAAAAATCATTGAACGTATTGCGACGCAATGCAGTGACAGTGAGGCTGAATTTATCGATCTAAATACCGTGGGTGATATAGATCTGTCTAATTACGAGCGAGTCCTGATTGGCGCCTCTATTCGTTACGGCCATTTAAACAAAAAGCTCTATCAGTTTATTGAGCGCCATTGCAAGCAATTAGACCAGAGTCAGGTTGCATTTTTTTGTGTCAACCTCACGGCTAGAAAAGAAGACCAAGGAAAGGATACGCCGGAAGGGAGTGCATACATCAAAACCTTCTTGAAAAAATCACCTTGGCAGCCTTCATTAATTGGTGTGTTTGCAGGTGCCCTCTATTACCCTCGATATAATGTCTTCGATCGGTTCATGATTAAGTTCATTATGAAGATGACTGGGGGAGAAACCGATACAACGAAAGAGGTTGAGTATACCAACTGGGATAAAGTGGCATTGTTTGCTGACAAATTCCATCAACTTTAGCCATTCAAAGTATACTTTTAAATCACTTTGTATTGTTTCTGACCGAACGAAAATAAAATAGAAAAAATACGAAAAAAAGGGTTGCCAATGAGACGCCGATCTCTATAATGCACCCTCGCTGACACGGGAACGGTTCAACAAAAACCAAGAACGAGTCAGAAGGCTATCAAGCTCAATGAGCTTAGCAAAATAAGTTTTAAAAAGTGTTTGACACTGAAGCTTATCTAGCTAAAATGGCCGTCCGTTTTGAGCAAGCCTCAAAACAAGCTCTTTAACAATATAGACCTATATCAATCTGTGTGGACACTTGTTGATGATAATCATTATGTTTGCTTCTGCTGCAAAGTAGAAACGAACCACTTCTTCGGAAGTAAAATGGTTTTCAATGAACACGTGACCTAAGGGTAGTAAGTTCGCTTACTGTCACACAGTCAAAATTCATTATCGTTCTGTTGGAACGATAATAGCTTTAAAATTACTTCTTACTTTTTAAGTAAGGGACAGTTTTGAAGTCAGTATTCATTGAGCCGACAAAATCTTAAATTGAAGAGTTTGATCATGGCTCAGATTGAACGCTGGCGGCAGGCCTAAC